>DASUXW010000242.1:0-17157 GCA_036377715.1 Gemmatimonadales bacterium
CGTGCGCGAGCGCGAGCGCGCGGGTCGAGTCCTCCGCAAGGCAGTTGAGGTGACCCATCTTCCGCCCGGGCCGCGGCTCAGCCTTGCCGTACAGGTGCAGGCGAACGCCCGGGCGCCGGAGTGCCTCGGCCCAGCGGGGCTCGCCATCCTGCCAGAGGTCGCCGAGCAGATTGATCATGGCGACGGGTGAGAGGAGGCGCGGCCGGTCCAGCGGAATGCCGCACAACGCCCGGAGCTGCTGCTCGAATTGATCCACCGAGCAGGCGTCCATCGTGTAGTGACCGCTGTTGTGCGGCCGAGGGGCGATCTCGTTGACGAACAGCTTCCCGCGCTGCGCTACGAACATCTCGACGCCGAGCACGCCCACGTAGTCCAGTCGCTCCGCCACCCGGATCGCGAGCTCGCGCGCCTCGCGGGCGACGACCTCCGGGACCCCTGCCGGGACCACGGTCGTCTCCAGAATGCCGTCGCGGTGCCGATTCTCCCCGACGGGGAACGCCTCCACCAGGCCGTCCGCCCCCCGCGCCAGCACCACGGAGACCTCGGTCTCCAACGCGAGCCGCTCCTCGAGCACGCAGGGCACCTGCCCGAGCCGCTGGAACGCCGCAGCGGCGTCGGCGGCCTGCTCGACCGCCGCCTGCCCCTTGCCGTCGTAGCCCAGCCGGCTGGTCTTGAGCAGCGCCGGCGTGCCCACCGCCGCGACCGCCGCCTCGAGCTCGGCCAGGTCGTGCACGGGGGCGAACGGGGCCGTGGGAAAGCCGGCATCGCGCAGGAAGGTCTTCTCGGCGACGCGGTCCTGGGCGACGGATACCGCCGCGGCGGACGGCCGCACCAACCGGCGTGCCGCCAGATAGTCGAGCGACCGCGCCGGTACGTTCTCGAACTCCGTGGTGATCGCGGCGCAGGCCGCCGCCAGCTCGTCGAGCCCGTGCTCGTCGGTGTAACCCGCGCGGACGTGCCGGTCGGCCACGCTGCCGGCGGGGCTCACCCGATCGGGATCCAGCACCACGACGCGGTAGCCCATCGCCCGCGCGCGCAGGGTGAACATGCGGCCGAGCTGGCCTCCGCCCAGCACACCGACCGTGCCGCCGGGAAGGATCACGCGGGATCGGGGAGTGTCAGGCCCAGCACGCGCTCGGTCTGCGCCGAGCGGAAGGCATCGAGCCGCCGGGCCAGCGCCGAGTCGGTCGTCGCGAGCAGGGCGACGGCGTAGAGTCCCGCGTTGTGCGCGCCGGCGGGTCCGATGGCGAAGGTGGCGACGGGCACGCCGGCGGGCATCTGTACGATGGAGAGGAGGGAATCGAGGCCGTTGAGCTGGGAGGATCGAACCGGCACGCCGAGCACGGGCAGCGTGGTCTTCGCGGCGAGCATGCCGGGCAGGTGGGCGGCCCCGCCCGCGCCGGCGATGATGCAGCGGAGCCCGCGCCCGCGCGCCTCGGACGCATACGAGAACAGCAGGTCGGGCGTCCGGTGCGCGCTCACCACCCGGCACTCGTGCGGCACCTCGAACTCGGTGAGCCGCCGCGCCGCGTGCTGCATGGTCTCCCAGTCGGAGTCGCTGCCCATCACGATGCCCACGAGCGGTGCGGTCATGGCTTCCTCGAGCGGGGTGGGTCACGCATCACGGTCCGCACGGCCGCGGGCGCTCTACCTTGCCGCCCACACCCTCGTGGGGGACCGATGGACTCGCAGGCAACCGCGCCGCACCCGGCGCACGCGATTGAAGAGCTCTCCACCGGCGAGCGGCTGGTGCTCGCCATCCTCGACCACCAGATCGTCCGGCTGCGCTACCAGGGTCTGGAGCGCATCGTGGAGCCCTATCTGCTCGGGATCCACGAGGCCGGCGAGCCGCTGCTCGTCGCCTATCAGCTCGCCGGCGGGAGCGAGAGCGGCGGCGTGCCGGGCTGGCGCAATTTCATCTCGACCGCCGTCGAGGACGTCCAGCTCACCGGCGAGCGCTTCGATGGGGCGCGCTCGGACCTCAACGCGGCGGCGCACCCGATGCTGGAGATCTTCGCTCGGGCCTGAGCTCAGGCCTGCGGCGTCACACCGTGGCCCGGGTGCGGTCCATCGTGCCGCGCGCGGCCAGCGTGGCCTGCGCCGCGGCCAGCCGCGCGATCGGCACCCGGAAGGGCGAGCAGCTCACGTAGTTCATCCCCAGCCGATCGCAGAACGCCACCGCCGACGGGTCGCCGCCGTGCTCGCCGCAGATGCCGAGCTTGAGGTCGGGCCGGGTGCGGCGGCCGAGCTCGCACGCCATCTGGATCAGCTTGCCGACGCCCGCCTGGTCGAGGACCTGGAACGGGTCGTCCTCGATCACGCCGTGCTCGATGTAATAGGGCAGGAAGTGGCCCGCGTCGTCGCGCGAGAGGCCCCAGGTCGTCTGGGTCAGGTCGTTGGTTCCGAATGAAAAGAACTGCGCCTCGCGCGCCAGCTCGTCGGCCGTGAGCGCCGCGCGCGGCAGCTCGATCATGGTGCCGAGCAGGAAGGGCACGGTGATCTGCCGCTCGCGGAACACCGCTTCGGCCACCTCGCGGACGATCAGCGCCTGCCGCCGGAACTCGACCACCGTCGCGGTGAGCGGGATCATCACTTCGGGCATGACCCGGCCCTTGCGGGCGGCCACGGTACAGGCCGCCTCGAAGATGGCGCGCACCTGCATCCGGGTGATCTCGGGATACACGATCCCGAGCCGGCACCCCCGGAGCCCGAGCATCGGGTTCACCTCCTGCAGCCGGTCGATGACCGCCTGCAGCGCCTCGACGCTCATCCCGAGGTCGGCGGCCATCGTCTCGGTCTCGCTCCGCTCCTTGGGCAGGAACTCGTGCAGGGGAGGGTCGAGCAGCCGGATCGTGACCGCGAACCCTTCCATCGCCCGGAAGATCGCCTCGAAGTCGCCCCGCTGCATCGGGAGCAGCCGGGCCAGCGCGCGCTCCCGGCCGGCGGTGTCCTGCGCGACGATCATCTCGCGCATGGCCATGAGCCGCTCGCCCTCGAAGAACATGTGCTCGGTGCGGCAGAGGCCGATGCCTTCAGCGCCGAAGTCGCGGCCGCGGTGCGCGTCGGCCGGGGTGTCGGCGTTGACGCGCACCCGGAGCTGCCGGATCCGGTCGGCCCACTGCATGAGGCGGACGAACTCGTCGCTCAGCTCGGGGGTCCGGAGCGCCGCCTGCCCGGCGAACACCTGGCCGGTGCTCCCGTCCACGGTGATGAATTCGCCTTCGGTCACGGTGCGGCCGTTGACCGACATGCGCGCCGTCCGCTCGTCCACCTGGAGCTCCTGCGCGCCCGCCACGCACGGCTTGCCCATCCCGCGTGCCACGACGGCGGCGTGCGAGGTCATGCCGCCGCGCGCGGTCAGCACCGCCTTGGCCATGACCATCCCGTGGAAGTCCTCGGGGGAGGTCTCGCGCCGCACCAGGATGACGGGCTGTCCCGCCCGTCCGAGCGTCTCGGCCCGGTCGGCGTCGAACACGGCCGCGCCGCAGGCGGCGCCCGGTGACGCGGGGAGGCCGGTGGTGAGCAGGTCGAGCTGGCTGTGGGGATCGATCGTGGGGTGCAGCAGCTGGTTCAGATCTCCGGGCGGAATGCGGGCGACCGCTTCCTCCTCCGAGATGACCCCCTCGTCCACCATGTCGGTCGCGATCCGCACCGCCGCCTGGCCCGAGCGCTGCCCGCGCCGGGTCTGCAGCATGTACAGCGTGCCGCGCTCGATGGTGAATTCCATGTCCTGCACGTCGCGGAAGTGGCGCTCCAGGGTGCGCGCGACGCGCTCGAGCTCCTGGTAAGAGGCGGGCAGCCGGTCGCGCAGCGAGGCGATCGGCTGCGGCGTGCGGGTGCCCGACACGACGTCTTCGCCCTGCGCGTTCAGCAGGTACTCGCCGTAAAGCTCGTGCGCGCCGGTGGACGGGTTCCGGGTGAATGCCACCCCCGTGCCGGAGTCCTCGCCCAGGTTGCCGAACACCATCGCCACCACGTTGACGGCCGTCCCCATCGTGTCCGGGATGTCGTGCAGCTTCCGGTAGTCGATGGCCCGGCGCGTGTTCCAGCTTTCGAAGACCGCCGCGATGGCGCCCCAGAGCTGGTCCAGCGGGTCTTCGGGGAACTCGCGGCCGGTGCCCTCCCGCACCTGCTCCTTGAACCGTGCCACGACCGCCTGGAGCTCCTCGACCGGAAGGTCGATGTCGCGCTCGACCCCGAGCCGTTTGCGGTGCTCCTCGAGGATGTGCTCGAACGGGGAGCGCGGGAGGTCGAAGACCACGCTCCCGTACATCTGCACGAAGCGGCGATAGGAGTCCCACGCGAAGCGCGGATTGCGGCTCTGGGCGGTGAGCCCCTCGACGGTGTGATCGTTGAGGCCGAGGTTCAGGATCGTCTCCATCATCCCGGGCATCGAGACCGCGGCCCCCGACCGCACGCTCACGAGCAGCGGGTTGTCGCGGTCGCCGAACTGCTTGCCGGTGGCGGCTTCGACCCGGTGCAGCGCCTGCTCGACCTGGAGCTGCAGGCGCTTGGGGAACTGGCGGCTTTCGAGGTAGGCGAGGCAGAGACTGCTGGCGATGGTGAAGCCGGGCGGGACGGGAATGCCGATCGTGGTCATCTCGGCGAGGCCGGCGCCCTTGCCGCCGAGGACGTCCTTCATGGCGGCGGTGCCGTCGGCGCGCCCCTGCCCGAAGAAGTAGACCAGCGGCTGCGGGTAGGGCCCGCTCATGCCGGCGTCCCGACCAGCGGGGCGGCGTGCCGGAGCTGGACCAGATCGCCGGGAATGGGCGTCGGATAGCGGCCCGAGAAGCACGCGTGGCAGTACTCGTTGCGATCGCCCGCGGCGCGCAGCATGCCCTCGAGCGAGAGATACCCCAGCGAGTCCACGCCCAGAAACTCGCGGATCTCCTCGATCGAATGCGTGGCGGCGATGAGCTCCTCCCGCGTGGGCGTGTCGATCCCGTAGAGGCACGGCCCGGTGATCGGCGGCGAGCCCAGGCGCAGATGCACCTCACGCGCGCCGGCGGCGCGGATCATCTGCACCAGGCTCTTGCTGGTATTGCCCCGCACCAGGCTGTCGTCCACCACGACGACCGACTTGCCCTGGATCACGTCGCGCACCGGATTGAACTTGATCTTCACCTTGGCCACCCGGTGGTTCTGCGTCGGGTTGATGAAGGTGCGGCCGACGTAGTGGTTCCGGATGAGCCCGTGCTCGAGCTTGATGCCCGACGCCTCCGAGAAGCCGAGCGCCATGGCGTTGGAGCTGTCCGGGACGCTGAAGACGACCTCGCCCGTCGGCGCGGGCTGCTCGCGCGCGAGCTCGCGGCCGAGCTCCCGGCGCACCCGGTCCACCGACTCGCCGAACACGGTGCTGTCGGGGCGCGCGAAGTACACCAGCTCGAAGACGCACCGGCTCACCGGCCGGGGCGCGAGCCGCGGCAGCTCGGTGACCTTGCCGTCCTCGATGCGGACGAAGCTGCCGGGCTGGAGCTCGCAGGTGACGTGCGCACCCACCAGGTCGAGCGCGCAGGTCTCCGATGCCACCACCATCCCCGAGCCCAGTCGCCCGAGCACGAGCGGGCGAAACCCGCGGCTGTCCACCACGGCGTAGAGCGTCCGTCCGACCGCCATCACGAGGCTGTAGGCGCCGTCCACCTGCTCCAGGGCCTCGCGGATCTGGCCCTCGACCGTCTCGGCCTCCGAGCGGGCGATCAGGTGCACCAGCACCTCGGTGTCGGACGAGGTGGTGAAGATGGCGCCCTTCTCCACCAGCTCGCGCCGAAGCTCGGCGGCGTTGATCAGGTTGCCGTTGTGCGCGATGGCGAGCGGCCCGCACCGGGTGGCCACGCTGCAGGGCTGCGCGTTGGCGAGTACCGTACTCCCGGTCGTGGAGTAGCGGGTGTGGCCCACCGCCACGTCGCCCGGGAGCGCGGCCAGGGTCGTGTCCTCGAAGTTCTCGCTCACCAGCCCCATCCCGCGGTGCGACCGGGCGACGCCATCACGGTCGATGGCGACGATGCCCGCGCTCTCCTGCCCCCGGTGCTGCAGGGCATAGAGGCCGAGGTAGGTGAGCCGGGCCGCGTCGGGGATCCCGGAAACGCCGATGATGCCGCACATGCCTGTCTATTCTCCCGCGGAGCGGTCCACGTCGGGGTGTTGCATCCGCCGGGGAATCGCTTCGAAATAGGTCTGGCGCAGGGCGCCGATGCCCCAGGAAAACACGCGACCATCCACTCGAAGTTCCAGCGTGCCGCCGGGCTCGGCGACGCGCCCGGCGCGGACCGCCGGCACGCCGTGCTCGCGCGCGAGCCCGAGGAGCGGCTCGACGTTGTCCGGCGCCGCCGAGACCACGGCGCGGGCCCCGTCTTCGCCGTAGAGCAGCCCTTCCACCGGAATGCCGGCTCCGTAGCCTGTGAGATCCAGGGCCGCCCCCATTCCACCGGGGGCGTACGGACCGCCGATCGCCGCCTCGGCGAGCGCGACGAGCAGCCCCCCTTCGGCGCAGTCGTGCGCCGAGCGGAGGAGCTGCCGGCCGGCCGCCGCCACCAGGAAGTCCTGCAGCCGGCGCTCGGCCTGGAGATCCACCCGCGCCGGCCGGCCGCCCACGAAATCGTGGAGCTCGGCCCAGTAGGCGGAGCCGCCGAGCTCGCCCCCGGTGGCGCCGAGGACGACAATGTCGTCGCCCCGCGCCGCGAAGTGGCTCGGGACTCGATCGGTCACCCGCTCGAGCAGCCCGACCATTCCGATGGTCGGGGTCGGATCGATGGCGCCTGTGGGACTCTCGTTGTAGAAGCTCACGTTGCCGCCGGTCACCGGCGTGTCGAAGGCACGGCATGCGTCGGCGATCCCGCGGGCGGCCTCGCGGAACTGGAAGAACACCTCGGGCCGCTCGGGACTGCCGAAGTTGAGACAGTCGGTGATGCCCAGCGGCCTGGCGCCGGTGCAGGCCACGTTCCGCGCCGCCTCGGCAACAGCGGCCTTGCCCCCCTCGTAGGGGTCGAGCGCCACCAGCCGGCTGTTGCAGTCCACCGTGACCGCGAGGCCGAACTCCGTGCCCGGCACCCGGAACACGCCGGCGTCGCCGCCGGGGGGGAGAACCGTGGAGGCCTGGACGGTCGAGTCGTACTGCTCGTAGACCCAGCGCTTGCTCGCGATGTTGGGGGAGTCGAGGAGCACGAGGAGGGCGTCCTCGAGGCCGGCGCTCGGCTGGTTCCGGGGTTGCGCGGCCCGGCGCGCCCTGGCCGAATCGGCCTCCGCGGCCTCGGGGTCGTAGAGCGGGCAGTCGTCCACCAGCCGCTGGCCCGGGATGGCGACCACCACCAGCCCGTGGTGACGCACCCGGAAGATCCCATCGTCGGTCACCTGCCCGATCGGCGTTGCGCCGAGCTCCCACTTGGCGCACACCGCCTGGACCTCGGCCACCCGCTCGGGCTCGGCCACCACCAGCATCCGCTCCTGCGACTCGGACAGCAGGATCTCGTAGGGCGTCATCCCCGGCTCGCGCGTGGGCACGAGGCCGGTGTCGATCTCGACGCCCACGCCGCCGCGGGCGGCCATCTCGGCGCTCGAGCTGGTGAGTCCCGCCGCGCCCATGTCCTGGATCGCCACGATGAGCCCCGAGGTGATGAGCTCGAGGCTCGCTTCGAGGAGCAGCTTCTCGGTGAACGGGTCGCCCACCTGCACCTGGGGGCGGCGCGCCTCGCTCTCCTCGCTCAGCTCCTCCGAGGCGAAGCTCGCGCCGTGGATCCCGTCGCGCCCGGTGCGGGCACCGACCGCGAGGAGGACGTTACCGACGCCGGTCGCCGCCGCGCGGATCAGGTCGTCCTCGCGGAGGAGCCCGACGGCCATCGCATTCACCAGCGGGTTGCCCGAGTAGCCGGGCGCGAAGCCCACCTCGCCGCCCAGCGTGGGGACGCCGACGCAGTTCCCGTAGTCGCCGACGCCGCGCACCACGCCCGCGAAGAGGTAGCGGTTGCGCGGCTCGTCGAGCGGCCCGAAGCGGAGGCTGTTGAGCAGGGCGACGGGGCGCGCGCCCATGGTGAACACGTCGCGCAGGATCCCGCCGACACCCGTGGCCGCGCCCTGGTACGGCTCGACCGCCGACGGATGGTTGTGCGACTCGATCTTGAACGCCACCGCCCACCCGTCGGGCAGCCTGAGGACGCCGGCGTTCTCGCCGGGGCCCTGCACCACCTGCCTGCCGGCGGTCGGGAAGGTGCGGAGCACCCGTTTGGAGTGCTTGTACGAGCAGTGCTCTGACCACAAGGCCGAGAATACCCCGACCTCGGTGAACGTCGGGGTACGGCCGAGCATCGCGATGATGCGGTCGTACTCCAGCTCGGTCAGGTTGTGCTCCCGCACGACCTCCGGCGTGACCGGCCGCTCGCCTGGGAAGGGGAACGCCTCGGTGGCGCCCGGCGCGGTGGTCGTTTGCGTCACGGGCGCTGCCGCCGCGGTGCGTCGCGCAGGCTGGCGAACGCGTCGGACAGCACGCGGGTGAGCAGCCCGGGCCGCTCCTCCTTGGCCACGGCCTCGAGCTCGCCCGCGTCCAGCCACATCCCTCCGCAGTGGGGGCAGGTCTCGATCTGCACGCCGTGGTAGGTACTGCTCACGAGATCGTAGCCGTCCTTGGGGCACTTCATGTAGTGGCTCTTGCGCTCCGCCTCGAGCGCGGCCGCATCGGCCTGCTCGCGGTGCTTCTTGAGCAGCTCGGCATCCTGCTTGGCGAAGTATTCGTCCTCGTTCCGGCTGGGCTTGTCGGTCGTCATGGGCTGGGCGCGTTGAGCGTGGAGGCTCGCGGCCGCCAGGCCGCGAGCGAGGTGAAGAATCCGAGGCCGTCGGATGTCCCGAGCACGTCTTCCCACATCCGGTCGGGGTGGGGCATGATGCCGACCACCGTGCCGGAGGCATTGCAGATCCCGGCGATGTGGTTGGCCGAGCCGTTCGGGTTGGGCTGGAGGGGCGAGCCCTCGGTCGCGGCCACGTAGCGCAGCACCACCCGGCCCTCGGCTTCGAGCATCCGCAGGGTGTCGGGCGTGGCCACGAACCTGCCGTCGCCATGCGACACCGGAAGGCGGATCCGTGCTCCCGGCGCGTAGGCCGCGGTGAACGCGGTGTCGGCTCGCTCGACGACGAGATCCACCGGCCTGGAGACGAAGCTCAGCCCGGCGTTGCGCATGAGCGCGCCCGGGAGCAGGTGCGCCTCGCACAGGATCTGGAAGCCGTTGCAGATGCCGAGCACCGGGCCGCCGGCCTCGGCGTGGCGCTGGACGGCCTGCATCACCGGACTGAACCGCGCGATGGCGCCCGAGCGGAGATAGTCGCCGTAGCTGAAGCCGCCGGGCAGGATCACCGCGTCGGCCCCTTCGAGACTGGTGTCGCGGTGCCACACGAAGTAGGCGTCCAGCCCGGCGTGCTGGGCCGCGCGGAGCGTGTCGAAGTCACAGTTGCTGCCGGGGAACCGGACCACGGCGACCCTGAGCATCAGACCTCCTCGACCTCGAGGCGGTAGTCCTCGGTCACGGGGTTGGCCAGCAGCTTGTCGCACATGCGGCGGACCCGATCCTCCGCCTCCTTGCGCGACGGGGCCGCGACCTCGAGCTCGATGGCCCGGCCGACCCGCACGCCTGCCGCCTCGTCGAACCCGAGCGCGGACAGGGCGTGCTCCACCGCCTGCCCCTGGGGGTCCAGCAGCCCCTCCCGGGGCATTACCCGCACGTGCACGCGAAAGCTCATCAGCCCTCTGGCTTCTGGCGCCGGTCGATCCAGCCGGCGCGCCGTTCGATGTAGGTGCCGTCGGCCGGGACGGCCTCGTCGAGCTCGCCGCCCTCGGCGATCTGGTCGTCGGCGCCCACGGCGGGCTCGTCACGCTCCATGAGGCCCAGCACCATGGCGCGCGCCACCCCGTAGATCACGTACCCCAGCCCCAATGGGAACAGAAAATACTCGGGTGCGAGCAGCGCGCCGAGCAGAATCACGAGGTGCACGGCGAGGCCGAACAGACCCTTGGCGCTGCGGAGGCCGATCGGCGGGAACTTGGGGTACTTGACGTTGCTGACCATCAGCACGGCGAGCAGCAGCATCAGCACCACCAGCCCCTGGTGCTGGAGATCGAGGTAGGCCAGCGAGGCCCGGTACCACGGCGTCTGGCTGAAGGGGTAGTAGACGGCGAGCGTCATGCCCGCCGAGGGCGACGGCAGCCCCGTGAACCACCCGGTGGACGGTTTGCCCGCCGAGACCACGTTGAACCGGGCCAGCCGGAGCGCAACCGCGGTGACGTAGATGAACGACAGGATCCAGGCGAACCGCCCCGCGCTCGCGAAGTCGAGGAAGTAGATCAGCAGCGCCGGCGCCACGCCGAACGAGATCACGTCCACCAGCGAGTCGAGCTCGGCGCCGAACCGGCTGCCGGTGTTCGAGAGCCGGGCCACCCGGCCGTCCAGCATGTCGAGGATGCCGGAGAACACGATGAACCATCCGGCCCAGCGGAAGTTGCCGTTGAAGGCCGAGACGATCGCCCAGAATCCGAAGAACAGGTTGCCCAGCGTGAAGGCGCTCGGCATCACTACCACGACCTGGCGCATCGACGGGCGCCGCGCGCCGCCGCTGCGGCGAGGAATCAGCTCCATTGGGCCACCACCGTGACTCCCGCCCGCGTGACGTCGCCGACACCCACCACGACGCGCGCGGCCCGGGGCAGAAACAGGTCCACGCGCGAGCCGAACCGGATCATCCCCAGCCGCTCACCCTGCTGGACCGGCGTGCCGACCTCGTCGTCGGTCACGATGCGCCGGGCCACGAGGCCCGCGATCTGGCGCACCAGCACCTTGCCGTTCGCCGTGTCGAGCCCGACGGACGCCTGCTCGTTGCTGAGGCTCGACTTCTCCGCCGCGGCGTGCCCGAACGCGCCGGGGTTGTAGTGGCGGTAGGCGACGGTGCCGTCCACCGGATACCGGTTCACATGGCAGTCGAACACGTTCATGAAGATCGAGACCCGCTGCGCCCGGGTCCCCATGAACGCGGGCTCGTCCACCTCGATGACGCTCACCACCCGGCCGTCAGCCGGTGCGACCACGAGCTGATCGCCTCGCGACCAGGTCCGCTCGGGGTCGCGGAAGAACGCCACCACCCAGACCGCCAGCGCCACGAAGACCACCGCCGACACGACCCAGCCCGGCGCGCCGCTCCGGATCGCGGCCAGTACCAGCACCAGCGCGACGATCCAGGCGCCGACGATGAACCAGCGGCCCTCCGGAGCGGTCCGGATCACGCGGCGTCCCCCAGCCCCGTGCCCGTCAGGAGCCGGTACGCCTCGAGGTATCGCCGGCTGGTCGCCTCGACCACCTCGGCGGGGAGCGGCGGCGGCGGCGCGTCGCCGTTCCAGGCGCCGGCGGTCCGGAGCCCGGCCAGATAGTCGCGCAGCGGCTGCTTGTCGAAGCTCGGCTGGCTCCGGCCCGGCGCGTAGCGGTCGGCCGGCCAGAACCGGGAGCTGTCGGGCGTGAGCAGCTCGTCGATCAGCAGCAGCTCACCGTCGGGCGCGGTGCCGAACTCGAGCTTGGTATCGGCGATGATGATCCCGCGCGCGGCGGCGTGGTCGCGCCCCGCGGCGTAGACCGCGAAGCTGGCCTCGCGCAGTCGCGCGGCGAGCTCGTGCCCCAGCGTGCGTGCCATCTGGTCGAAGGTGACGTTCTCGTCGTGCCCGCTCTCGGCCTTGGTGGCGGGGGAGAAGAGCGGGGAATCGAGTCGCGCGCTCTCCACCAGCCCCGGCGGGAGCGGCTCGCCCGCGAGCGTGCCGTGCGCCCGGTACTCCGCCCACGCGGAGCCGGAGAGGTAGCCCCGCACGACGCACTCGAACGGCACCGGGGCCGCGCGGCGCACCAGCATCGCCCGACCGGCAACCTCGTCGCGGCGGCCGCGCAGGGCGGGGACGCGCGCGAGGATCTCGTCGGTCCGCGCGGTGACGTAGTGCGAAGGAACCACGTCGGCCAACTGCTCGAACCAGAAGGCGCTGATCTGGGTGAGCACGGCGCCCTTTCGCGGGATCGGCTCGCGCATGACCACGTCGAACGCGCTCACCCGGTCGCTCGCCACGAGCAGCAGGTGGCCGGCGTCGACCTCGTACACCTCGCGGACCTTGCCGCGGCGGAGCAGGGGGAGCGGCAGCCGGCTTTCGATGACGGCACTCATACCCGCACCTCCGCGCCCCCCGCCTCGACCGCGAGCGGGCGCGCGCGCTCGAGCAGCGGATGCACGTACTCCTCGAGAAACTCGCCCACCTGCCGTGCGGCGCGGCCGGTGTAGGCCGCCGGGTCGAGCTCGGCCCGGAGCGCGGCCGCCGGCACCTCCCGGAATGCGGGATCCGCGGACAAGCGCTCCAGCAGGTCGTTGGGCCCGCCCCGGCTCACCGACTCCGCCACCGCGAGGCTGTGCCGCCTGATGACCTCGTGCAGCGCCTGCCGATCGCCTCCCGCACCCACGCCGAGCATGAGCCACCGCTCGGTGGCCATGAACGGCATCTGCGCCTCGACGTGGCGCCGCACCACGTCGTCACGCACCTCGAGGCCCGCGGCGACATTGGTGGCGAGGACCAGGATCGCGTCGGTGGCGAGGAACGCCTCCGGGAGGGTGAGCCGCCGGTTGGCGCTGTCGTCGAGCGTGCGCTCGAGCCATTGGTTGGCGGCCGTGTGGGCCCCGTTCGACTGGAGCGACATGACGAACCGCGCGAGGCCGGTGATCCGCTCGGCGCGCATCGGATTCCGCTTGTAGGCCATGGCGCTGGACCCGATCTGCTCGGCCTCGAACGGCTCGAGCAGCTCGCCCTCGTGCTGCAGCAGGCGGAGATCCACCGCGAACTTCCCCGCCGACTGCGCGATTCCGCTCAGCGCGTCGAGCACCAGGCTGTCGGTCTTGCGCGGGTAGGTCTGCCCCGTCACGGCGAACTGGGCCGCGAACCCGAGCTTGGCCGTGACCCGGCGCTCGAGCTCACGCACCTTGCCGTCGTCGCCGTGGAACAGCTCGAGGAACGAGGCCTGGGTGCCCGTGGTCCCCTGGCAGCCGCGGAACCGGAGCACCTCGAGCCGGTGCGACAGCTCCTCCACGTCGGTCGCGAAGTCCTGCATCCACAGCGTGGCGCGCTTACCCACGGTGGTGAGCTGCGCCGGCTGGAAGTGGGTGTACGCGAGGCAGGGCATCCCGGCCGTCCGGCGCGCGAACCCCTCGAGCGCCTGCAGCACCGCGATCACACGGCCGAGCAGCAGCCGGAGTCCGTCGCGCATGACGATGAGATCGGCGTTGTCGGTGACGAACGCGCTGGTGGCACCGAGGTGCAGATACGGTCGGGCGGACGGGGCCTGGTCGGCGAAGGCGTGCACGTGGGCCATGACGTCGTGGCGGAAGCGCCGCTCGTAGCGCCCCGCCGCGGCGATGTCGGCGTCGTCGAGGTGGGCGCGCATCTGGGCCAGCGCCTCGTCGGGGATGTCGAGCCCCAGCTCGCGCTCCGCTTCGGCCAGCGCGAGCCAGAGCCGGCGCCAGAGTCCCACCCGGTGCGGCTCGCCCCACAGGATCTGCATCGCGGGCGAGGCGTAGCGCGTGCCGAGCGGAGAGCGCCAGCGGTCGTCGGTCATCGGAAAACCAGATCGGTGAAGGTGATCTGCCCGTCGCGCTCGACGTAGACCCGGATGACTTCGCCCGAGCGCACGTTGAGCAGGTCTTCCACCTGCTTCGCCGAGCGCACCGGCGTGCGATTGATGCCCACGATCACGTCGCCGCTCTGCAGCCCCGTCGCCCGGCTCACCTGGGGCGACAGCTTGAAGATGAGCGCGCCCCGCTCGCTCCGGATGCCCCGCTCGGCCCGGACCTGCGGCGTCACGTCGATGAGCTGCAGGTCCTGGAGCACCGTCACCTTGGCCGCGGTGACGGTGGGCAGGTCGCCGGTGATGATGCGGCGCCGGACCGTGCTGCCGTCGTTGCGGAGCCGGACGTCCACCGAGTCGCCCACGTGAAGGTCGAGCTTGACTGCCTCCCAGTCGAGGTAGTTGCGCAGCCGCCGGCCGTTGGCCTCGATCAGCACGTCGCCCGGCCGGAGCCCCGCGCGGGCAGCCGGGCCCTCGGGAGTGACCGACGCGACCGCCACGCCCCCCTGGCTCTTCCAGTCGCGCATCGCCTCGGCCCCCTCCACATCGAGCCCCACCCAGGCGCGGCGGACCGACCCGTTCCGGATGATCTCGTCGGCCACGCGCAGCGCCCGCTCGATCGGAATCGCGAACCCCAGGCCGACCGAGCCGCCGCTGCTGGTGAAGATGGAGGAATTGACCCCGATGACCTCGCCCAGCGCGTTCGCGAGCGGCCCGCCCGAGTTGCCCGGGTTGATGGCCGCGTCGGTCTGGATCATGTCGAGATAGAGGCCCGGCTGCTCGCCCGACGGGAGAATGTTGCGCGAGGTGGCGCTCACCACCCCGACCGTCACGGTGGGCTCGGAGTTCCCCAGCAGGTAGGCGTAGGGGTTGCCCATCGCGATGACCCACTCGCCGATCATGAGATCGGTGCTCTTGCCCGGGGTGATCGTCGGCAGGCCGCGGCGCTCCACCCGCAGCACCGCGATGTCGGTGAGCGGATCGGCGCCGAGAATCCGGGCGGGCACGTCGGTGCCGTCGGGCAGGGTGACGACCACCTTCTGCGCATTGTCCACGACGTGCTGGTTGGTCAGGATGATCCCCTCCGGCCGGATGATGAAGCCCGTGCCGTAGCCCTGGACGACGCGCGCGCCCTCGGGCACGAAGAAGAAATCCCAGGGTGAGCGAGGCTGCGCCTCGCGCGTGGAGGTGACGTTGATCGAGACCACGGCGCCGGCGGCGCGCTCCACCGCCGAGACGATGGCGGTGCGGCGGGAGGAGGCGAGCTGAGGGCCGGGATCGGGCGCGCGCGTGGCCGCGGCGACCTGCGCCGCGGCGGTCGAGACGGCGAGCGTGGCAGGTGCGGGCGCGGCGTCGCGGCACCCGGCCGCGAGAAGCAGCAGGAGCAGTCCGCGGCTACGCAACGGGGGCCGCCACGGCGTCCGCCGCCTCGGGCGCGGCGAAGAGCGCCGGCGCGTAGGCGGCACGCACGAAGTAGAGCCCCTGCGGCGGCGCGGGCGGGCTGGTCTCCTGGTTGTCGCTTCGGCCGAGCAGCATGTCGATGTCCGAGAGCGGCCGGCGTCCCAGTCCGACGTCCGTCATCGTCCCCACCAGCATGCGCACCATGTGGTGCAGGAACCGGTCGGCCTCGACGTGGTAGCTCACCCCGCGACCGTCCGGACGCGCCTCCCAGGCCGAGATTGCCAGCCGGCAGCGGTAGTGCGGCCGGGGCGGCCCCTTGGCGGCAAAGGCGCGGAAGTCGTGCTCGCCGTGGACCAGCGTGGCCGCGGCCCGGAGCGCGGCGACGTCGAGCGGTCTGCCGAGCGCCCACTCGAACGGGCGGCGAAAGGGCGAGGCCGACGCGTCGTCGGTGCCGATGTCGTAGCGGTAGCGGCGGGAGACGGCGCTCTTCCGAGCGTGAAAGCCGGGCTGCATGGCGTGGATGTCGGCGACCCAGCAGTCGCGCGGCAGGAGCGCGTTGAGCGCACGGCGCAGGTCGGGCGCGGCCCACGTCGCGGGGGCGGGGAAGCTCACGCCCAGCCCGACCGCGTGGACGCCGGCATCGGTCCGGCCTGCGGCGTGGGCGGGCACCCGGTGTCCGAAGAGGCGCTCGAGCACGCGCTCGAGCTCGGCCTGGACTGATCGGCCGGCGGACTGGCGCTGCCATCCGACGAACGCAGTGCCGTCGAACTGCAGCGTGGCGAGAAATGTCCGGCTCATCGGCCCGGAATCTAGCGGACGCCGACCCCCCGGGCAAGCTACGCAAATCCTTGTCACGATTGACAAAAGCCCGCGTCTCCGGGTACACTTTCCGACGCTCCCGACCCCCTCGAACCTGTGCCCGACCGCGACCGCCCGTGACTCAGGACGCAGCCCTCCGCCACGCACTCCAGCAGCTCTCGCTCGGGATCTCGCTCAGCGCCGAGGAGACCGCCGCCGCGTTCGGGGTGGTCATGCGCGGCGAGGCCACACCGGTTCAGACCGCGGGCCTGCTCATGGGTCTCCGGGCCAAGGGCGAGACCGCAGCCGAGCTGGCCGGGGCCGCCTACGCGCTCCGCTGCGCGATGGTGCGGCTGGACGCGGAGGGCGCCGAGCCGCTGGTGGACACCTGCGGGACGGGCGGCGGGGGCGTGGGCACGATCAACATCTCGACCGCGGCCGCGTTCGTCGTCGCCGGCGCCGGGGTGCCGGTGGCCAAGCACGGCAACCGGAGCTACACCTCGCGCTCCGGGTCGGCGGACGTGCTGGAAGCGCTGGGGGTCGATATCACGGTCGAGCCGGGGCGGGCCGCTCAGGTGCTGCGGCAGGCGAGGCTGGTCTTTCTCTTCGCCCAGTCGTACCACCCTGCGATGCGGCACGTCGGACCCGTGCGTCGCGAGCTCGGCGTGGCCACGATCATGAACCTGCTCGGACCGCTGGCCAATCCGGCCGGCGTGCGGCGGCAGGTGATCGGCGTGTCGAGCCCCGACCGCGCGCCGCTCGTGGCAGACGCACTGGCCCGGCTCGGCACCGCGCACGCGCTGGTGCTGCACGCGGCGGTCGGTATGGACGAGGTGAGCCCGTCGGGCGCGACCCGGGTCTGGGAGGTGAACGAGTCGGCAGTGAAGGAATGGACGCTGCGTCCCGGCCGGCATGGGCTGGCGTGCGACGATCTGGGCGCGCTCGCCGGCGGCTCGCCGGCGGAGAACGCCGTGCGGCTGGAGCGAGTGCTGGAGGGCGGTGGCCACGACGCCGAGCGCTGCGCCGTGCTGCTCAACGCAGCAGCAGCGCTCTACGTGAGCGGCAACGGCTGGAGCTTCGGTGAGGCGGTGGGGCGCGCACGGGACGCGCTCGAGAGCGGGGCGGGGGCGCGGGTGCTGGCCGCGCTGCGTGAAGCCGCGCCGGCCCGGCCGCTCAGTACTTCCGGATGACGCCGACCACCACGCCCTGGATGAGCACGTCGCGCTCCTGGAAGCGCATGGGCTGCATGGAGGCGTTGGCCGGCTGGAGGCGGATCCAGCCGCCGGGCTCGCGATAGAACTTCTTGACGGTGGCCTCGCTGCCGTTGACCAGTGCGATGACC
>DASUXW010000243.1:0-16271 GCA_036377715.1 Gemmatimonadales bacterium
GATCCCGTACGCCGAGGCCAGGTTGCCGGTGGATTGAAATGCCAGCACCAGCACCACGCACGTGACCGCCAGCAGCCGGTTCACCCCCGGCAGGTAGATCTGCCCGATCTCGGAATGCGAGGTGTGGAGGATGGTGACCCGTGGGCTGTAGCCGAGTTGCACCGCCTGCCGCGTGAGCGAGAACGCCCCGGAGATGAGCGCCTGCGACGCCACCACGGCGGCCGCGGTGGCGACCGCCACCATCGGATAGAGTCCCCAGGAAGGCACCAGCGAGTAGAACGGGTTCTGCGCCGCGGCCGGGTCGTCGAGCAGCACCGCGCCCTGCCCGAAGTAGTTGAGCACCAGCGCCGGCAGCACCACAGTGAACCAGCCGCGGCGGATCGGCCGCTTGCCGAAGTGCCCCATGTCGGCGTAGAGCGCCTCGCCCCCGGTCACCACCAGCACCACGGCGCCGAGCAGGAGAAAGCCGCGCGGCCAGTCCTCGAAAAAGAATCGGATGGCGTGCCACGGGTTGAGCGCCGCGAGCACCTCCGGGTGCCGCGCGATGCCCACCAGCCCCAGCACGGCGATCGACGCGAACCAGACCACCATCACCCGCCCGAACACCGCGCCGACCCGTGCCGTGCCGTGGCGCTGAAACGCGAACAGGGCCACCAGGATGAGACTCGAGACGATCGGCACCACCCACGCGGGGAGCGACGTCGCCGCCACGCCGATCCCTTCCACCGCGCCCAGCACGGAGATGGCGGGCGTGATCACCCCGTCGCCGTAGAGCAGCGCCGCCCCGAACAGCGCCAGCATGATCAGCAGCCGGCGCGGCACCGGCCGTCCCGCCTTCCGTCGCGGCCGGAGCAGCGCCAGCAGGGCCATGATCCCGCCTTCGCCGCGATTGTCGGCCGCCATGATGAACGTCAGGTACTTGAGCGAGACGACGAAGTTGAGCGCCCAGAAGATGAGCGACAGCACGCCCACCACGTGGCCCGCGGTGGGCGAGAGACCGTACTCCGGCGCGAAACATTCCTTGAGCGCGTACAGCGGGCTGGTCCCGATGTCGCCGTACACCACGCCGAGCGCGGCCAGGGCCGTCGCGGCCGAGGTCTCAGAACTGGATTTGCGCACCCAACTCCACCACCCGATTCGGGGGCAGGTTGAAGAAGCCCGTGGCCGACTGGGCGTTCCGCGTCATCACGATGAACAGCCTCTTGCGCCAGCGCGGCAGCCGGGCGAGCCGGGGAACCACCGTGGTTCCCCGGCCGTCGGTCGCGATCAGGGTCTCGCGACCCAGATAGAAGGTAGTGTTCATCAGCTTCACCGGCACGGGCTTCCCGTCGGCCTCCGCCCGGCCGAGCGCCGCGAGGACGGCCGGCACGTCGGGAGTCTCCATGAAGCCGTAGTGCGCCGACACCTGATAGAACCCCTGCCCCAGCTCGCGGCAGCGCACCCGCTCGTCGGCGTACACCACCGGGATCTCCTCGGTGGCCACCGACATCAGCAGCACCTGCTGGTGCAGCACCTGGTTGTGCTTCAGGTGGTGCAGCAGCACCGGCGGCGCGCCCGAGGTGGTCGAGGTCAGGAACACCGCGGTCCCCCGCACCCGGTACGGCGGATTGCGCGACAGGCTGTCCAGGAACACCCCCATCGGCATGGTGTTCTCCCGCACCAGCGCCGACAGTCTGAGCCGCCCCCGCTTCCAGGTGGTCATGAGGAGATACACCAGGCCGCCGACCAGCAGCGGGAACCAGCCGCCGTGCGGGATCTTGAGCAGGTTGGCGCCCACGAACGCCAGGTCCACCACCAGGAACACCGTCGTGAGCAGGCCGACCTTCCAGCGTTTCCAGTGCCACCGCCGGAGCGCGACCACGGCGAACAGGATGCTGGTGATCGTCATCGTCCCCGAGAGCGCGACGCCGTACGTCGAGGCCAGGCTCTCGGCCGAGCCGAACGTCACCACCAGGCCCAGGCACGCCACCATGATGGCCGTGTTGACCGCGGGGATGTAGATCTGGCCGATCTCGGCGTGCGAGGTGTGGACGATATTGACCCGCGGGCTGTAGCCGAGCTGCACCGCCTGCCGCGTGAGCGAGAAGGCACCCGAAATGAGGGCCTGCGACGCGACGACGGCCGCTCCGGTCGCGACCGCGACCATCGGATACAGCGCCCACGACGGGACCAGGGCGTAAAACGGATTGCGGGCCGCCTCGGGGTCGGTGAGGAGCAACGCGCCCTGTCCGAAGTAGTTGAGCACCAGCGCCGGCAGCACCACGGCGAACCAGGCCAGCCGGATCGGGCGCTTGCCGAAGTGCCCCATGTCGGCGTAGAGCGCCTCGCCTCCCGTCACCACGAGGATCACCGCCGCGAGCACGGTGATCCCGGCGAACCCCTGGCGAATGAAGAAGTCCACCGCGTGCCACGGGTTGATCGCCCGGAGCACCGACGGCTCGCGCATGATCCCGCCGATGCCGAGCACCGCCAGGCACACGAACCAGATCGCGGTGAGGGGGCCGAACACGGCGCCCACCTCGGCCGTCCCGCGCCGCTGGAAGAAGAACAGCGCCAGGATGATCACGAACGAGATCGGCACCACCAGGTGCTCCAGCGCCGGCGTCGCGATGCTGAGGCCCTCGACCGCACCGAGCACCGAGATGGCCGGTGTGATGATCCCGTCGCCGTAGAGCAGCGCCGCGCCGAAGAGCCCCAGCATCACGAGCGGGCTCCCGCGCCGCGAGCGCGAGCCGCTGGGCCGGGCCAGCGCCATCAGGGCCAGGATCCCGCCCTCGCCCCGGTTGTCGGCGCGCATGACCACGCTGAGGTACTTGAAGGTGACGACGAAGTTGAGCGACCAGAGGATGAGCGAGAGGATGCCGAGGACGTTCCGGTCGTTGACCGGAAAGCCCTGCGGTCCCCAGAAGGCTTCCTTCAGCGAGTAGAGCGGGCTGGTCCCGATATCGCCGTAGACGATGCCGAGTGCGCCCAGCGCCAGCGTCGCGAGCGCCCGGCCCCGCGGGGGTTCCTTCTCCGGCGCGGGCACCTAAGCCGTCCGCGGCTCCGGCGCGCGGCGCCGCGCGAGCAGCGCGAGGACGAGCACGGACACGATGATCACCGCCGAGCCGACGCACCACCGGCAGATGGCGTGGATCACGAACAGCTCGAGCCAGGTGAGATAAGCGGTGAACAGCACGCCGACCGCGGCGAGCGCGGCGAGCAGGTCGGCGGGCCAGCGCCGGGCCGCGAGCCCCGGCTGAAGCGCCAGCATGGCGACGAGGAACAGCAGCCCGTAGCCCAAAATTCCGATCAGCGCCACCTCCACCCCGGCGAACCGGCTCCACGGGCTGTTCTGCACCGTCTCGCACCCGCCCGACCCGCAGGCCAGCGTGCCGATGCGCCCGATCTTGTAGAGATAGAGGTAGACGGACACGAAGAGCCCGAGCAGGCTCATGAGCGCCGCCCCCATCCGGTAGATCACCTGGCGCTGGCGGTGCGCGGCGCCAGAGAGTCCACCAGCCGGGTGATCGCGTCGGAGTCGAAGCGGCCCTGGTAGAGTCGCCCGCCGACCAGCAGCGTCGGCGTCGAGCTCACGCCCGCCTGAACGCCCTCCTCGTAGCTCGCCTGGATGCGGCCGGCGTACTTGCCGGACTTCATGCACGCGTCGTACTGGTCGAGCTTGAGCCCGATCTCGCCGGCGTAGCGGCGGAAGATCGCCGCCGCGTTCGACGACTCCGCCCACTCCGACTGGCCCTCGTAGATCTTCTGGTGCTGGGACCAGTACTTGCCCTGCTCGTCGGCGCAGGCCGCCGAGTGGGCCGCCAGCCGGGAGTACTGGTGCTGCTGGAGCGGGAAGTCGCGGTAGCGCCACCGGAGCCGCCCGGTCTCGATCAGCCGCTGCTCGATGGTCGGCATCTGCAGGGTCGCGAAGGTCTGGCAGAATGGACACTGGTAGTCGGCGTACTCGGTGATTTCCACCGGCGCGCTCCCGGAGCCCTTGACGTAGCCCTGGAATCCGGCCGTGTCGCCCGGCTGGATCGTCACGTTGGCCGGGATGCTCACGGTGGCCGGCCGGGTGAGGAGCCAGGCCAGGACGCCGACGCCCACCACGACCACGATCCCGAGAATGGTGTAGAACCGCTTCATTCCGACGGGCGCTGCCGCCATGGCTCCTCGTCCTCCGGGTCGTCAGGATGGAAGAGATCCTGGCGCTGCGCCTCGTCCACGATCCGCCGGTTGTCGGCGATCTCGGGGGTGTCGTAGGTGACCCGGACCTCGTAGTGGAACATCTCGCTGCGCGCGTCGCCCATCAGGCGCAGCAGTTCGGGCACGCCCCGGAGCAGCTGGCCGCCCCGGTCGAGCTCGCGGATCCGTTCCGCCAGCGCGCGGAGCATCTCCGCCAGGCGGTCGGCCCGCGCTTCATCGTACACTTCGTCGTGCTCTGCCATGGCTACCTCGAGGGGCCGCGGCCCCTCGCTCAAGTTCATGTCACAGTGGCCGATAAACATAATCACCCGGCCTCCGGGCCGAAGGTGGCTTGCGGTTTGCACCAAAAGGTGCAACCCCGTTATATTTTCAGTTGAACCCGATCCCGCAAAGGGTGGTCATGACCAAGAAGAAAACCCAACGTGAGTCCGAGGCCGTCGCCTTCGCGCAGGCCCGTGACGAGATGTTCAGCCACATCCTCCGCTGCGGCGTGATCGACGCGCTGCCGGAGCATCAGAAGGACTGGTTCGACGACACCATGCTCTACCTGGCCGACCGGTACGAGGACCTGAGCGACGAGGAGCTGGCGCAGCTGCGCGTGCTTGGCGAGCGCTTCTGCCAGCCGGTCCAGCGGAAAGTGGAAACGGTCGAGACCGGCGCCGCGTAAGCCACGCGCGAGCCGGCCCAGTGCCGCAGCCCCGGCGGAACGATGCGCCGGGGCTTTGTCTTTCCTAGAGCCCGCGCCACCCGACAGGAAACCGCCGCCACCGGTATCCGGCCGCGAGCCGTGCTCCGCCGCCCACGCCGGCCTCCAGGAACCACCCCGACGGCGCCGCCGGTCGAGACTCCACGCCGAGCGTCAGGACGATGTAGCCCCGGTCCACCGGCCCGCCCACCAGCCCGACCCCACCACCCCCGTAGGCCCCGACCCCGCGCTCCCGGGTGGGGCTCAGCAGGAAGTGCATCAGCAGCTCGGCACGCCACGCGGCGTCGCCGTCGCTCGCGCCCAGCATCCCCGCGATCGAGACGCGGGTCCGAAGGGAGGTGCGAAGCGCCCCGTAGGCGCCGGCCGCCACCAGCGCCGGGTCGGATGCCGTGGCCGCGGCCATCACGCCGAGCTCGGGAACGGTCTGCGCGCGCGCGGCGGGCGGGGCGAGCAGCAGGGTAATGAGTATCGCTCCGCTAACCCAGAACGATGTCATGGGTGACCTGGATGTCCGGCGCGAGGGAGTGCAGGACCGAGCAGTACTTCTCGATCGAGAGCTCGACCGCGCGTCGCGCCTTGGCCTCGTCCAGGCCGTCGCCCCGCAGATGGAAGGTGAGATCGATCGCGGTGTAGCGGCGCGGGTGCTCCTCGCGCCGGCTCCCGCTGGCCTCGATCCGGAAGTCGCGAAGGGTGACCCGCATCTTCTCGAGCATCGAGACCACGTCCGCCCCGCTGCAGGCGGCCGCGGCGAGGAGGAGGGTCAGCATCGGCCCGGGTGCCGTGGCGTTGTCGCCGTCGATCACGGTGGTGGGGCCGCCGGCCTCGCCTCCCCGAAAGACGAGGTCGTGCTCCCACGCCAGCGTCACCCGCTTGCCTTCTCCCGTCATTCGGTCTCAGGACCTCCCACCCGCCGCTGGGCGGCCGGGGCGACGCGATAGTAGTCGTAGATCGCGTACAGCGCGACGGCGCCCGTGGCCCAGGCCAGCGGGCGGAGCAGCGGCGAGTCGGTGAGGAATGCCACGAGCGTGAGCACCTGGAGCACCGTGACGGCCTTGCCGCCCGCGCGCGCCGGAATCGAGCGCGGGCGGCGCGAGAGGAACGTCACCACGAAGGCGACGGTGGCGACGACGTCGCGCAGCAGCACGCCCAGGACCTCGTACCACTCGAGCCGGCCGCTCACGGCCACCACGCCGAACGCCGCGGCCATGAACAGCTTGTCGGCCACCGGGTCGATGACCGCGCCGAAGGAGGACGCGCCGAACCGCCGCGCGATCTGCCCGTCCAGCAGATCGCTCGCGGCCGCGCCGCCGAGCAGCGCGAGCCGCCAGTCGTTCGACGCGAACGGAAAGGCGATCGCGAGCGGGATGCGTACGGCGCTCAACAGGTCCGCGAGGGTCCATCCGTCGCGGCCTTGCTCGCCCTTTGGGCGCGGACTAGGTTCGGACGGCATGGCGTGCAAGATACCCTCATGATGCTCGACACAGCGGTCATCCCCTGCGGCGGGCGCGGCACCAGGCTCCATCCGATCACCCGCTGGCTGCCCAAGGAAATCCTGCCGGTCGCGCTGCGGCCGATCCTGTACTGGGCGCTCGACGAGGCCGCCGAAGCCGGTCTGCTGCGCGCCATCATCATCACCAACCCGCACAAGCCGATGCTCGAGGCCGCCGCCCGCAACTATCAGGGCCCGCTCGAGCTCGAGTTCGTCCCCCAGGACCACCCGCGCGGCCTGGGCGACGCGCTGCTCCGCGCGCGTGACCCGCTCGCCGGCGCGCCGTTCCTCGCGCTGCTGCCCGACAATCTCTTCCGCGGCCCCAACCCGACCGCCGCCGTGCTGGCCGCGTGCCGCGAGAGCGGACTCGCAACGGTACTGCTCGCGGAGATCGCGCGCGAGGAGGCCGCGGCCAAGGGCGCCACCGGCCGCGCGCGGGTGCGAAGCGAGCCCGACGGGTCGCTGCGGGTGACCGAGGTGGCCGACAAGGGGACGGGCCGGTTCGACACGGCGGGCGAGGCGTCGGCGGTGACGCCGATCGGCCGCATGGCGTTTCCAGGAGGGGTGCTGGAGGAGTTCGACGCGGTGGGCCGCGACCTCCCCGCCGGCGTCGAGCTCGACGACGTGCCGGTGCTCCAGCGGCTGGCCCGCCGGGGCGCGCTCGCCGGCGTGGTGAGCCGGGCGAGATTCTACGACGTCGGGGTGCCCGAGGGCTACCACGACGCCGTGTGCGACTTTTCCTCGCGGGTCTGACCGGCGGATGGCCCCGCGTGGATGCCGCGTTCAACTACCACCTGCTCGAGCTCTCTGCACTGAGCGGCGCGCGGCTCGCCGACGCCGACGGGCTCTCCGCGATGGTCGTCGCGGCCGCGGGCGCGGTGGGCATGCCGGCGCTCGGACCGCCGGTGGTGCGCGAGAGCCCGGGCGGCGTCGCCGTCGTGATGCTCTGCCGCGAGGGTCACATCGTGCTGCACACGGTACCGGCGGAAGGGCTGTGCTTCGTGTCGGTGGTGGCCCGCGCGCCGGCTGATGCGGGGCGCGGGCTCGAGGTGATTACCCGCGGGCTCGCACGGGAGGGGGGTCGCCGGACGCCGTGAGCACCGGCGGCCGCGGCGCCCCGGTCCCCCGCACCACCCCTTCCGCTCGGCGTTCCGGATCGAGCGAGCCGCGCGCCACGCGCAGCACGTCGTCGGCGGTCACCGACCGATAGGCCGCGCCGGGATCGGCGAGCTCACCCAGCCCCGTCCCCGAGATCCAGGCCTCGAGCAGTTCGGCCGCGACCGAGGCGCCGCTCTGCCGGCTCACTTCCGCCTGTCCCGCCAGATAGTTCACCGCCTGCCGCAGCTCGGTGTCGCTCACCGGCTCGCTGGTGAAGCGCTCGAGCTCCGCCAGCATCTGCTCCCGCGCCTCGTCTTCCCGCTCGGGCGACGTTGCGATGTAGGTCACCAGCGCGCCGGCCCGCGCCTTCTCCCACGCCGACGCGACCACGGTGTAGGCCAGCGAGCGGCGGTCGCGCAGCACCTCGAACAGCCGCCCGCCAAGCCCGCTCGCCACCGCGGCCCACACCTGCGCGGCGGCGCGGGCGGGATCGCTCCGTGCCACGCCGGGGAACGCCATCGCGATCGCCGACTGTGCCTTGTCGCGCTGCACCAGCCGCTCGGCGGGCTCGCCGCCGGCGCCGGCCGTCCACTCGAGCGACGCGAGCCGGGGGTCGGCCGCACGCGCGGTCAGCCGCTCGAACACGCCGGCCAGCCCCTCGGAGGCGCGTTCGGGATCCACGTCGCCTACGGCGATGACCACCGGACGCACGGCCGCGAGCGCGCGCGCGTGCCAGGCCCGGGTGTCGGGCGGCTCGATGGCGGGAAGCGTGTGCGGCAGCCCGCCGACCGGGAGGCCATAGCCTTCCTCGCCGAACGCGGCGGCGAATGCGAGCTGGAACGGGTAGCGGAACATGTCGTCGGCCACCTGGCGCGACTCCGCCAGCATCAGCCCGCGCTCCCGCTCGATCTCCTGATCTACCAGCCGCGGCGACTCGAATACCAGCCGCAGCAGCGCGGCCGCCTCGCTCAGATGGTCCGTGAGCACCGAGGTGGCAAAACCGAGCCAGTCGGTGGCCGCCGCCGGTCCCAGCGTGCCGCCGAGCCGCTCGAACGCGAAGGCGAGCGCGCCCGCGTCCAGCTCGCCGGCGCCGCGCACCGATCCCCGGACGGTGAGGGCCCCGAGGCCCGCCTGCGCCGGCGGATCGAGTGTCCGCCCCGCGTAGATACCGAGATGCACCAGCGGCACGCCGCTCTTCCGCCGCACCAGCAGGTCCGCGCCCGGCAGGCTCGTGTGCAGCACCTCCGCCTCGCGGCGCACCAGCCGGGGAAGCGGCACGGGCGCCGGCGGTGGGGGCACCTCCGGGAGCGGCGCGGCCTCCGGCGAGCGCGTGCGGCGCGCCGCGAAGGCTCGGCCCAGCGACTCGGCGGTGAGGTCCTCGCCCTCGCCCTCGGGGAGGTAGAGCACCGCCGAGACCGAATCGGGCCGAAGACAGCGGGCGGCGGCCGCGCGGACATCGTCGGGACCTACCCGGGCCAGCGAGTCGAACTCGCGGTCCAGGAAGGTGTAGCCGTCAAGCGCCTCCGCTGCGGCGAGCGCCGCGGCGCGGCCTTCCATCGGCTCGAGCCGGCGCGCCCACCGTGCCCGGAGCAGCGTGCGGGCCCGCTCCAGCTCCTCGGCGGGTGGGCCCTGGTCGGCGAGCCGCGCGGCCGCGGCGGCGATCGCGTCGAGCGCCGCCGGCACCCGGTCGGGCTCGAGCTCCGCCGCGATCCCGAACACGCCGAGCTCCGTGGGGGCGTAGTAATGCGCGCTGACCCAGGTCACCAGCCCCGGCTCGCGCAGCCCGCGGTAGAGCCAGCTTCCCCGTCCCGCGCCCAGCACCGCCGCGGCCAGGTCCAGCGCTGGAGCGTCCGGATCGAGCGGCGGCACCGCGCGCCAGCCGAGCGTGAGCTGCGCCTGGCTCACGTCGCCGCGGAGGGTGCGGGCGCGCACCTCGCGGAGCGGCGGCTCCTCGGGCGAGCGGTCCACCGCGCCCGGCGCTTCGGCCCAGTCGCCGTACGCGTCGCGAGCCAGCGCGATCGCATGCTCCGGGTCCACCGCGCCCACGATCGAGACGATGGTGCGCCCGGGGACGTAGCGCGACGAGTAGTAGCCGTGCAGGTCGGCCCGGGTGAAGCGCGCGAGCTGCGCCTCGTGGCCGATTCGCCAGCGCCGCATGCGGTGGCGGTCGTACATCACCTCGTGCAGCGTCTCGTACGCCACCGAGGACGGTGTGTCGAGCTTGCGTCTGGCTTCCTGGATGATGACCTGGAGCTCGCGGGCCAGCTCGCCCGCGTCGAGCTCGGCGTGGCGCAGCGCGTCGGCCTGAATGTCGAGCGCCTGCGCCAGATTGCCGGCGGGAAGCACGGTGAAGTAGGAGGTGTGGTCGTACGTGGTGCTGGCGTTGAGATAGCCGCCCGCGCTCTTGGTCTCCCGGGCGATCGCGCCGACGCCCCGCCGCGGCGTGCCCTTGAAGAACATGTGCTCCAGCACGTGGGAGATGCCGGCCCAGCGGTCGGGCTCGTCGAAGAACCCCGCCTGCACGTGCGTCACCACTGCCACCACCGGGGCGGAGCGGTCTTCCTGGACCAGCAGGGTCAGTCCGTTGGGCAGCACCTCCCGGCGCACCCCCGCCGTCCAGCGCGCCCCGTTGCCGACAGTTCCCGTCACGCGCTACGACACGATCCGCAGCACGCCCGCTTCGGCGCTGCCGCGAATGAAGGCCTCCGCATCCGTGGTCGGGATGACGACGCCCGTTTCGGCCTGGCCGCGCCGCGCGAGGCTCGCCATGAAATCGGTCAGCGAGCCGTGCGCCCAGTCGCGGTCGGCGGCCTTCATCTGGAGCAGGATCTCGTCCCAGCTCCCCCGGATGGTTTGCCCGGAGAGCGTAACGACGAGGTGCGTCCCCCCCTGCCCCGGCTTCTTCTGCATCGCGTGCAGCTCGCTCAGCAGCGTCCCGAACAGCTCGAGCTGGTGGGGGTCGCGGATCCCGCCGTCGCCCTGCTGGGCCTCGACCTCGGCCAGCAGCAGATCGATGGAGTCGGGCTCGCCGGCCACCTCGCCCAGCCGCGCCAGCCACGGCGCGAGCTCCGGGTCCTCGTCGGGCAGACGGTAGATGGACTTCTTCAGCTCGATGTGCCGCCAGATTCCGAGCTCGTCGAAGTGATCCTCGGGCTGGGTGCGCTCCAGCTGGTGCAGCGCGGCCTCGATCTCTCCCCGGTCGTACAGCAGGTTGGCCAGGTAGATCCGCGCCTCCGCAAACGAGGCGTCCAGCTCCAGCGCGCGCCGGAGCCAGTAGAGCGCGCCCGCATCGTTGCCCAGCCGGTGCGACGCGTAGCCCATGCAGGCGGCGGCGTCGGGCGAGTCGGGACGCGCGGAGGCGGCCAGGTCGAAGAACCGGTGTGCCGGCGCGACGTGCCCCTCGCGGAAGAGGGCCCGTCCCACCTGCAGCATCAGGTCGTGGTCTTCGCCGTAGCCGAGCTGCAGGATGCGCTCGAAGGCGCGGAGCGAGCCGGTGCGGTCGCCCAGCTTGAGGAGCGCCTCGCCCAGCCCGGCCAGGCCGTCCTCGTGGTCGGGATCGAGCGACAGCGCCTGCTCGAAGCTCCGCCGGGCCCAGGCGTACTCCTCCCGGGCGAGGTGGGCATAGGCTTTACCGATGTGCAGTTCGACCGCGTGCGGGTAGAGGGAGATGCCTTCCTTGAGGATCAGCAGCGCTTCATCGTAGCGCCCTTCGTTGTAGAGGTGATGCGCTTGTTCGTCGAAGTCGTCGGAGCTGAGGAATGCATCCGACATCGATGGACCTCCGGCGGGTAGGTTGATGCAAATTAGGAACTTCCGTGGTAGCGGGCAAGCGGGTCCGCAGGCCTTGACCGGCGTAGCCTAATCGGCTTCTTTTGTTATCTTACTGACCGGTCAGTTACTAAGGACAGTCTGCATGGCCGAACCGCCCACCTCCAGCTCCACCACCCCGCGCTGGCAGCGCCGGCCCGAGGCCCGCCCCGAGGAGATCCTCGACGCCGCCTTCGCCACCTTCGGCGAGCTCGGCTTCGCGCGCACCAAGATCGAGGACGTGGCCCACCTCGCCGGCGTCAGCAAGGGCACGGTGTATCTCTACTTCGACTCCAAGGAAGCCCTGTTCCGCGCCATGGTGAGCGCGCGGATCGTCGCCCCGCTCACCGAGGCCGAGGAGTTCGTGCGCACGCACCAGGGACCGGCGCGGGTGCTGCTCGTCGAGCTCATCCACCGCACGTACACCCGCCTGCGCGGGGATCAGATGGCCCGCATCGCGCGCATCGTCCAGGGCGAGCTCGGCAGCTTCCCCGAGCTGGCGCGATTCTACTTCGACGAGGTGATTCTCCGCGCCCGCGGGCTGTTCGATACGGTCATCGCGCGTGGGATCGAGGCCGGCGAGTTCCGTCCGGAAGCCCGGGCATTCGCCCCGCGGGCGCTCTGCTCGCTCCTGGTCCACACCGTCCAGCTCCAGTGCTTTTTCCAGCGTTGCGATCCCGACGCGCTCACCGACGAGCGCGCGGTCGAAGGGCTCATCGACACCGTGCTCTACGGGGTGGTCGCCCGCCCCGCGGCCCGCACCTGAGGCGCACCGCATGCACCGCCTGCTCCCCGCGCTCGTGCTCCTGCTCGCCCCCTGGATGGCGCCGGCCGCGGCGGCCGCCCAGCAACCGACGGTACCCCAGGGGCCGCTGACCTTGCTCGAGGCCATCAAGCTCGGCCAGAGCCAGGGCGTGAACGCCGCCATTGCCCGGCTCGGCGTCCGCACCGCCCAGGAGCGGGTGGGACAGCGCCGCGCCGCGCTGCTCCCGACCATCAGCGGCAACGCGGCCTACACCCGGCAGACGCTCAATCTTGACGAGTTCGGGCTGCCCATCGCCACCGGCGTGACCGACCCGTTCGACATCTATCGCCTGCAGCTCCGGGGGTCGCAGACCGTCTTCGACGCCTCGCTGATCGGCCGCCTGCGCGCCGCGCGCGACACGGCCGTGGCAGCGGGGCTCGACGCGCGCGCCGCGGGCGAGATCGCCGGGGCTACCGCGGGACTGGCCTACCTGCAGGCGCTGAGCGCCCGCGAGACGGTTCGGGCCCGCGAGGCCGACAGCACCATCGCCGCCGAGCTGCTCGAGCAGGCGAGGCAGCTGGTGGGCGCGGGTGTGAGCCCCGCCATCGACCAGACGCGGAGCGAGGTGAGCTTTGCAGCGGTGCGGACCCAGCTCGAGGTGGCCCGGAACGCCGCCGACCGCGCGAGCCTGGACCTGCTCCGGGCCATGGATCTGCCGTCCGGCACCCGGTTGGGGCTGGCCGATTCGCTGGGCACGGCGGCCCTGGACCTGCCGCTCGACCCCGACTCCGCCGCGGCGTTCGCCCGCGAGCACCGAGCCGAGCTGGCCGCGGAGCATGCGCGCACCGAGGCGGCGCACCGCTCGCTGGGAGCCATCCGTGCCGAATACCTGCCGAGCCTGGGGGTGACGGGGGCGTACCAGCAGACCGGCCAGCACACCGACGCGCTGAACGGCACGTACAACGTGCAGCTCCAGCTCACGGTGCCGATCCTGGACGGCTTCAGCCGGCAGCACCGGGTCAAGGAGCAGCGGCTGCGAGTCCAGGTGCAGGAGATCCGCGAGCACGACCTGGTGAATCAGGTCGAGACCGAAGCCCGTCAGGCAGTGCTCGACCTGGGCTCGGCGCGGCAGCAGGTGGCCATCGCGGGCGAGCGGCTCCGGCTGGCCGAGCAGGAGCTGGCGCAGGCGCAGCAGCGGTTCCAGGCCGGGGTGGCCGGGAGCGTGGAGACGACCAACGCGCAGAGCTCGGTCATCGCGGCCCGCGATGCGCTGATTCAGGCGCGGGTGAACTACGGCACGGCACGCGTCGCGACCTATCGCGCGCTGGGCGTGATCGACCAACTGCACTGAGAGCGACATGACGACCGACGTTGCCATCGACCTTCCCGCCGCGGCCGCCGAGCGCAAGAGCTGGACCCGCCGCATCCCGATGATCCTCGGGATCCTGCTGGTGCTCGCCGGCGCGACGTGGGGAGTGCGGAAGTGGATCTACAGCCGCAGCCACGTGGGCACCGACAACGCCCAGGTGGACGGCCACATCACCGCGATCGCGCCGCGGATCGCCGGCTTCATCGACCGCGTGCTGGTCGAGGAAAATCAGCACGTGAAGGAGGGTGACACCCTGGTGGTGCTCGACCAGCGCGACCTCAAGGTCAAGCTCGACCAAGCCGTGGCCGACCTGCGGACCGCGCAGGCCGCGGTGGGCCGGGGCAACCTGGCCGGGCAGGCGGAGGCGCAGCTCCAGGCCTCACGCGCGGACGCGGCGTCGGCGCAGGCGGCCGTGGCCGCGGCCGAGGCCGCCTACCGGCAGGCCAGCGCCGACTACGAGCGCTACCGCGGGCTCGCGGCCAAGAAGATCGTCTCCGCCCAGCAGCTCGACGCGTCCCTGGCCGAGCGCGACGCGGCGGCGGCGAACCTTCAGGCGGCCAAGCGCCGCGCCGCCGCGGGGGCGAGCCAGGTCTCGGCCTCGGGTGCCGCGCTCCGCGGCGCCGACGCCAAGCTCGCCGCGGCGGAGGCCGCGGTGGAGAACGCGCGGCTTCAGCTCAGCTACGCCACCCTGCTCGCCCCCACCAGCGGGATCGTGGCCAAGCGGAACGCCGAGCCCGGCGCGCTGGTGCAGGTGGGCCAGAACCTGCTCTCGATCGTGCCGGACGAGGAGGTGTGGGTCACCGCCAACCTCAAGGAGACCCAGCTGGCCGACGTCCGCGTGGGCGACCCGGTCGAGTTCACCGTGGACGCCTATGGCGGCCGCACCTTCCACGGCCACGTGGAGAGCCTGAGCCCCGCCACCGGCGCGCGCTTCGCCCTCCTCCCCCCGGACAACGCCACCGGCAACTTCACCAAGGTGGTGCAACGGGTGCCGGTACGGATCGCGGTGGACGGCGAGCCGGATCCGGTGCATCCGTTGCGGCCGGGGATGTCGGTTGACGTCACCATAACTACGGTGAACGGTGAACGGTGAACGGTGAACGGTGAACGGGCGAGCCGAGGCTAGGTCCTCGGGAGCGAGGCGCAATAACGGCGGAGTAGACCGAGGATGAGGCGCTGGCTCTTACGGCACCGTTCCAGCAGGAGGTGGACATCGGGTTCGGGGAGCAGGCTCTCCTCGAGCGCCAGCTCCAGTAGATCGGCGGTTTCAACGGCCGAGCCATACGCTACCCTCAGGTGGTACGGGAAGCGGTTGTTGGCGATCAGCGAGTATCCCTCCGTGATGTTCAGTTGTGCCGACAGCGAGGACCGCTGAAGCTGAGTGAAGAGCGCGGCCGCGTGGGGCCGCCAAGCCGTCCGACTGCACCGTAGCACCGCTCGCGCCACCTCGTGCGCCTCTCGCCACGCCAGCAGGCTCTTGTGATCCCGCATGCGCTGCATCCTACCGCATGTTCTCGGACCCGCCGAACCGATTTGGCTCGCACCGTACCATTTGGGCCGGCGCACCGACCATTCGTTCACCGTTCACCGTTCACCGTTCACTGTTCACCGTTCACCCTCCTACCCGTATCTTTGACGCGTGACCTTCCAAAGAAAGCTCCTCCTCGCCTTCTCCCTCATGGCCCTCCCCGCCCTGCTGGTGGGGGCGGAGGCCATTCGGAGCAATGCGCTCGAGCGGCGGGCGCTGACGGAGCTGGGGGCGAGCATGGCGCGCACCCGGACCTATGCCGAGCTCGAGACGGCGATGTTCAACCAGACCGAGCTGGTGTGGCGCTATCTGAGCGGGCTGGACGATACGGCGCGAGAGGAGTTCCGGCTCACGGGTGAGGTCGTCAACTACTGGCAGGACCGGTGGCGCAGCGAGCTCAAGCCGGAGGAAGCCCCGCTGGCCGATGGCGTGGCCGCGATTCAGACGCAGATCGTGGCGGTGTCCGACAGCGTCTTCCGCCTGGCCGACGCGGGGCAGCGGGTGCCCGCGTACCGGCTCGCCGAGCGCGAGCTCAAGGGGCGGCTGCAGCCCATGCTCACCCAGCTCAATCGCGAGATCTATCGCCGCGCCCGCGAGTCGAGCGTGCGGGGCGCCTACGGCCGGCTGGAGGAGATTCTCCGGGAGGAAGGGCGGACGCTGGTGGTCATCATCGCCTTCGCGCTGCTGGCGGGACTGGCGGCGTCGCTGCTGATCTCGCGCAGCCTGGCGCGGCCCGTCAGCGAGCTGACCCGCGCGATGGCCGCCGTGGGCGCGGGCGACCTCGACCACCCGGTGCGGGCCACCTCCCGCGACGAGATCGGCGCGCTCGCCCGCGCGCTGGCCGACATGACCCGCCAGCTCCGCGAGTCGAGAGAGCAGTTGCTGCAGGCGGAGAAGCTGGCCTCCATCGGCGAGATGTCGGCGGCGGTGGCCCACGGGCTCCGGAACCCGCTGGCGAGCCTGCGCGCCGCCGCGCAGCTGGTGCGCCGGCACCCCGAGTCGCCCTCGGCGACCGAGCACCTCGATGCGATCATCGAGGAGGTGGACCGGCTGGACCGGCGCATCACCCATCTGCTGAGCTTCAGCCGCCCCGCGCCGTTCCACCCGGTCTCGGAGAGCGTCCCGCGGCTGATCGAGGAGCTGCTGCCGGCCGTCGCGCAGCCGCTCCGCGAGCAGGGCGTGAAGCTCGAGATGGCGGTGCCGGCCGAGCTCCCGCCGGTGCGGGTGGACCCGATGCAGCTCGAGCAGGCGCTGCTCGAGATCGTCTCCAACGCGCTCGACGCCATGCCCGACGGCGGCCGGCTCGGCATCCGTGCGGCCTCGGCGAACGGCGCCGCGCCG
>DASUXW010000244.1:0-13703 GCA_036377715.1 Gemmatimonadales bacterium
CTGCGCGCCAGAATCAGTGCCCTGCCGGGCGCGCGCGCGCGCACCATTCCCGCGCGCGGATCGACCGTGGCCACCGCGGCGTTGGTGGAGCTCCACACGATCTCGGAGCCCGCCAGGGTGTCACCGGCGGCGCCGAGCACGACGCCGTTGAGCAGCACCGAGTCGCCGACCTGCAGCGGAGCCGGCGGAGCGATCGCGAGCGAGGCCGCCTTCGGCGTCGCCGCCTCCGGAGGCCGCACGGCAACGAGGGCGCTGTCCCGACGATCACCATCCGCCGCGGTGATCCAGGCACGGCCGGGCCGGACGCCGCGTACGCGCCCGGTGGGAGGGTCCGCTCGCACGATCGTGCTGTCGCTCGACGACCAGACGAGGGAATCGTTCTCCACCGGCCGCCCCGCCAGATCGCGCACTTCGGCCACGAGCCTGAAGGCGGCGCCGGGGCGGAGCGCGCGAGCAGGCCGGCGGGTAATGGCCAGCATCGCGGGGGCCGAGCTGTCCACCATCGGGGGATCCGCTGAGGACAGCAGCGCGCCAGCGGCGGGGAGCGACGCCGCCGTCTCCGACTCCGTCCGGTCCAGAGGGCGATAGCGGAGCCAGAGACCGGCACTCGTCAACAGTACGCCCAGGCCGAGCACGGCCGCACGGAGCGGACCGGCACGCCGCGAGCGACGCCGCCCGGCGTGCCGGGTTTCCGGCACCGCCGAGTGGGCGAGGACGGTCAACCGCACGGAGGCGCTCACACCCTCGCACGCCGCCGTGAGCACCACCGGGCCCGGTCTGAGCGCCGCCACCCATCCTTCCGCCGTCACCACCGCTACATCTACGTCGCTGCTGCTCCAGACCACCGTGCGATCGGCCAGCGGCCTGTTCGATCGGCCGAGGGGCGTCGCACCGAGGACGAATGTGTCGCCCGCGGCCATGGTGCTCGGCGCGCCCGCGAGCTCCAGCACCGCCACCCGCGCGGGAAGCACCGGGATCACGATGCTCGCGCGCGCATCGTCCAGCACGGCGGTGATCCGCACGGTTCCGGTGGCGAGCCCGGCGATCCCGCCGTCGGCCGTCGCCGCGGCCACCTCGGGCTGGGCCGACTCCCACGCGACCGGACGCGAGATGGGCCACCCGCGCTTGTCGCGCGGCGTGGCGTCCAACCGGATCGAGTCGCCCACGTGGAGCGGCTCGACCACCGGACCGATGACGATCTCGTCCGTCTGCGGGTCGGCGACCTCGACCCGGAGCACCGCCTGGACCCCTTTGCATGTGGCGGTGAGGAGCGCCGAGCCGACGGCCACGCCGGTCGCCGTCCCGCCGGCCGCGTCCAGGCGCAGCACGCCGGGTGCGTCGGTGCTCCAGGAAAGCGCCTGGGGAGGAAGACGGGTGCCGTGCGGCCCTCGAAGGACTGCCGCCAGGAGGAAGCTGTCACCCACCTCGAAACCGGCGGGCGCCGGCACGATGGCGATCCCGCCTACCGCACGCGCCGCACCGGCCGCCGGGGAGGGCCGGGTGCGCGGTATCGGGCTGGTGGGAACCGGGACATCGGCCGCGGGCGAGCCTCCGCCCATGGCGAGCCGGCTCAGCTCGGCCCGCGCCGGATCGTCGTCCGGCAGCGGGGTCGCGCCGACCGCCGCGATCGCATCGAGCAGCCGCGGCCAGCGGCTCGACGGAGACTTGGCCAGCATCCGCAGGATGGCCGCCTCGACCTCGTCCGGGCACCCGTGGCAGCGCCCCATCAGCGGTGCCGGCGACTGCTCGACGTGCGCCTGCATCACGGTGAGCGTCGAGCCGCTGAACGGCGGCGTTCCGGTCAGCATTTCGTAGGCGACCGCGCCGAGCGCATACTGGTCGGCCGCGGCGGTGACCTCCTCGCCGTTGCACTGCTCCGGGCTCATGTACGCCGGCGTGCCGACCAGGCCGCCGGTGAGCGTACGCGAGGGCCGCTCCGCCGCCTTGGCGATGCCGAAGTCGGTGACCACCGCGTTGCCGTCGCAGTCCACCAGGATGTTGGCCGGCTTGATGTCGCGGTGGACGACCTGCGCGCGGTGCGCGTAGGCGAGCGCGGTGCCGACCTGATGCAGGATGGATCGGACGATCGGGAGCGGCAGCCGGCCGGCGGCCGCGATCACCTGCTCGAGCGAGCGGCCCTCGACGTGCCGCATGATGAAGAAGTGGAGCCCCTCGGCCTGACGCACCGAGTAGACCGGGACGATGTTGGGATGGTGCAGGTTGGCGACCGTAATCGCTTCGTGCCGGAACCGGTCGATCATTCCGTCGCCCATCATCAGCGCGGGCGACATGACCTTGATGGCCACCTTTCGATCGAGCGCGATGTCGTGCGCCAGAAACACCGCCGCCATCCCACCGCGCCCGAGCTCGCCGCCGATCTCGAACTCGCCGAGGGTCGCGCGCCGGAGGCGCTCCACCATGTCGGCCCACGGCGATGGCTGGGCGTGGGTCCCGGTCTCCTGTGGGATCGCATGCTCGGCGCGGGTGCCGCAATGCGGGCAGGACTGATCGGTCGCCAGCAGCGGCCGACCGCAGGAGCCGCAGGCGAGCGACTCGGCGCCGCACAGCGCGCAGAAGCGATCGCCTGACGCGAGGTCGCCGCCGCAGTGCTGACAGGTGAGAGTCGTCGCCATGGTCCCGCCAGGGGAGGGGGAGCCTGCAATCCGCCCAATATTGAAGCTCGCTCGGCGGGGGCGCAACGTGATCCGCGTCACACGGGAGGTCGCCTCTTGAGATCCGCTTGAGACCCCGCTGCCATGATCTGCACGCAGTAGCATTGGGTCCTCAGATAATGGAAGGGCAGAATGTCTCCAAGTGACCGGCGTGCCCTCTTCGCGGCCGCCTATTCCTCCCTGATGCTTCGAAGCGAGCGGGTCACCGGCGCCGAGCGCGGCGCCCCCGAGCAGCCCGCCGACAACCGGGCCGGCTCGTGCCGGCCGTTCGCATTTGAAACGTCTTCCCTCACGGCGCCCTCCAGCTTCGGCCGAGGGAACGGATGATCGTGATGGGGCCCAGCACACTGGCTCCCGCCACATTCTCGCTCCCCCGTCTCACCGCCGAACGGCTCGGGGAGGAGCACCTCCCGTTCATCCGCCGCATGGATCGGGATCCGCGGATCATGGCTACGCTGGGTGGGGTGCGCGCCGAAGCCGAGACGATCGGGTATCTCAGCCGGAACCTGGCGCACTGGGCCGAGCATGGGTTCGGGATCTGGATCCTGCGGGAGCCGGGCACCGGGATGCCGATCGGCCGGGCCGGCCTGCGGCACGTCGAGGTGGAAGGGGCGGACGAGGTGGAGATCGCCTACGCGCTCTGCCCCGAGTTCTGGGGACGGGGCCTCGCGACCGACGCCGCACGCGCCTGCGTCACCATCGGCCGGGAATGGCTAGGCACACCGTCGCTGGTAGGCTTGGTGCTGCCAGGCAACCTCGCCTCGCAGCGGGTGCTTCATAAGGCAGCGCTGGCGAGAGAGCGAGAGGTCCTCTACCGGGGGTTGAAGCACCTCCTATACCGCACCGACTGAAGACTCACGACCCACGACTCACGACTCACGACTCACGACTCACGACTCACGACTCACGACTCACGACCGTCCACCACATAGGCCTCCATCGCGAAGTACTCCGCCAATCCCAGACGGTCGAGCTCCGCGGCCGTGCCCTTGTTTCGCGCATCGACCCGCTGCCAGAACTCCCGCTCGTCGGGTCCGGGGAACGGCGCCGTGTCCTTCTGGCTCTGATGCTTGAAGATCGCCTGGATCTTGAGGCGCAGTTCCTCCTGTGAGAGCGGGACCAGCCAGGTCGCGTCGGTGAGCGGCCACTCCTGCCAGGCGCCGCGGTAGAGCCACACCTCAGGCTCGCGACCGCCGGCCGCGACGTGCTCGCGGAGGGCGCGGTCGATCGCCTCCTTGCACATCCGGTGGGTGCCGTGCGGGTCGGAGAGATCGCCGGCCACGAAGACCAGGTCGGGGGCGACCTCCTCGAGCAGAGCGCGTACGATCGCTACGTCGGCCGGACCGATCGGCGACTTTTCCACCTTGCCGGTCTGGTAGAAGGGAAGGTTCAGGAACCGCGCGGTGCGGTCATCGAGGCCGAGCGTCCGGATTCCTGCCACGGCCTCGGTCTCCCGAATCATCCGCTTGATGTCCTGTACCTCGCGCAGGTCCACCTCGCCCGGGCGTTTGCGCGCGAGGAACTCGTCTACCCGCCTCACCAGATCGCTCACGCGATCTTCGGCCAGGTGCCGCTCCGCCGCGAGCCGCCGGAGGAAGTCGAGGTGCCGCCGCACGTCGTGGTCGAACACCGCCAGGCTGCCGCTGGTCATGTAGGCGACGGTGATCTGGTTCTCGTTCTCCACCAGCTTCCGGAGCATGCCGCCCATCGAGATGACGTCGTCGTCGGGATGCGGCGAGAAGCAGATCACGTGCTGGTCGCGCGGCAGCTTCGAGCGGCCCCGGATCCGGGCGCCGAGCGCGTTGAACACCAGCCCGTTGAGCGCGCCCGGCGAGCCGTGCTTCGCTACCAGCGACGAGAGGCGGTGTTCGGCATAGTCGCGCTGGGTGAGCTTCAGGATGGCCTTGCCGGTCTCGCGCGAGAGCCACACCACCGCGCGCACCCCCAGGTCGGTAGTCCACTCCACGGGTCCCAGGAGCCAGGGCGTCGCCACGCGGGTAAGCGCGGCGGCGGCGGCGCGGTCGAGAAAGAAGGTGGTGTGCGGGTGGCGCTGGAGGAACGTGGCCGCGATCTCGTGGTCTTCCTCGCCTTCGACCGCGCGGCGCACGATGGCCGCCTTGTGCTCGCCGGTGGCGAGGATGAGGATCTCGCGGGCCTCGAGAATGGTGGCGACCCCCATCGTGATCGCCTCGCGGGGGACGTTCTCCTCGCCGAAGAAGTCGGCCGCCGCGTCGCGCCGGGTCACCAGATCGAGGGTGACCACCCGCGTCCGGCTCTCGACCCCGGAGCCGGGCTCGTTGAAGCCGATATGCCCCGTGCGGCCGATGCCGAGGAGCTGGATATCTATGCCGCCCGCCTCGCGGATCGCCTCCTCGTAGCGGCGGCATTCCTCGTCGACCCGGTCGCGGAAGACGTTGCCTCGCGGGATGTGGACGTTCTCGGGACGAATGTCGAGCCGGGAGAAGAAGTTCTCCCACATGTACCGATGGTAGGAGTGGATGCTCCCTGGATCCATCGGGTAGTATTCGTCGAGGTTGAAGGTCACCACATCCGCGAAGCTGAGGCCGTCCTCGCGGTGCATCCGGATCAGCTCGCGGTAGGCGTCGATGGGCGTGGAACCGGTGGCGAGACCGACCACGGGACGGCGGCCGGCGGCCCGGCACTCGCGGATGACCTCCGCAATCCGGCGCGCGATGAGGCCGCCGAGCTCGGCGTGATTCTCGACGATGAGGGTGGGGAGGCGCTCCCGGCCGAGGAGCTCACCGGTTGCCAGAGGCGCCCTCCGACGCGACCGTCGCGCTTCGGCCCGCGGCGCGAAGCTCACTGATCGTGCACAGGGCGTGCAGCCGGCAGCCCTGGGCCTCGATGGCCTCGCGGCCGCCCTCCTCCCGATCTACCAGGCACGCCACCAGCGCGATCTCGCAGCCGGCCTCCTCACGGACCCGCGTGATCGCTTCGATCGCCGAGCCGCCGGAGGTGACCACGTCCTCCACTATGGCGACACGCATCCCCGGGCCAAGCGGCGGTCCTTCGATCGAGCGCTTGAGCCCGTGGCCCTTCGCGGCCTTGCGGACGACGAATGCTGAGATGGCGGCGCCCTGGAGGTGGGACGTCAGCGCGGTGGCGAGCGCGATGGGATCGGCGCCGAGGGTGAGGCCGCCCACCGCCTGCACGTTCCGGTCGCGGACGAGCTCGAAGACCCACTGGCCCGCCAGCGTGGCGCCGGCGGGATCATAGGTCACCTGCCGGGCGTCGATGTAGAAGCTGGCCTTCCTGCCCGACGCCAGCGTGAAGTCGCCCTCGCGGTACGCCTTCTCACGGAGAAGTCGTACGAGCTGGTCCCTGGTGGAGCTCACGACGAGCCTCTGAATCCGGTTCGCCGGGCAATCTAGCCGAGATTTCGCCGTTCCGCTCCCGTCAAGCTACCTCAGTGCGACTTCCCCAGCTCGTGCCAGTCCCGCTCCTTGACGTCGAGCCCGTAGTGCTTCGCGGCCGCCTCGATGTTGGCGAAGGCGAGGTCGCGTTCCGCGTCGGTCACGCCCTTCACCTGGTCGAAGCGCGCCAGTGCGTTCCGCACATGGTTGGCGTCGGTCAGCGGCTCCTTCCGATGCTTGGGGAAGGCAAACGCGCTGTCCGGCAGGTCGTTTTGTTCACTGGTGCTGAGTTCGCCATGCTCGGTGTGGGGTTTCCAGGTAGGGGTGGGCATCTCGGCAACCTCCAGATAGGAATCTCTGCCCCATCATGAGACGGTTGCAGCCGCCTCGACGTGAGCCCCATCACCGCTCCCGGTTCACGGCGCCACATACAGGTCGCCGCCCCGCTGCCGGAACTCCGCGGCCTTGGCCTCCATCGCCGCCGCGTAGTCACGCACATCCTGGGTAATCTTCATCGAGCAGAACTTGGGGCCGCACATGGAGCAGAAGTGGGCGACCTTGGCCCCTTCCGCCGGCAGCGTCTCGTCGTGGAAGGCGCGGGCGGTGACCGGGTCGAGCGAGAGGTTGAACTGGTCCTCCCAGCGGAACTCGAACCGTGCCCGGCTCAGCGCGTCGTCCCACTCGCGCGCGAGCGGGTGCCCCTTGGCCAGGTCGGCCGCATGGGCCGCGATCTTGTAGGCGATCACGCCGGCCTTGACGTCGGCCTTGTCCGGCAGACCCAGGTGCTCCTTTGGCGTCACGTAGCAGAGCATCGCGGTCCCGTACCAGCCGATCATGGCGGCGCCGATGGCGCTCGTGATGTGGTCGTACCCAGGCGCGATATCGGTGGTGAGCGGGCCCAGGGTGTAGAACGGCGCCTCGCCGCACCACTCGAGCTGCTTGTCCATGTTCTCCTTGATCAGGTGCATGGGGATGTGCCCGGGCCCCTCGTTCATCACCTGCACCCCATGCTCCCAGGCGATCTTCGTGAGCTCGCCCTGGGTCCGGAGCTCGGCGAACTGCGCCTCGTCGTTCGCGTCGGCGATGCTGCCGGGCCGGAGCCCGTCGCCCAGCGAGAACGAGACGTCGTAGGCCGCCATGATCTCGCAGATCTCGCGGAAGCGGGTATAGAGGAAGCTTTCCTGGTGGTGCGCCAGGCACCACTTGGCCATGATCGAGCCGCCGCGGGAGACGATCCCGGTCACCCGGTTCGCGGTGAGCGGGACGTAGCGCAACAGCACGCCGGCGTGCACGGTGAAGTAGTCCACCCCCTGCTCCGCCTGCTCGACAAGCGTGTCGCGATAGACCTCCCAGGTGAGATCCTCCGCGGCTCCGCCCGCCTTCTCCAGCGCCTGATAGATCGGCACCGTCCCGATCGGCACGGCCGAGTTGCGGACGATCCACTCGCGGGTCTCGTGGATGTTCTTGCCCGTGGAGAGGTCCATGACCGTGTCGGCGCCCCAGAGCGTGGCCCAGCGGAGCTTCTCCACTTCGTCCTCGATCGAGGAGCGCACCGCGGAGTTGCCGATGTTGGCGTTGATCTTCACGTGGAATGCGCGGCCGATGATCATCGGCTCGAGCTCGGGGTGGTTGATGTTGGCGGGGATGATCGCCCGGCCGCGCGCCACCTCGCTCCGCACCAGCTCGGCGGGCATTCCCTCGCGGAGGGCGATGAACGCCATCTCCTCGGTGATCTCGCCCCGGCGGGCGAGCTCGAGCTGGGTGACGTGACCGGTGCCGCGGAGAACCGGGCGGCGCAGCGTGTCGGGGACGAGCGCCGCGTCGCCGGCGGTGCGGCGGCCCGTGTCCTCGACCGCGCGCGCCAGGATCCACGGCCGCCGGAGGGGCGGGAGTCCGGCGCGCACGTCACAGCCCTGCGGACCGGTGGCGTCGTAGACCCTGAGCGGCGGCTCGCCCCCCGAGAGGGCGATCTCGCGCATGGGGACGCGCACGCCGCGCGGGCTCTCGATGTAGATCTTGGTGGAGTTGGGGAATGCCTCACCCCAGGCGTCGGCAGTCGGCTTCGAGGCGGGACGCGCGCGCGGGGTCGAACGTGGAGGGGTGGTGGGGGTGGCCATCGCAGTCGCTCCGGGAATCGGGCGACAGAAGCGCAGCGCGGGCGTGAGATCGCGGGCGCCGCACTCCCTTCGCCGGTATGAGCCGGATCAGGTTCCAAGGGTGGTCTCTCAATCGGGCACTGCGCTCGATACCCCTGGCGGCAGTTGAAGGGTAATGGGAGGGAGGACGGGCGGACAGGCGGACGGGCGGACGGGCGGACGGGCGGACGGGCGGAGCGGACGGAAACGGCACACCAGGCGGTGTGCTGTCCGCCGGTCTGCCCGTCCGCCCGTCGGCCCGCCTACGCTGCCTTCCGGCGCTCCACGAGCCGGCCGCTCAGCGGACCGGCGGCAGACCCGCGCCGCGCGAGCACCGCATCCAGCGAGTACGCGCCCGGGCCGGCGAGTGCGAGCGCCGTGGTCGCGGCGAGGAGCGAGAGCGCGAACTCGATCCCCTCCGGCATGAAGAAGCCGGCCGAGATGTGCACCATCGAGATCGCGCCCAGCATGACGAGCGCGAGTCCCACCGATGCGACGCGGGTCAGCAGCCCGGCGATCAGCGCCAGCCCGCCCAGGAACTCGACGGTGCCGATCAGCGGTCCTACGACGCCGGCCGCCGGGATGCCCATCTGCCCGAAGGCCCCGCCGACCGCGGCGGGGCCGAATACGAAGAGTTTCTGGGCGCCGTGCGCCACGAAGATCACGCCGACGGCGGCGCGCAGCACGGCGAGCGCGGCGTTCAGGCGGGACGGCAAAGGAAGCAGGGAAGACATGGGCAGCTCCGTGAAGACGTGAATACGCGTTATAACAGCCACTCTGCCAAAAAAGATCAGCGCCCCTGGCGGATGGCGGCGAGCCCCCGGATGAGTCCCGCCAGGGCCGGCCCGCTCAGGTGGCCCAGCCGCGCCTGTTCCACCGCGTCTACGTCGGGCGTGACCTCCTCCAGCAGGTCGAGGCCCTTCCGGGTGATCCGTCCAGTCACGTGGCGGCGGTCGGCCGGGTCGCGCTCGCGCGCGATGAGTCCCATCCGTTCAAGCCGCTCCAGCAACCGCGGTACATCGGGCACGCGCGCCAGCATCCGGTCGGCCACTTCCCGCCCGCAGAGCCCTTCCGTGCCCGCGCCGCGCAGGATCCGCAGCACGTTGTACTGAGTGGACGTGAGGCCGTGCGGCCGGAGCGCCGCGTCGAGCTGGTGGTCGAGCACCGCGGCCGTGCGCAGGATGCTGAGCATGGCCTCGGTGGTGCGGCGCGGGAACGGCCGGGTCTGCCTGAGCTCGGTCTGGAGCGTGCTCGTCATGGCATATGATACCTGTTATAACACCTAATGTCAACCCTGTGCGTCCCACGCGCGGGCATCTTCCGCGGGGATCACTCGCGGCGTAGGTTGGATTCCGTTCCCACCTGAGCTCCCCTGGACCTCAGAAGCGGCGGCCGCAGGATTCGTCATGGCAGCGGGCAAGCTCCGATGGCTGGTGCGCGGTGTGCTCCTGGTGCTGCTGCTCGGCGCGTGCATGACGCTCGCCGAAGCGCTCGGCTTCCGGTTCCGGCATCGGATCGACGACCGCGCGGGCCTGCTCGACCGGCGGCAGCTCCCCTACTTCGAGGACTACCTCTCGAACATCGAGGCCGAGTCCGGCGTCGATGTCCGCTTCATTTTCGTGGACAGTGTGCCCCGCGGGTTGCTGGAGGAGTTCACCGTCCAGCGGGCCCGTGCCCTCGGGATTGGGCGCAAGCTCGACCGGCGAAGCGTGCTGCTGGCCTATGACGTGAGCCGACGCCGGCTCCGTATCGAGATCGGGCCCACCCTGCAAGGGATCTTCACCGACGCCTTCGTCGGTTATGTGATGCGCAATCACGTGCGGAATTTCTTCGCTGCCGGTGACCCCAACATCGGGCTGCGGCTCACGCTGCGGCTGCTGCAGATGCGTCTCCGGCGGGCCGCCATGGGCGAGGAGTACGACCCGCGGCCCGCCGAGTACATCGAGGATGCCGCGCGACTCGCCTCCGGCGGCGGCGCCGCTTCGACCATGCCGGTGACCGGACAAGGGCCCTCGTTCAACACCGCGTTCGCCGACCCGACCGCCCGGCAGCGCTTCGAGCCGCAGGCGACGGCAGAGGGGACGTTCCGCCGCTACCTCGAGCTGCTGCGAGGTGGACGACTCTACACCGATGCGCCCCTCTTCACCCAGGCGTCACAATCCTTCCTGGCCACGTTTCCCGCCACGCCGGCCTACACCGAAGCCATTCTGCTGGAGGAATATGGTCGGGCGTACCGGATCCTCGAGCGGGGGGACTTCGCGCTGTTGTACTTCACGGACGACCCGTTCATCTCGCCGCACCTCTTCCGGCGCGGCCCGGCGGGCTGGCAACTGGACATTGCCGCGGAGCTCCGCGACACCCGTGAATACACCGGCGCGCCGCTGACCTGGGCGATGCTGCAGCAGGACGACGAGTATACCCGTGCATTCATCGATCGGTACATTCTGGTAGGCCCGCTGCTCCGCGTTGCCGGCGGCGACAACCGGCTGCTGCCTGTCCGGGCGCGTTTCGTGCCCGGCTTCGGCGCTCGCCCCGGCATGGACCTGCCGCGGGGGCTTGAGCAGCTCACGGTGGCCGAGGCCGCCGCGCGGATCGATTCGGCGGAGGGAAAGCCGGTCGTGGTGCTCCTCTATTCGATCGGGGATCGGGCAAGCCGCGGCGCCTTCCCGGCGATCGTCGAACTGCTCCACCGCTGCGAGGCGAGTGGGGCGGTGGTGCTGGCGTTCTCGATGGATGATGACTGGAACGCGGTCAGGGAATTACCGGGGTTTCTGCAGGGTGCTCGGGCGCCCTTTCCTGCCGTCCACCTGCACCGCTGGCCGCTGGGCCAGCTCAGGCAGGCCATGGCGCCGCTCGACATCCGGATCGCATCGAGCTGGATGCATCCGCTCGCCGCGATTCGGGATCGGCATGGCCGGACCGTCGCCCAGGCCGAGGGACTCGCGAGCGAAGTGGGCGCGACCCGACTCGCCGAGCTTGGCGCAGCCTGCGACGCCTTGACCCATTGACAACCTCACCTCGCCCACGCTACCGTGTCCGCATGATTATGCGCTCGACCGTATGGTCTCCGTCCCCCGCCCTGCCGCCCGCCACCCCGGGCGCCATGGCCTGTTGTCGCTGCATGCGGAATCCCGCCCCCGACCGGACGACCTGACGGCCAGACGCTCACGCGCATTCATGATGCGGCCCGCAGGCAACGTCCTGCGGGCCGTTTCGTTTTGTGGCCCCCTGGAGGGAAGTGGAGATGGCCAGCAACGCGCCGGCACCCATCACGATCGACGAAGAATCCGCGCCCGAAGACATCGTCGCCTGGGCGCTCCACCGGTTCGCGGGCCGCGAGCTGGTGCTCACGACCTCGTTCGGCATGGAGGGCTGCGCGCTCATCGACATAGTCGCGCGCCGCCTGGTGCCGGCCCGCGTGGTGTGGCTCGACACGATGTTCCTGTTCCCGGAGACCTACGCGCTCCGCGACCGGCTGGCGGCGCGCTATCAGCACCTCCGGTTCGAGCAGCACGGCACCACGCTCACCCCGGAGGCGCAGGCGCGCCGGTTCGGGCCCGAGCTCTGGCGGCGCGACCCGGATCGCTGCTGCGCGCTGCGGAAAGTGGAGCCCATGCGCCGGGTCCTCACCGGGGTGGACGTCTGGCTCACCGGACTGACCCGAAGCCAGGGGCCCACGCGCGCGGGGCTCCGGGCGGTGGAGTGGGACTGGACGTTCCAGGTGATCAAGGTGAGTCCGCTCGCCGGATGGGACCGCCCCCGTGTGTGGGATTATGTGCGCGCGCACGGCGTGCCGTACAACGAACTGCACGAGCGGGGCTATCCCACGCTCGGCTGCGTTCACTGCACGCTCCCGGTGCCCGGCGCGGGCCCGCGCGACTACTCCCGAAGCGGCCGCTGGGCCGGGCGGACCAAGACCGAGTGCGGCCTGCACGCGGACGCACCTTCACCTCTCGCCGGAAAGGCGTGACCGAGCCATGACCGGAAAACCCGACTCCAAGGTCGAGCTGGCCAAGCGCCAGGGACGGCACCTCCGTGGCACCATCGCGGAGACGCTGGCGTCCGATCGCACCCACTTCGGCCACGACGACCTGCAGCTCCTCAAGTTCCACGGCACCTACCAGCAGGACGACCGCGACGCCCGCCGGGAGCTCGAGGCCGCGGGGCGCGACAAGGCCTGGCAGTTCATGGTCCGGGTCGCGGTGCCCGCCGGCGCCGTCACCGCCGAGCAGTATCTGGCGCTCGACCGGCTGGCCGAGGAGCACGGCAACGGTACGCTGCGGGTCACCACCCGCCAGGGATTTCAGTTCCACGGCGTGCTCAAGGGCGATCTCAAGCGCACCATCGCCGGGGTCGATGAGATGCTGCTCACCACCATCTCCGCCTGCGGCGACGTACAGCGCAACGTGATGGGCTGCGCGGCGCCGCTGGGCGACGCCGACCACGCCGCCGTGCGCCGCGTGGCCGAGGCGCTGGCCCTCGAGCTCCGGCCCGGCTCGCGCGCGTACCACGAGATCTGGCTCGACGGTGAAAAGCAGGTCTCATCCGCCGAGGAGGAGCCGTTCTACGGCGACCGCTACCTGCCGCGGAAATTCAAGGCCGCGGTCGGGCTCTCGACCGACAACTGCGTGGACATCTGGGCGCAGGACGTGGGACTGCTGGCCGTGGTGCTGGACGGCCGGATCCAGGGCTTCAACCTGCTCGTGGGCGGCGGGCTCGGGATGACCCACAACAAGGGCGATACTGCCGCCCGCCTGGCCGAGCCGCTCGGATTCGTATCGACCGAGCACGCAATCGAGGCGGTGCGGATCGTTGCCGCGATCTTCCGTGATCACGGCAACCGGAGCGACCGGCGTCACGCCCGGCTCAAGTACCTGCTTGGCGAGTGGGGGACGGCGCGCTTCCGGGAGGAGTTCCGTCGCCGGGCGTCATGCAGGCTCGGACCGGCGCTGGAGCTCCCTCCGCTCCCGTTCCACGACCACCTCGGGCGGCACCGGCAGCACGACGGCCGCTGGTTCTACGGGATCTTCATCCAGAGCGGCCGGATCGCCGACGTCCACGGGCACGCGCTCCGAACCGCACTGCGGGAGATCGTTACCCGCCTCGCGCCGGGCCTCCGGCTCACGCCGCAGCAGAACCTCCTGCTCACCGACCTCGATACCGAGGGTCTCGAAACCGTCGAGCACACGCTCGTGGCGCACGGTGTGGCCCTCCCGGCCGCACTGTCCGCCGTGCGCCGCTACTCGATGGCCTGCCCCGCGCTTCCCACCTGCGGCCTGGCGGTCGCCGAGTCGGAACGCGCGATTCCCGGCCTGCTCGACGGGCTCGAAGCCGAGCTTGACCGGCTCGGCCTGCACGGCGCGCCGCTCACGGTACGAATGACCGGCTGCCCCAACGGCTGCGCCCGTCCCTACACCGCGGATCTCGCGTTCGTCGGCCGCTCGCTCGGCCTGTACAACGTCTACGTCGGCGGCGGGCTCGCGGGCGACCGGCTGGTGGATCTCTACCGCGGCGAGGTTCCG
>DASUXW010000245.1:0-9346 GCA_036377715.1 Gemmatimonadales bacterium
ATCACCGGGTTCCACGGCGCCCACGTCGCGATCGGGCTGCTCATGATCGCGGTGGTGGCCCTCCGCGCGTGGCTGGGCCACTTCTCCGCCCGGCGCCATCTGGCCGTCACCAACGTCGCCTGGTACTGGCACTTCGTGGACGTGGTGTGGCTCGCGGTGTTCACCTCGCTCTACCTCTCGCCCCGGTTCCTCTGAGCCATGACCGCCGCCACCGCCGACCATCCCGCGCCCGCCCGGCACACCGTGCGGCTCGCCGCACTCTGGTTCGGGCTGTTCGGCGCTCCCGTGGTGTGGAGCATCCAGCTCATGACCAACTACGCGCTGGTGGCCCACGGATGCTTCCCCGCCACCGAGCCCAGGAGCACACCGCTGTTCGGCGGCCTCTGGACCGTCGCCCTGGTCGTGAGCCTCGCGGCCCTCGTCGTGGCGGTGGCCGCCCTGCTCGTCGCCCGGCGGAGCTGGCGCGCCACGCGCGAGGAGCACCACGGCGGCCGCGAGGCGCTGCTCGAGGTGGGCGAGGGCCGCACCCGGTTCATGGCCTACGCCGGCATGCTGGTGAGCGCGCTGTTCGTCCTGGGCGTGATCATGGCGACGATCCCGCTCTTCATCCTGTCGCCCTGCGGGTGAGCGATGCTGCTCCATAGCTCCTGGAACTTCGCGCCCGGCGTGCTCGCCGGGCTGACCCTCGCGGGCGGAGCCTACGCCGTGGGGCTCGCGCGGCTGTGGCGCGAGGTCGGCCCCGGACGGGTGGTGCCCCGCTGGCGGGCGGCTGCGTACGCCGGCGGTGTCCTCGCGCTGGCACTCGCGCTGGTCTCGCCGCTCGATGCGTTGGGCGAGACGCTGTTCTGGGGTCACATGGTGCAGCACCTCGTGCTCATGCTGGTCGCCGCGCCGCTGCTCGTGCTGGGCGCGCCGGCGGCCGTGCTGCTCCGGCTGCCGGGTCCGGCCGGCCGCCGCCGCCTCGGCGCCTGGTGGCACCGCCGGAGCGGGCTGCGCGCGCTCGCGGCGCTGCTCACCACGCCGCTCCTGGCCTGGGGGCTTCACATCGCTACCGTCTGGGCGTGGCACCTGCCCGCCGCCTACCAGGCCGCGCTGTCCGACGAGCGCCTGCATGCGCTCGAGCACCTGAGCTTTCTGACTACCGCGCTGCTGTTCTGGTGGGTGGTGCTGCAGCCGACCGGGCGCCGGCGGCTCAACCATGGGATGGCGGTGCTCTACGTCGTGACCGCCGGGATCCTGGGCGGCATGCTGGGGGCGCTGCTCACCTTCGCGGGGCGGCCGTTCTACCCGGCCCAGTCGGCGGCCGCGGGCGCCTGGGGTCTCACCGCGCTCGACGATCAGCAGCTCGCGGGGCTCATCATGTGGCTTCCGGGCGGGCTGGTGTACCTGGTCGCCGCAAGCGTGCAGTTCGTGCTCTGGCTGCGCGCCGAGGAGGTCCGGTCCCGGCGGCTCGACCGGGTGCTCGCGGCCGCGCCGCCCATCGCGGGACTGGCGCTGGTCCTGCTGCTGGGCGGCTGTCCCGGCCGCACCGGCACCGGGTCCGGGCCGGCGTCGGTCGACGCCTCCACGCACGAGGCCAAGGTTCCGATGGTGCACGATCTCGTGGGCGGCCGCGGCCGGGCGCAGGGCGGCCTGCTCGACGACATCGCCCACGCCTCCCGGCGCGCGCCCGAGCGATCGGACGAGGCCATGCCAGGCGATCGCGCGTCCGGCCCGGACCTGCACATCGAGCGGCTCTGGCAGCCGCGGCACCGGCAACGCTCGACGGGAGAGTGATCATGCGCCACGTGCCCTGGGTTGTCCTCACCGGCATGGTGCTGTCGGCCTGCGTCGGCCGTGACGATCCCGCCAGGCCGGTGCCCGGCGGCGATCCCGACGCGGGCAAGCAGCTCATCGCGAACTACGGCTGCGGCGCCTGTCACACGATTCCGGGCGTGCGCGGCGCCGATGGGCTCGTCGGACCGCCGCTCATCAAGTTCGCGCGGCGCACCTACATCGCCGGCGAGGTCCCCAACACCGCCGACTTCCTGATTCGCTGGATCGAGGTGCCGCAGGCCATCGAGCCCGGCACCGCCATGCCCAACCTGGGCGTGAGCGAGGGGCAGGCGCGCGACATCGCGGCATATCTCTACACGCTGCACTAGGGCGCCTCGGCCGGCGTCCGACAACAGGTTCACCACGGAGGCACGGAGGGCACGGAGACGGCCACGGAGGTGGCGCCGAGACCGGAGCCGATCGGTGAGCGGGGCCATCACCAACAATTTGATGTTGTCCGGGTCCGAGGAACCCTCCCGAATCCGAATCCCTCCGTGGCTGTCTCCGTGCCCTCCGTGCCTCCGTGGTGAATGGGCCGGCGGGGCCGAGCCGAGCCGAGCTACCGCACGAAGAAGAACGCCAGCACGAGCAGCGCATAGAGCGCGAGCAGCAGCACCCCCTCGAACCAGCTCGTCTCGCCGTCGTGCGCGATCGCGTTCACCCCGAACGCCACCGCCGCCACCGCGATCAGCTCCAGCGGATTGGAGAACACCAGGTCCATCGGCGCGCCGAGCAGATAGGAGACCAGCACCAGGACCGGCGCCGTGAACAGCGCGATCTGGATGCTCGACCCCACGGCGATGGTCATCACCAGGTCCATGCGGTCCTGCCGGGCGAAATACACCGCGGCAAAGTACTCGGCGGCGTTCCCCACCAGCGGCAGTACCGTGATCCCGAGAAAGAACTCGGTCAGCCCCAGCGATCCCGCCGTGGCCTCGAGCGCACCCGACACCAGCTCGGCCTCGAGCGCGACGGCCGCCGTGGCCGCCACCAGCACCGCGACGGCGCCCCACAGCGGCCAGGGTTGCCGGCCCCCGGGCCGCTCGTGCTCGCCGCCTTCCTCGGCGCCGAATACGTCGCGGTGCGTCACGAGGGTGTACACCAGGTTGGCGCCGTAGGCCAGGATGAGCACGACCGCGACGCCGAGACTCAGGTGCTCGTCCAGGTTCTCGGGGTACGCCATGCGGCGCAGGTTGCGCTCGGTGTAGTCGAACAGCGCGGGGACCATGAGCGCCACCACCGAGAGAATGAGGAGGCTCGACAGCAAGCCCGCCCGCTCCCGCTGAAACCGCTGCTTCTCCCGTCCCCAGCTCCCGGCCAGGATCGCCACACCGAGCCCGAGCAGGCTGTTGCCCACGATCGAGCCGGTGATGGTGGCCTTGACCACGCCTGGCTTTCCCGCGAGCAGGACGAACAGCGCCAGGATCAGCTCGGCCGCGTTGCCGAAGGTCACGTTGAGCAGGCCGCCAATGGCGCTGCCGGCCCGGGCGGCGACCTGCTCCGTGGCGCGGCGGATCCAGTCGGCCAGCGGGATGATGGCCGCCGCGGCCACCGCGAAGACCACGACCGGGCCGGCGCCGGCGAGCTCGAGCGCCAGCGACAGGGGGATCAGCCCGAGCGAGAGGTAGCGGAGGGTGGGCACTCCCTATGGTAACCCCGGTCCCGACGGGGGCCGATGTGATCTGCGTCGCCGCCGACTCACGAGGTCCCTCCCACCTTCAACTCTGGATTCTGGGTACACAGAGCCCGGCCGATCGTGGCGGCCGGCCGAGGCGGACACGGTTATGGCCAAGACGTCGCTGATAGTCGGCATCGCCGCTCTCATGGCGGCCTGTTCGGGCGGGCACGAGTCGCGCCCGGCGCACGCCACCTCGGTCAGCGGCGCCGCACCGCGCACCGACAGTACCCACGGTGACCGCGGCAGTGCGGCCCACGCCGCCGGCCTTGCGCCCGACAGCAGCAGCGGGCAGTGGACCATCCCCGCCCGGAACTACGCCTCCACCCGCTACAGCCGCCTCGACCAGATCACCGCCGCCAACGTCTCGAAGCTCGGGCTCGCGTGGACCTTCTCCACCGGCGTCACCCGCGGCCACGAGGCGGCGCCGCTCGTGGTCGGCAGCATGATGTACGTGGTGACGCCGTTCCCCAACATCCTCTACGCCCTCGACCTCTCGAAGCCCGGCGCCCCGCTCGAGTGGAAGTACGAGCCGCATCCCCTGGCCGCGTCGCAGGGCGTAGCCTGCTGCGACGTGGTGAACCGGGGCGCGTCGTACTACGACGGGAAGATCTACTACAACACGCTCGACGCGCAGACGGTCGCGGTGGACGCCAAGACCGGCAAGGAGGTGTGGCGCACCCGGGTGGGCGACATCAACGAGGGCGAGAGCATCACCATGGCGCCGCTGGTGGTGAAGGGCAAGGTGCTCGTGGGCAACAGCGGCGGCGAGTTCGGCATCCGCGGCGCGCTCACCGCGCTCGACGCGAAGACCGGCGAGCTCGCCTGGCGCGCCTATACCACCGGCCCCGACAAGGACGTGCTGATCGGCCCGCGGTTCAAGCCGTTCTACGCCGCGGACCGCGGGAAGGACCTCGGCGTCTCGAGCTGGCCCAGCGATTCGTGGCAGTACGGCGGCGGCGGGATCTGGGGCTGGATCAGCTACGACCCCGAGCTCAACCTGATCTACTACGGCACCGCCAACCCGGGCCCCTGGAACGCGGACGTGCGCCCGGGCGACAACAAGTGGACCGCCGGCGTGTTCGCCCGCGACCCCGATACGGGTGAGGCGGTCTGGGCCTACCAGTGGAGCCCGCACGACCTGTACGACCACGACGGGATCAACGAGATCCTGCTGCTCGATCTCCCGATCAACGGCACCACGCGCAAGGTGCTCGTCTCGCCGCAGCGGAACGGGTACCTCTACATCGTGGACCGCGCGACCGGCGAGGTGCTCTCGGCCGATCCGTACGGCTACATCACCACGAGCAAGGGCGTGGACCTCAAGACCGGCCGGCTGATTCCGGTGCCGGAGAAGGCGCCGAAGACCGGCATCACTGTGCGGGAGATCTGCCCCGCGGCCCCCGGCGCCAAGGACTGGCAGCCGAGCTCGTGGTCGCCGAGGACCGGCCTGCTCTACATCCCGCACCAGAACTTGTGCCAGGACGAAGAGGGCACCGAGGCCAACTACATCGCGGGGACGCCCTACGTCGCCGCGATCGTCAAGATGTACGCCGGGCCCGGCGGCTACCGCGGCGTCTTTACCGCCTGGGACCCGATCGGGCGCAAGGCCGTGTGGGAGGTGCACGAGCGCTTCCCGGTCTGGAGCGGCAGCGTCGTCACCGCGGGCGACGTGGTGTTCTACGGCACGATGGACGGCTGGTTCAAGGCGCTCGACGCGCGCAGCGGCAAGGAGCTGTGGCGGTTCAAGACGGGCTCCGGGGTGATCGGACAGCCCATCACCTATCTCGGCCCCGACGGGAAGCAGTACGTCGCGGTGCTGAGCGGCGTCGGCGGGTGGGCCGGCGCCGTGGTGGCCGGCGGGCTCGACGTCCGCGACTCGAGCGCGGCGCTCGGCTTCGTCAACGCCATGAAGGACCTGCCCACCGCGACGACCAAGGGAGGGATGCTGTATGTCTTCGCCCTCCCGTAGCGCACTCGCCGTGCTCGGCCCGGCGGTGCTCCTGCTCGTCGCGACCTCCGCCTGCGAGCGCGAGGACCGCCAGTTCCGGAACTGGCCGCCGGCCGCAGGTGCGGCGACGGTGGTGCGGGAAAGCCCGCTCCAGCCGGGCCCGCCCACGCCCAACCCGCCGGTGCACGTCGAGTACGCCAACAACGCCTGGGCCGTCTCCCAGGGCCAGCAGCTCTACAATCAGTTCAACTGCTCCGGCTGCCACTTCCAGGGCGGCGGCGGGATCGGGCCGCCGCTCATGGACAGCCAGTGGATCTACGGGAGCGCGCCCCAGAACATTTTCGAGACCATCATGGAGGGTCGGCCCAACGGGATGCCGTCGTTCCGCGGCCGCCTCGGCAACGACCAGGTCTGGAAGCTGGTCTACTACGTCCGCTCCATGAGCGGCCTGCTGCCCAAGGACGTGGCGCCGGGCCGGACCGACAACATGCAGGTACGGCCGCAGGAGCAGGCCACGAAGAAGGCTGTCCCGGTGCAGTCCTTCACCCCGCCGACCTCGGAGTGACGGCGGTGCTCCAGGCCGTCACGCAGTTTCCCGGCGCGCATTCGGTGCTCGCTCCCGCGGGGCCCCAGGCCCGCATGGCCGAGAGCCTGTGGAACCCGATGTACGCCGTGTCCATCGTGGTGTACATCCTGGTGATGGGGGCGCTCTTCTGGGCCGCCTTCCGCCGCCGCCGCGCCGATGAGCCCGCCGTCACGCCGGAGCGGGAGCGCACGCTCCGGCGCGTCGTCACCGGGGCGACGGTCGCCACGACCATCGTGCTCTTCGTATTCCTCGTCCTCAACGTCTCGGTCGGCCGCGCCGTCACCGCGCACCCCGGCGAAAATCCGATCCAGCTCCTGGTGACGGGCCATCAGTGGTGGTGGGAGGTGCAGTACCGCGACTCGGTGCCCCAGCGCTGGGTCACCACCGCCAACGAGATCCACGTGCCGGTGGGCCGCCCGGTCGTCGTCGAGCTCCGCTCGAGCGACGTGATCCACAGCATCTGGCCGCCCAACCTGTCGGGCAAGCACGATCTCATTCCGGGCAACGAGAACAGCTTCTGGTTCCAGGCCGACAGCGCGGGCGTCTACCGCACCGAGTGCGCTGAGTTCTGCGGGCACCAGCACGCGAAGATGTCGCTGCTGGTGGTGGCCCAGCACCCGGACAGCTTCGCGCAGTGGCTCACCCAGCAGCGCGACACCGCGCGTACGCCCACCGACACCCTGGCGCTCAAGGGACGCGCGGTGTTCCTGGGCTCCTCCTGCGTCATGTGCCACGCCGTCGCGGGCACGCCGGCCGGCAGCCGGATCGGGCCCGACCTCACGCACCTCGCGAGCCGGGCCACCATCGCCGCGGGCACGCTGCCCAACACGCCGGGCAATCTGGCCGGGTGGATCGTGGATCCGCAGCGCATCAAGCCGGGCGTCCTGATGCCGCCCAACCAGCTCGACCCCGAGCAACTGCAGGCGCTGCTGGCCTATCTGGAGACGCTCCGGTGAGCATCACGACCCCGCTCGTCCCGCACGAGCCCGGCCGCACCTCCGAGCCGCCGGCGGAGGTGGTGGGCCGGCTCGAGGAGACGTGGCGCCACCGCCCGGGGTTCTGGGGCTGGGTCTGCAGCGTCGAGCACAAGTCCATCGCCACGCGCTACATCATCACGGCGGTCGTGTTCTTCATTCTGGGCGGCATCGAGGCGGCGGTGATGCGGGCCCAGCTCGCCCGGCCGGAGAACGGCGTGCTCGGCCCTGACGCCTACAACCAGTTCTTCACCATGCACGGCTCGACGATGATGTTCCTGTTCGCCGTGCCGGTGATGGACGCGATGGGCCTCTACCTGGTGCCGCTCATGATCGGCACCCGGAACGTCGCGTTCCCGCGGCTCAACGCGTACGGGTACTGGGTCTACCTGTTCGGCGGGCTGTTCCTCTACGTCATGTTCTTTCTCAATACCGGCCCCGACGTCGGCTGGTTCGCGTACGTCCCGTTGGCGGGTCCTGAATTCACGCCGGGCAAGCGGGCCGACGTCTGGGCCCAGCTGGTGACCTTCACCGAGGTCTCGGCGCTGGTGGCCTCGGTCGAGATGATCGTCACGATCTTCAAGCAGCGTGCGCCGGGGATGACGCTCGGGCGGCTCCCCCTCTTCGTGTGGGCCATGCTGGTGCAGTCCTTCATGGTGCTCTTCGCCATGCCGTGGGTGGCCACCGCCAGCCAGTTCCTCGCGATGGACCGCCTGATCGCGACCCACTTCTTCAATCCCGCCGAGGGCGGCGACGCGCTCCTCTGGCAGCACCTGTTCTGGTTCTTCGGCCACCCCGAGGTCTACATCATCTTCGTCCCGGCCCTCGGGTTCGTCTCGATGATCGTGTCCACGTTCACCCGCCGGCAGGTGTTCGGCTATCCGGCCATGGTGCTGAGCCTGGTCGCGACGGCGTTCCTGGGCTTCGGGCTCTGGGTGCATCACATGTTCGCCACCGGCGTGCCCCAGCTCGGCGCGAGCTTCTTCACCGCCGCGAGCATGATGATCGCCATCCCGAGCGGGGTGCAGATCTTCTGCTGGGTCGCGACGATCTGGTCGGGCCGGCCGAGGTTCACCACGCCGTTCCTCTTCGTGCTCGGGTTCGTGGCGCTGTTCCTGATCGGCGGCTTCACCGGCGTCATGGTCGCCTCGATTCCGTTCGACCTGCAGGTGCACGACACCTACTTCGTCGTGGCGCACTTCCATTACGTGCTGATCGGCGGCGCGGTGTTCCCGCTGTTCGGGGCGTTCTATTACTGGTTCCCCAAGGCCACCGGACGGATGCTCGACGAGCGGCTCGGCCGGTGGAATTTCTGGCTGTTCTTCATCGGGATGAACCTCACCTTCTTCCCGATGCACCAGCTCGGCTTCGAGGGGATGCCGCGCCGGGTGTACACCTACCTCGCGGCGACCGGCTGGGGCGATCTCAACCTGCTCGCGTCCGCCGGTGCCGTCGTGATCGCGGCCAGCGTGCTGGTGTTCCTGGTGAATGTGGCGCGGAGCCTCCGCTCCGGCGCGCGCGCGGGCGAGAACCCGTGGGGCGCGGAGTCGCTCGAGTGGGCAACGGCCTCGCCGCCACGGCCGTACAACTTCGCCTACATCCCGGTGGTGGACGGCCGCGCCCCGCTCTGGGAGCACCCCGAGGGACTGCCGGTCGTCGAGGGCCTCCGGACCGACGTGCGCGAGGTGCTCATCACCACGATGCTCGATGCCGAGCCCGACAGCCGCCACCGCCATCCCGAGCCGAGCGTCTGGCCGCTGCTCGCGGCGATCGCGTCCACGGTGTTCTTCGTCGCCCTCATCTTCACGCCGTGGGCGTTCCCGATCGGGATCGCGCTCCTCTTCCTGGCGCTGCTCGGCTGGGCCTGGCCCCGCGGCGAGGAGCACCGCGAGGAGCGCATGATCGAGAGGGAAGCATGACCGCCGTACGGGTCGTCGCCAACGTGACCGAGCTGCCGACCACCACGTTCGGGCATCGGAGCCTCATGTGGTGGGGCACGCTCGGCTTCATGATCATCGAAGGCTCGACGCTCTTCATCTGCGCGGTCAGCTACTTCTATCTCCGCCGGAACTTCCAGACCTGGCCGCCGGAGGGGATGCTCCGGCCGTCGCTCACTATCCCCACCATCCAGGTGGTCCTGATGGTGCTGAGCAACATCCCGGTCGTCATGATGGACCGCGCGGCCCGCCGGCTCGACCTGCGCACCGTCCGCGCGGGGATGGTGGTCGCCACGCTGCTGCTCGCGGTCATGTGCGTGCTCCGCGCGCTCGAGTTCGGCGCGCTCAACGTCCGCTGGGACACGAGCGCGTACGGGACCGTGGCGTGGGCCGTGGTGTTCGCGCACG
>DASUXW010000246.1:0-2590 GCA_036377715.1 Gemmatimonadales bacterium
CTACCACGCGCAGCTGGACCGCGCCAGGACCGGCCACCCCATCACCGCCTTCGTCTCGGTCCGCTACTCCGCGACCGACCTCGAGAGCGCCGAGCCGGCCGTGCGCGCGCTCGAGAGCAATCCCAGCGTCCTCGAGTGCCACCATGTGGCCGGGGAAGACTGCTACATCATGAAGGTCGCGGCGCCGTCGCTCGAGGCGCTCGAGCGGATCCTGCGCACCCTCCGCGAGCCGGGCCTGGCCGTCGCCACCCGCACCACGATCGCGCTCTCCACCGTGTTCGAGAAGCCGGGCGTGGCGCCCGTGGAGCTGGACTGACATGGGCGGCCTCCGCGGGAGGGCGCTCGCCGCCTACCTCATCGTCTGCACGGTCTGGGGCTCGACCTACCTGGCCATCCGGATCGGGGTGGGACATCTGCCGCCGTTCCTCTTCGCCGGCGTGCGGTTCCTCACCGCGGGGCTGCTGCTGGGCGGCCTCTCGATGCTGGTGGGTGTCCGGCTGCCGCGACGCGCGAAGGACTGGCGCACGCTCGCGATCACGGCGGGGTTCCTGCTGGTCGGGGGCAACGCGATCGTGGTGTGGGCGGAGCAGTTCGTCGCCAGCGGACCCGCCAGCGTGTTCGTCGCGGCGATGCCGCTCTGGGCCGCGTTCTTCGACGCGGTGGTGCCCGGCGGCGGCACCCGCCTCACCTGGCGCGTCGGGGTCGGCCTGCTGCTCGGCTTCCTGGGCAGCGCGCTGCTGGCCGGGATCACTCCGCACGAGCTCATGGCCGCCGACCTGCGCGGTCCCATCGCGCTGACGCTCGCGAGCGCATCGTGGGCCCTGGGAAGCGTCTACTGGAAGCGGCATCCCACCGAGAGCGGTCCCTACGCGTCCGCCGCGGTGCAGATGGCCATCGGCGGCGCCGCCCTGGTCCTGCTTGGTCTCGCCCTGGGCGAGGGGCCCGCCTGGCACCTCGAAGGCCAGGGCCTCGCGGCCATGGCGTATCTGGTTGTGTTCGGCTCGATCGTGGGCTATACCGCGTATGGTTACGCCCTCGATCACGCGTCGGCCACGGTGGTGGGCACCTACGCCTACGTGAATCCGGTCGTTGCCGTGGCGCTCGGATGGCTGTTCCTGAGCGAGCCGGTCACCGCCCGCACCATCGCCGCGATGGGCCTGATCCTGGGTGCGGTACTCTGGATTCAGCTGGCGACGAGGAGGCCCGTGCTCTCGTCGGCGGCCGGGGGGCAGGCGGATCGAGTGCCTGAGCGGCGGCGGACGGCCGCTTGATGGGCGTAGGCATGGCCCCTTCGCTTCGCTCAGGGTGACTCCGACTGCCGTGCGGACCGCTACCGCCCCGCGACCAACTGCCTCCGCAACCTGACCATCCGCCGCCGGACGGACCCGTCGTGCACCCGCTCGCCGACCCGGACGATGGTGCCGCCGAGGATCTCCGGGTCCACGAAGAAGGTCGGGAGCACTTCCTTGCCGAGCTGGCGGCTCAGCGACTCGGTCACCGAGCGGCGGAGCGTCTCGTCGGCCGGGCGCGCGAGCGTGACCGATGCCCGGACCCGGTTGAGCTTGACGTCGAGCAGGCCGTGGTACTCCTGGGCGATCTCGCGCAGGAGCTGCTGCCGGCTGCGTTTGACCAGCGCCTGGAGGAACAGCACGAACTCGCGCGGCGCGGCGCGGAGCGCCGCGCCCAGGAGCGCCGCCTTGTCGGCCTTGGGCACACGGGGCGACATCAGCACCGACTGCACCGCCGGCGTGGTCTCCACCGCATGCGCGACGGCGTCGATCAGGTCCGCGTAGTGGGCCGTCTGCCCGCTGCGCTCGCCGAGCTCGAATAGCGCCTCGGCGTAGTTGCGGGCGACCGTCTCGGTCCTCAATGCGTGCCGTCCAGCGTGCCGAGGTAGTCGAGCACCAGCTTCCGGTCGGTGTCGCTGCCGAGCCGCTCGCCGATGAGCTTGGACGCGGCCGCGAGCGACAGGTCCACCGCCTCGCGGCGGAGGTCGGCCACGGCGCGATCGCGCTCGGCGGTGATCTCCCGGCGTGCGCGCGCGAGCATGTCCTCCTGCTCCTGCTTGGTCTTCTCCATCGCCACCGCGCGCTCCTTCTCCGCGAGCTGGCGGGCCTCGACCACGATCCCGTGCGCCTGCCCCTTGGCGTCGGCCACGAGCCGCTTGTGCTCCTCGAGCAGCGCCGCCGACTCGGCCCGGTTCTGCTCGGCCTCGGCGAGTTGCCGCTCGAGCGCCGCCTCGCGCGCCTCGACCGCGCCCAGGATCGCGGGCCAGGCGAAGCGCTTGAGGATCAGCAGCAGCAGGACGAACACCACCACGGTCCAGATCATCAGGCCGCCTTCGACCGTGAGCGGGCCCGAGGCGTGCTCCTCCTGGGCGCTGACGGCGGGGACCGCCGCCAGCGCGAGCACGAAGGTGATCCAGAACGACCGCTTCATGCCTACCCTCGACTCAGAAGTTGATCTTGCCCTGGATGAGGAACGCGATGACCGAGACGAACAGCGCGACGCCCTCGATGAGCGCCGCCGCGATGATCATCGCGGTCTGGATCCGGGCCGTGTTCTCCGGCTGCCGGGCCATGCCCTCGGT
>DASUXW010000247.1:0-3114 GCA_036377715.1 Gemmatimonadales bacterium
GGACGGCCCACCTGGATCACGCCCGTGGCGCCCTTCTCGGCGTCGGCGAAGGCGTGGGTGACGAAGGCGTAGTTGCCCTCACCGCTCTCGCCCTCCTTGAACTCGAGCTCCACCACCGCGCCGCCGCCGGCCGGGACCGAGTACGTCTGCACGCCGTCGATCACCTGATCCGGATTGCCGCCCGGGTACACCCGGTCGAAGATGTTGCCCACCACGTGGAAGTCGCTGCGGATGTTGGGCCCTGCGTTCATGACGAAGAAGCGCACCCGGTCGCCCACATCCACATGGAGCGGCGCGTCCTTGTACTGGAACGCCCGGCCGTTGAACACGACGTAGGTGGGCTCGGCTTCCTGCATGGCGTGGTAGTCACCTTCCTTGAGCGTCGTGTCCGCGGGCGAGGCCTTTGGGTACAGGTCGCTCTGGACCAGGATGAACTCCTTGTCGGCCTTGGTGGGCCAGCCGCCCTTGGGGTCCACGATGATCGCAAAGTACATCCCCTGCGCGATGTGCATCAGGACCGGCGGGGTGCCGCAGTGGACCATGAAGACGCCGGGCGTGGTGGCCTCGAACTCGAACTGGAGGCTGTCACCGGGGGCGATGGACTTCATGGCTCGGTCCATCGGGAGCCTGGCCGCGTGGAAGTCGATCGAGTGCGGCATGTCCCGGGCTTCGTTCACCAGGGTGATCCGAACCTGGTCGCCCTGGCGGACCCGGATGACGGGGCCGGGGACGGTGTGGCCGAAGGTCCAGCCGGCGTAGCGCACGCCCTTCGAGATCTCGATGGTCTCGTGGGTCATCGGGATCCGGAACTCCTTGATCCGGGCGCCCGACGCCGGCGCCACCCGGGCGTCATACGCCGGCGAGGTGGCTGTCCGGACGGCGTCGAAGTCCACCCGCTCGACCGTGGCCGGTCGCACCGCGGCGGTCGTGAGCAGGCCGGCACCGGCCAGGGCCAAGGTCGTCGCAGCTGCCAGGGTCAGTCGCTTCGTCGGGTTGAGCATTTCGTTTCCTCTCGTCATCCGTTCCACTGCCGTCGGCCCAATGCCGCCCGGCCACCTTGAACGGTGAGAGGATAGCAATCGGGATTCTAAAGAATTGGTAAATAGAGGTTAAGCAATCTTCATGTGCAGATGATGATTTCTGCGCCACGGAAGCACGGAAGGCACGAAGGTGACACGGAAGGGACACCGGAACGGATCGGTGAGCGGAGCCGACAACAACAAATTTGTGTTGTCCGGATCCAAGGCCCCCGTCCGAAGCCGAGCCCTTGTCACCTCCGTGCCTTCCGTGCTTCCGTGGTGAATCTGCCCGGCTAGCCCTGGATGCCGTACTTCTTGAGCCGGTAACGGAGGGTATCGCGGCTGATGCCGAGGCGCTGGGCGGCGCGGGTCTGGTTGCCATCGGCCTCGTGCAGGGCCTGCTCGATGAGCGAGCGCTCCCAGGCGTCCAGGTCCATTCCCGGCGGGGGGAGGCTTGGGGTTTCCTGGGTGGTTGGCGGAGGAGGGGGGGCCGCGGACTCGGAGGTGGCCGAGGCCGGGGCCGGAGCGGGTGTGACCGCGACGGGAGCGCTGAGGGAGAGATGCTCCACATCCAGGGTCGCCCCTCGGCTCCAGAGCACCGCGCGCTCGATGACGTGGCTCAGCTCGCGCACGTTGCCCGGCCAGGGATAGGAGAGCAGCAACTCGCGGGTCCGCGGGTCGAATCCCTGGATCTGCTTCCCGTACTTGGTATTGAACCGGCGCAGGTAGTGCCGGGCCAGGAGGAGCACATCCTCGCCGCGCTCGCGGAGCGGGGGAAGGTGGAGGATGATCACCGCCAGCCGGAAGTACAGGTCGCGCCGGAATCGCTCGCGCCGGGTCTCGTCCTCGAGGTCGCGGTTGGTAGCGGCGAGGATTCGGACGTCGATCCGGCGGTCCCTGATTCCCCCCACCCGGCGGATGGTCCGGTCCTCCACGGCCTTGAGCAGCTTGCCCTGGAGCGGCAGCTCGACGTCGCCTACCTCGTCCAGGAAGAGGAACCCGCCGTCGGCCGCCTCGAACAGGCCGGGGCGCGACTCCTTGGCGTCGGTGAACGCCCCGCGCTCGTGCCCGAACAGCTCCGCCTCCATGAGCGTGGCCGGCAGGGCGGTGCAATTCACCTCGATGAACGGGCCCGCGGTGCGGGCGCTGGCGCCGTGGATGGTCCGGGCGATCAGCCCCTTGCCGGTCCCGGTCTCGCCGGTGATGAGGACGGGCGGGGTCTCGTCGAGCGCGGCAATCTGCCGGGCCTGCTCCATCACCGCGCCGATCGCGGGAGACTCGCCGATCACGGCGCCGAGCGAGTCGCCCCGGGTGGCGTCGCGGCGGCGGTAATAGCTCAGCTCCTGCCGGAGCTGCGAGTGCTCGCGCGCGCGGTCGGCCAGGAGCTTGAGCTCGTCGAGGTCCACCGGCTTCTTGAGATAGTCGAACGCGCCGAGCTTGACCGCTTCGACTGCGCCCTCGATGGTCCCGTGCGCGGTCATCATGATGACGGGGATGGCCGGATCGAAGGCGCGGATCCGCCGGAGCAGCTCGATCCCGTCCATGCCCGGCAGCCGCACGTCGCAGAACACCACGTCGGGCCGCAGCGTCTCCATCAGGCGGAGCGCCTGCTCGGCGTCGCCCGCCACCTCCGATTCGTAGCCCGATTCCGCCAGATAGGCCTTGATGGCGCGCGCGAGGGTGCGCTCGTCGTCCACCACGAGCACGCTGGGTGCGCTCATGACGCCGGCTCCGCCGGGAGCCGCAACCTGACCGTGGTGCCCCCGCCCGGGCGGCTCACGATCTCGAGCCGGCCGCCGTTCTGCTCCACGTAGCGCTTGGCGATCGCGAGGCCGAGCCCGGTGCCCTCCTGCCGGGTGGTGAAGAACGGCTCGCACACGGAGGCGAGGAGCTGCTCGGGGATCCCGCTGCCGGTGTCGCTCACTTCGACCACCAAATCGCCCGGGACATCGCGCGGCGCGGCGCCGTTCGCCGAGGCCGCACGGATGCCGAGCCGGCCGCCGTCGGGCATGGCGTCGAGCGCGTTGGAGACGATCTCGAGCAGCGCCTGCTCGAGCTGCATCGGGTCCACCCGCACCGGCGGGAGCTCGGCCGG
>DASUXW010000248.1:0-4755 GCA_036377715.1 Gemmatimonadales bacterium
ACGCCCTGGATGAGCACGTCGCGCTCCTGGAAGCGCATGGGCTGCATGGAGGCGTTGGCCGGCTGGAGGCGGATCCAGCCGCCGGGCTCGCGATAGAACTTCTTGACGGTGGCCTCGCTGCCGTTGACCAGTGCGATGACCATCTCGCCGTTCTCGGCCGTCTGCTTGCCGTGCACCACGACCACGTCGCCATCGGCGATGTGCTCGTCGATCATCGAGGTGCCCTGCACCCGGAGCGCGTAGTTGGGCCCGCGCCGCGGCAGCATCTGGTCGGGCACGGCGATGGACTCCTGGTGCATCAGCGACTCGATGGGGGTGCCGGCGGCGACCTTGCCGAGCAGCGGGATCTCGGTGGCAGCGCTGGTGCCCCGCGGCGGTAGCACCTCGATGGAGCGGCTCTCGTTGTACGAGCGGCGGATGTAGCCCTTGCGCTCGAGGTTGGTCAGGTGCTCATGCACCGTGGCGAGGGACTGGAAGCCGAACCGCTCGGCGATTTCCTCGAAGCTGGGCGCGTAGCCCTGCTCGTGAATGTGGTGCTGCAGATAGCTGAGAATCTCGCTCTGGCGTTTGGTCAGCGGCATCAGGATTCTCCTCGTCGGGTGCGACCGAATAGAGCCCGAACAACTATACCCGAACACCGGCCGAAGGACAAGATGCCAGTCACCCTCGACCAGATTCTCGCCTCTGCGCGCGAGCGACTCCCGGCACTCCGGGAGCGCCGCCGTGAGCTCGAGCGCAGGGCTGGGGAGGCGGGCGCGCCGCCTTCCTTCGCGGGCGCCCTTCGGGGAGATCGGGTCGCGGTGATCGCCGAGGTCAAGCGCCGCTCGCCGTCGGCGGGCACCATTCGCGAGGACCTCGACCCCGCCACGCGCGCCGCGTGCTACGCCCGCAGTGGGGCCGCGGCCATCTCGGTGCTCACCGATGGCCCCTTCTTCGGCGGCTCGCTCGACGATCTGCGCGCCGCCGTGGTACAGGCCGGGGTGCCGGTGCTGCGGAAGGATTTCATTCTCGACGAGCTGCAGGTGCTCGAGGCGCGCGCGGCCGGCGCCGCGGCCGTACTGCTCATCGTGCGGGCGCTCGCGCCGGCCCGCCTGCGCGCGCTGCTGGCCGCTGCGGCCGCAAGCGGCATCGATGCCCTCGTCGAGGTGCACACGGCCGCCGAGGCGGTGTTGGCGCTCGAAGCCGGCGCCCGGGTCGTGGGGGTGAACAGCCGTGACCTCGACACCTTCCACATCGATACCGCCGCCGCCTGGACGATCCTGCGCGACCTGCCGCCCGACCGCATCGCCGTCGCCGAGAGCGGGATGGCCCACCCGGCCGACGTCGAGCGCGCCGCCGCGGCGGGCGCCGATGCGGTGCTCATCGGCACCGCGTTGTCCGCGGCCGCCGATCCGGGAGTTCTCCTGACCGGGCTCACGCGGATTCCGCGACGTGCCCGATAGTACGGGCGTCGTCCGGGTCAAGATCTGCGGGCTCACCCGCGCTGAGGACGCGGCGGTGGCCGCCGCGGCCGGCGCTGCCTTTCTGGGCGTCGTTTTTGCTGGTGGACCCCGCCGGATATCCGCCCCGGCGGCCGCCGAGGTGAGGGCCGCCGCGGCCGGGGTGCCCGTCTTCGGAGTTTACGGCCGACACTCGGTGGACGACATCCTCCGGCTCACGGAGTCGGCGGGGCTCTCCGGCGCGCAGCTCCACGGGGACTACGCCCGGGAGGACGCCGCCCGGCTCCGGGGCGCGGGGCTCATGGTCTGGCGCGTCGTACGGATCGCGGCGCCCGAGGACCTCGATGCGCTCGCCGACGCGGCCCTGGACACCGATGCCGTGCTGGTGGAGCCCCGGGTCCCGCATGCGGCCGGGGGCACCGGCGTTTCGCTCAACCTTGCCGTGGCCCGCGAGGCCCGGGCGCGGCTCGCCGGCCTTACGATGGCGCTCGCCGGCGGACTCACCCCTGATACGGTGGCGGCGGCCGCGAGCCTCGTTCGGCCTGACGTGGTGGATGTAAGTTCCGGCGTGGAGCGCCTGCCGGGCATCAAGGACCCAGACAAGATCATGCGTTTTCTGGAGGCGGCCTGTGGCCATAGCCCCATCAGGTGAGCGGGCCGTAGCCGGCCGGTTCGGCCCCTACGGCGGCCGCTACGTCCCCGAGACGCTGGTGGCCGCACTTGACGATCTCACCCAACTCTACGACGCGGTGCGGAGCGATCCGGAGTTCTGGGGCGAGCTGGACACGCTGCTCGCGGAGTTCGTCGGACGGCCCACCCCGCTCACCGAGGCCCCGCGGCTCGGCGCCGAGGCCGGCGCGACGGTCGTGCTCAAGCGGGAGGATCTCAATCACACCGGCGCGCACAAGATCAACAACACGCTGGGACAGGCCCTGCTGGCGCGGCGGATGGGCAAGCGCCGCATCATCGCGGAGACGGGGGCGGGACAGCACGGTGTGGCGACGGCCACCGTGTGCGCCCGGTTCGGGCTCGACTGCGTGGTCTACATGGGCGCGGAAGACGTGGCGCGGCAGAAGCTGAACGTCTACCGCATGGAGCTGCTCGGCGCGCGGGTGGTGCCGGTCGAATCGGGCACCCGCACGCTCAAGGACGCCACCAACGAGGCGCTGCGCGACTGGGTCGCCAACGTACCGACGACCCACTACATCATCGGCTCGGTGGTCGGTCCCGATCCGTACCCGCGCATGGTGCGCGACTTCCAGTCCGTGATCGGTCGCGAGGCGCGGGCGCAGGTGCTGGCGCGCGCGGGCCGGCTGCCGCATACGGTCGTGGCGTGCGTGGGCGGTGGGTCCAACGCGATGGGCATCTTCGCCGGGTTCCTGGACGATGCCGAGGTGCGGCTGGTGGGTGTCGAGGCCGCGGGCGAGGGGATCGCCACCGGTCACCACAGCGCCACGCTGAGCGCCGGCCGGCCGGGGGTGCTCCACGGGAGCCTGAGCTACCTGCTGCAGGACGCCGACGGGCAGGTGGCGCCAGCGCACTCGATCTCCGCCGGCCTCGACTACCCCGGCGTCGGTCCCGAGCACAGTCAACTGCGCGACAGCGGCCGGGTGCGCTACGAGTCCGCCACCGACGCCGAGGCACTGGAGGCGTTCCAGGCCGTCTCGCGGCTGGAGGGGATCATCCCGGCGCTGGAGACCGCGCACGCCTTCGCCTGGGTGCGCCGCGAGGCCGGGCGCTGGCCCGCCGGAGCGATCGTGCTGGTGTGTCTGAGCGGCCGGGGCGACAAGGACGTCGCCCACGCGGCGGCGCTTCTCGGAGCCACCGTGTGACCGCCGGCCCGCCGCCGACCGACCTCCTGCCGGCCTCGCAGGTCGCCGAGCTCATCACCGGCCTGGTGAAGGCGCTCCGCGCCTATCACATGTACCTGCCCAACAACCCCATCTACCAGCGCGCCAGCGAGAATCTCCGGATCGCGTTCCAGCCGATCTGGGGCGCGCTCGACGAGATCACGCTGGTGGTGGCGGAGACGGACTTCGTGTGGGAGGAGCAGGTCGTCTATCACCAGCTCAACAAGAACGAGAGCGTGGCCTGGGGACTGTACAAGGACGGGATGCGCTCGCTGACCGTCCGGCGCGGCGCGGAGGTAGACGAGCTGCCGCGCTTTCTCGAGATCATCAGCCGCGCCCGCTTTCTTCCGGCCGACGCGGGCGACGACCTCCTCACGCTGCTCTGGGAGCAGGAATTCGAGTCCATCCAGTACCAGTTCATCGAGTTCTTCACCGACGGCGCGGGGCCGGAGCAGACGGGCACCTACAGCACCACCGCCCAGGACCCCGCGGCGGCCGAGGCGCGGCGGGCCGCCGCCGCCGAAGAGGCGCCGCCGCGGCCGCAGGGCGTGGTCGCCCTCGACGAATTCGACTCGACGCTGTACTTCCTCGACGAAAACGAAATCAACCAGGTGGCCCAGGCGGTCGAGGCGGAGTACGCGCGCGACCTCAAGGCACCGGCGCTGAACGCGCTGTTCGACACCTTCGAGCTGCAGGGCGAGGAGGCCGTGCGCGAGGAGATCGTGGGGGTGCTGGAGTCGCACTTCGCGGGCCTCCTCAACGCGCGCGATTTCCGCACCGCGGCGCTGGTGCTGCGCGAGTGCCGTCTGCTCGCGGAGCGGGCGCCCGGGCTGGTCGCCGCGCACGCCGCCCGGCTCGACGGGTTCGTGGCCAAGCTGAGCGATCCCGCCATCGTGAGCCAGCTGGTGCAGTCGCTCGACGAGGCGCCGGCGCTGGCGGCGGAGGCCACGGTGGCCGAAGTGTTGAGCCAGCTCCGCGCGAGCGCGCTCGAGCCGGTGCTCGCCTGGATCCCGCTGCTCTCCTCTGCGCCGCTCCGCGCGACCCTCGAGCAGGTCGCCGATCGCCTCGCGGAGGCCCACCCGGCGGAGGTGCTGCGCATCCTCCGGTCGCCCGAGTCGGAGGCGCTCGCGGCGGTGATCGCGCTGTGCGGCCGGCTGCAGATCGCGCAGGCGGTTCCGGGGCTGGGCGAGACCATCGGCCATCGCGATCCCGCCGTGCGCCTCGCATCGGTCCAGGCGCTCGCGCGGCTGGGCACGCCGGCCGCGCTCGGGCTGCTCGAGCGGGCGCTCGAGGACGAGGACCGGGCGGCGCGGCTGGCCGCGGTGCGGGCGGTGGGGGCGCGCGGCTACAAGGGCGCGCAGCGGCGGGTCGAAACCGTCGTGCTCGGCAAGCACGTCAACGGGATGGAGCTGACGGAGAAGATGGCGTTCTTCGAGGCCTACGGCGCGATCGCCGGCGCCACCGGC
>DASUXW010000249.1:0-3204 GCA_036377715.1 Gemmatimonadales bacterium
CGGCCGGACAGACGGACAGACGGACGGACGGACGGACGGACGGAAACGGCACACCGCTGCGGTGTGCTGTCACTCTCTGTCCGTCTGTCCGTCTGTCCGGCCGCCCGTCCGCCCGTCTGTCCGTCCTACCCCGCCCTCTCCACCCGATTCCTTCCTGCCCGCTTGGCCACGTAGAGTGCCGCGTCGGCCTGGGCGGGCAGGGCGGCCGGGGTGGGGCTGGTCTCCGGAGAGGCTGCGACCCCGAAGGAGGCGCTGAGGGGCCAGTGGCGGCCGTTCCAGTCCCAGGAAGTGGTGCCCAGCTTGATCCGGATCCGTTCCGCGATCCGGGCGCCCACCTCGAGCTCGGCCTTGGGCAGCCACACCGCGAATTCCTCACCCCCGATCCGGGCCGCGATGTCCCCGCTCCGGATCTGGCCCTGAATGATTCGCGCGAAGTGGAGCAGCGCGGCATCGCCCGCGGCGTGGCCGAGCGTATCGTTCACCAGTTTGAACTTGTCGAGGTCGGCGTAGATCAGGGCGCCCTCCGTGGGGCCGCGCGGGTCGGCGCGGTTCAGCACCTCCTCGAGCGCGCGCCGGTTGAGCAGCCCGGTCAGACGGTCGGACTGGGCGTCGGCCTTGCGCTGGTCGGCTTCGAGCGCGCGCGACAGCCGGGGGCCGGCATTGTTGAGCGCCTCGTTCAGCTCCGCCAGCACTCCGCCCGCGGGCTCGCGGCCGCTGGTCAGCCAGATGGCCACGGCGCCGAACGGCTCGTCGCCCACCAGAATCGGCTGGAGCAGGACCGCATCCGGCCGCTGGCGCCGGTCGGCCACGGCGCCGCCCATCGGGTCACCGATGATCGTGGTCCGGGGGAGTTCACCCCGCGCCACCCGCGCCAGGTCGCTGGCGTCGGGAACGATCGTGTCGAGCAGGCGGCGGTCGCCGCGGCCCGAGACGCCGATCACGCGCACCGCGGGCAGCCCGCCGAGCGCGGGCTCGCGCGCGGCCACGACCACCTGCGCGTCCAGCGCCCGCTCGAGCTGATAGGCCAGCCGGAGCCCGACGCTGGCGCTCGACTCGAGCGACGCCTCCTGCGACGTGGCCTGCGCCAGCGCCACCATCTGCGGCCGGCGACGCACGCCGTCCAGCAGCCGGCGCAGGTCCGATTCGACCAGACCCAGCCGATGCGGCTCGAAGCCATCGGGCAGCAGCACTGCGACCGCGCTCCCCTCGCCCGCGTGGAAGACGAGGATGCCGCCGTCCATCCGCTCGGCGCCGCTCTGATCCTGGTCGCGCGCGCGCTCGAGCCGGCGGTCGACGGCCACGATCTGCGTCACCGAGAGCCGCTCCGCATCCACGATCCGCTCGGCGCGCGGCCCCTCCTCGCGCGGGTCCAGTTCCGACACCCAGACGCCGAGGGCACCCCAGGCGCGCCTAAGCCACTCCAGGGCGGGCTCGGGCAGGAGGTGCGGCGCCACCCCGCTCGCGAGCGGCGGCAGTCCGCCCCGGCGCCGGCCCAGCACCCAACCCAGGCCGGCTCCCGCGAGCGCCGCCACCACCAGCGCGAGGACGCTCACTCCCGAAGCCACCCTCGGCGGCGGAACCAGAGATAGATCGCGAGCGTGATCACCCCCATCGCCGCCAGCACGGCGGGGTAGCCCCAGCGGGTGTGCAGCTCGGGCATGAAATCGAAGTTCATCCCGTACACCCCGACCAGGAAGGTGAGCGGCAGGAAGAAGACCGAGAACACGGTCAGAATCCGCATGACCTCGCCGGTGCGGTGGGCGGCCAGCGCGAGCTGCACGTTGAGCACCGTGTTCACGTCGTCCAGCAGCTCGTCGGCGTAGAAGTGGGAGCTCTCGATGTTCTCCTGCACGTCGCGAAAGAGCGAGGCCGCACGTCCGGTCGAGGGCGACATCCGCTGGACTACGTCCAGGGTGCGCCAGAGCAGGCGCTTGATCAGCGTCACCTGGCGCTTCAGCACGTGGATCTCGCGCAGGTCCTCGGCGAAGGCGCGCGCGTCGGCGTCGCGGCCGCCGAAGACCAGCTCCTCGAAGGCGTCGATCCGCGCCTCGATGGCCTCCATCGGCGGGGCGTAGGTGTCCACCGCGGCGTTGAGCACGTGGGCCAGGAGATACTGCTGCAGCCCCTCCTTGCCGTTCTTCGCGCCGGCTTCCGCGTGGAACTTCGCCTCGATGGCCGTGAGCCAGGGCTGCTCGGTGCGGTGGATGGTGATGAGAAAGGTGCGCCCGGAGAAAATCGCGACCTTGCGGGTAAGCTCCTGCACGGTCGCGCGGGTCCGCTCCGCGCGTTCGTCGAAGGCCCGGATGATGGCGAAGACGTGGGTATCGAACTGCTCGTACTTGGGAAGGTGCTCGGGATCGAGGCAGTCGCGCACCGCGGTGGAGTGGAGGCCGTGGACCCGGGCCACCTCACCCATCTCCTCGGGGGTGGGCTCGACCAGATCGAGCCAGACGAGCGGCGGTTCCGCCCGCTGGAGCACCGTCCGGACGGTCACGCCCGACAGATTCGGCTCGCCGCCACCGCCGCGCCGAAGCCGTTGTCAATGTTGACCACCGTGATCCCCGCCGCGCAGGCGTTGAGCATGCCAAGCAGCGCAGCGAGGCCCCCGAACGCGGCGCCGTACCCCACGCTGGTCGGCACCGCGATGACCGGGACCGGCACCAGTCCACCCACCACGCTGGGCAGCGCGCCTTCCATTCCGGCCACCACGATCACCACTCGCGCGCGGTCGAGTACGTCCCCCGCCGATAGGATCCGGTGCAGGCCGGCCACGCCGACGTCGGTGAGCCGTTCGACCCGGGTGCCGAACGCCTGGGCGGTCACCGCCGCCTCCTCGGCCACGGGGAGATCGCTCGTGCCGGCCGCCACCACGAGCACGGGGCCGGTCGTGGGGTCGGGCCGGTCCGGCGCCGCGAGGACGACCGTGCGACCGACCGGATTCCACACCACGCGCGGGAACCGCTCCCGCAGCGCGTTCGCCATCTCCGCGCTCGCGCGCGTACCGACGAATGAATGGGTGACCGCCTCGAGCCGCTCGCAGATCGCCACGACCTGCTCCACGGTCTTGCCCTCGCAAAAGACCACCTCGGGCTCGCCCTGCCGGAGCGCGCGATGGTGGTCGATGCGGGCGAACTCGATGTCTTCGAACGGGAGGTGCCGGAGCCGGTCCAGCGCCGCCGCCGGTGCCACTCGCCCGGCGGCGAC
>DASUXW010000250.1:0-14836 GCA_036377715.1 Gemmatimonadales bacterium
GAGGCCGAGATCGTGGCCCAGGCCGGGCAGAAGGGGGCGATCACGATCGCCACCAACATGGCCGGCCGCGGCACCGACATCAAACTGGACAAGTCGCTCGATCTCGAGCAGCCCGAGGCGGGGCTCAACATCATCGGCACCGAGCGGCACGAGTCGCGCCGCATCGACCGGCAGCTCCGCGGCCGCTCGGGCCGCCAGGGCGACCCGGGGCAGAGCATCTTCTTCCTCTCGCTGGAAGACGACCTGATGCGCCTGTTCGGCTCCGACCGCATCGCGCGCTGGATGGACAAGAGCGGGGCGGAGGAGGGCGAGGTCATCACCGGCGGGCTGGTCACGCGCGCCATCGAGCAGGCCCAGAAGCGGGTCGAGCTGCAGAACTTCCAGAGCCGGAAGCGGCTGCTCGAGTACGACGACGTGATGAACCAGCAGCGCGAGGTGGTCTACTCGCTCCGGCTGTTCGCGCTCGAGCGGGGCGAGGAGCTCAAGGCCGAGGCGCGGCGGATGATCGAGGCGGCGCTGGAGCGCGCGGCGACCCAGTTCCTGGCCTCGGCCGAGCGGCCCGAGGAGTGGGACCGGGGCGGCCTGCGGGAGGCGCTCACGCTGCAGTACCTGGTGACGGTGGACGCGCTCACCGACGCCGAGGCGGCGCCGACCATCGACAGGATGGTCGAGCTGGTGAAGGCCGAGGGCGAGGAGAGCTTCCGCCGGAAGATCGAGTACCTGTCCGACTTCGGCCGCGCCATCGGCATTCCCGAGGTGGACTCGCAGGTGCTGTCGCAGGTGATGCTGGCGGTGCTCGACGAGCGCTGGAAGGACCACCTGTACGACCTCGACCAGCTCCGGAACGCAATCCAGTACCGTGCCTGGGGCCAGCGCGACCCGCTGGTCGAGTACAAGCGCGAGGCCTTCGACATGTTCGAGGACCTCATGCGCGACATCCAGTCCACGTTCACCGAGCGGTTCCTCAAGATCCAGGTGAGCGCGGAACCGCGGCCCGAGCCGCAGGCGCGACGTCCACCGCCGCCGACCCCGGTGGCGGCGAGCCATCCGGCGGCGCCGGCGAGTGGTGCGGACGACCTGTTCATGGGGCCGCCGCCTCGGGCAACGCCGGCGGGGCCGGCGGCGGCGGTCAGCAGCTCGCTCGGTCCGGTGGGCCGGGCCACGGCGGCGGTGCCGGAGGTGGGCCGGAACGATCCGTGTCCCTGCGGGTCGGGAAAGAAGTACAAGAAGTGTCACGGGGTGGGGCGGTAGCGTCGTCCGAGGGCGCGCCGCGCTCGAGCCAGCTTCTGAACGCCCCGGACGCCTGCGCCAGGCGCCACTCGCTCAACAATTCCAGCGCCATCGCGCGCACCGGGCCGCTCGCGTCGTCCGCCAGGCAGCGGGCCAGCAGCCACCCTTCGTAGCCCTCCGGTTCGGGGTCCTCGCGAACCGTGTCCTCGATCAGCCGCCGCTTGAGTGCCATCCCGATGGCATCGGGCGTCGTGTTCCGCTTCCGGCGGCGGCGACGCCCGTCCGATGCGGCGAGCGCGTCGAGCAGCCGGCGGCAGATCTCGGCTGGACGCGGCGAAGCCGGGGCTGGCGCGGTCATGCGGATCGGGCCACGAGACGCACCTCCGGGTGGAAACCGGGTGCCGGCCGCTCATAGCCCCGCTCGAGGGCAACGAGGTCGAGCTCGATCGTCTCGAGGTCGCGGAGCAGCAGCTCGAGCGGTGACTGCGCCTGGAGCGTGGTCACCGTCTTCACATAGCCCCGGCAGGTGGCGCAGACCTCTACCTTCAGCACCTCACCGCCCTCCTCGGGCACGAGCGAGCCCAGCCGCTCGTGCTCCCGTTCCCCGCAATACACGCAGCGCAGCCACTCGGCGCGCCACTGGCCGCCGCAGCGCCCGCACCGGGCCCAGCGCGCGCGGTCCAGCCCGCGATGCTCCACTAGAATCGGCCATGCGGCGCAGATCGGACAGTAGCCGTGCGGCCAGTGGGCCGGCACGTGTGCCTCGAGCAGCCCCGCGCAGCCCCGGAGTAGCGGCAGCGCGGCGAGCTCGGCGATCGCGCGCACCGCGCCGGCGTCCCGGTCTCCCTCGCCCACCGCACCCCCCGGCTCCTGGCGCATCGCGCGCTGCAGCAGCTCGACGACCTGCTCCTCTGAAGGCCGGAACTCCGCAAGCGTCGCCGCGCCCCGCCATGCGCCCTCACCTTCCATCGCGGCGAGAGACGCGAGCCGCCGCACCAGGTGAGTCGCTCCTCCGATGTCCATCACGATGGTGCGCCCATGGAGCAGGGGCGCCCCGGTACCGACAGCCGCGCTGGCGCTGCCCACGATTCCGACGAGACGCGCGTCCGTCCGTCCGTCCGCCCGTCCGCCCGTCCGCTCCCCATGCTCCACCTCCGCGAGAAGCCGCAGCCACTCGCGCCACTCCGGCCGCTCGCGCGCCAGCGCGGCTAGTCGGTCGCCGGCTTCGGTCCGAAAACCGGCAGTGGTCCCGTGCATTCGACCGGCTTGGTGACGCAGGGTGTCTCGTAGTAGGGTCTGGATCCGGCGTGCATCTCGACCACCGGGTTGCGGTTCCCGATATCCGCACCCGGCCCGCCGCCGCGCACGCGGGTGGCTTCGGGGCTTCGGCAGCCGGCCGCGGCACCCAGCGTGAGTAGCAGGAGGGCAATCCGCGCGCCGACCCTCACGGGCCCGTCACCCCGGTGCCGAGGACGTGAATCTGCTCGGACGAGAGCAGCACCACGACCCGGAGCAGGAATCCACCCAGGAGCACCAGCGAGGCGCTGCGTACCAGGTGCTGCACCGAGCGCAGGCGGCCCCCACGCTCGAGCAGGAGGGGGACGACGATGCCCGCGCCGATCACGCCGAGCACCAGGAGCACGCCCCACCAGCTGAGAAATACCCGGGCCACCGATCCCAGCGTGACGAGAAAGGCGATCAGCACCAGCAGCTCCAGGACCAGCACCCATCGGTCGAACCAGCCCAGCCAGTGCATGGAGGAGGGATGGCCCGCGCGTCGCCATACGGCGAGGAGGATGAGCGTGGCCGCGCCGGTGGACGCGCTCGACAGCAGAAACAGCAGCCCCAGAAGCGTTGAATCCGCCCAGACCGGACGGTTGGTGACGGCGAGCAGCACGCCGGTGTAGCCCGCCAGGAACAGCCCGAAGATGCTGCCCAGCACGGCGATGACGGCGAGGGCACCGGGCCGTCGGAGCGCCCGGACCGGCCCCGACTGGAGCGCCCTGACGTCCGGCCGGTCCTCGCTCAGCGCGGCGAGCGCCGCCAGGAAGGCGAACAGCGCGAACAGGAGCAGGCCCCATACCCCGACCGACATGGGAACCCACGACTTGAACATCGGCCGCCCGGTGTTGGACTCGATCATCATGTGCCAGAACCGGAGCGGCCGGCCGAGGTCCACCGTGAGCAGCAAGCCGCTCACGGCGGCGCCGATGAACGCCGTGTAGTGGCCCATGCGCGCCAGCGGCCGGTCGGCGGGGCGGCCGAACAGCTGCAGCAGCGAGGCCAGCAGGAACGCGGTGCCCGCGATTCCCCCCACGAAGAAGTAGAGCACGATCCACCAGCCCCAGTGCGGCGATGCCGTGAAGAAGGTGTCAGACATCGTCCTCTCCCCGCCCGACGGCGTGCTCGTCCATCCGCTGTTTCCTGAGCCCCACCGCGCCCAGCATCGCGAGCACCACGGCGCCCGCCACCGAGAAGAGCGAGGCAGGGATCAGGTTGCGGGTCGGCATTTTCGGCGAGCGCGGGAGGCCGTACACCTCGGGCTCGTCGACCAGCAGGTAGAACGAGTTGAGGCCGCCCAGGAACTTGTCGTCCGCCCCGTACAGCCGGGCGCGGCTTTCACCCAGTTCGTGCAGCTGCCGCACGCGCGCTTCGGCCATCGTCTTGAGCTCGCGGATGGTGCCGAACCGGATGGAATCGGTGGGACACGCCTTGGAGCACGCCGGCTCGAGCCCCGCCTGCAGCCGGTCGTAGCACAGGGTGCACTTCTGTGCCGTGTCCGAGACGGGGTTGAGGTCGATCACGCCGAACGGGCAGGCGGAGATGCACATCCGGCACCCGTTGCAGGCATCGGACTGGATCACCACCGTGTCGAACTCCGTACGGATGATGGCTCCCGTGGGACACACCTCCAGGCACGGCGCGCGGACGCAGTGCTTGCACACGTCGCTCATCATGAGCCAGCGGCCGTTCTCGCGATCCTGGCTGAACTGCTCGACGAACTTGACGTGCCGCCAGTGGATCCCGTCGAGCCGGCGGGTGTTGTCATAGCTATCGCCGCTCATCTCGTGCCGGCCGCCGTCGGTCGCGGGGAGCTGGTTCCACTCCTTGCACGCGACCTCGCACGCCTTGCAGCCGATGCAGACCGTCGTATCGGTATAGAATCCCATCGGCTCGGGCATCAGGCCTTCTCCACGTTGCAGACGAACGCCTTGCCTTCATGGATGCTCACGTTGGGATCGCCGACCAGGGCCGTGAGGGTGTTGACCACGTCGCCGACCGCGACGCCCTCCCAGCCCCAGTGCCACGGCATCCCGACCTGGTGGACCACCGTGCCGCCCAGCCGGAACGGCCGCATCCGGCGGGTGACCAGCGCGCGCGCGCGGATGGTGGCCCGCGGTGAGGTCACCTTGACCCAGTCGGTGTTGCGGATTCCCCGCTCCGCCGCGAGCTCGGGCGACAGCTCGATGAACAGCTCCGGCATCAGCTCCGCCAGCCAGGGGTTCCAGCGGCTCATCGCGCCCGAGAGGTAGTGCTCGGTGAGACGATAGGTCGTGATCACGCAGGGGAAGCGCGGATCGCCCACGGACGCGAGCGGGTTGCCGTGGTGCTTCCAGTACTTGAGCACCGGGCTGCTCTGCTGGCGGTACAACGCGTTCCGGACCGGCGACTCGGCGGGCTCGTAATGTGTAGGGAAGGGGCCGTCGAGCAGGCCCGACGTGGTGTAGAGCCACCCCGTCCCGTCGGCGATCATGATGAATGGCTGCCGGCCCGAGAAGGCGTCGAGGCCGATGCCGCGCGGGTCGCCAGGGGCCGAAGGCGCCTTGGTCGCGGAGAAGTCGGGCGTGTCGTACCCCGTCCACTGCTTGCCGTCCCACCAGATCCACTTCTTCCGTTCGCTCCAGGGCCGGCCGTCGAGGTCGGCCGACGCGCGGTTGTACATGACCCGCCGATTGGCCGGCCACGCCCAGCCCCAGTTGAGCTGCGCGCCGGGAACGCCGGCCGGGTCGGGCTCGCGCCGCGCGGCCAGGTTCTGGTCGGGTGCGGGATACACGCCGCAGTAGATCCACGAGGCGCAGGTGGTCGAGCCGTCGTCCTTCAGCTCGCCGAAGTCCGTCAGATGGCGCCCGGGATCGCCGGTGACGTAGCCGTTGATCTCGCGGAGCACCTTGTGGAGGTCGGGCTCGCCCGGCGGGCTGATCTTCTGTCCGGGATCGGGGTCGAAGTCCCACGTGAGCTTCTTGAACCCTTCGTCCCGCGGCAGGGGACTGTCGGCGTAGAGGCGCTTCAGCCTCAGGGCCAACTGGTGGGTGAACCACGGGTCGGAGCGGCACTGGTCGGGCGCCTCGGCCGCCTTGAAATGCCACTGGAGCATCCGCTGGGTATTGGTGAAGCTCCCCTCGATCTCGGCGACCTGGGCCGAGGGGAAGAAGAACACCTCGGTCTTGATGTCGGCCGGCTTGACTTGGCCCGACTCGATCTCCGGCGCCCGCTTCCAGAAGGTGGCGGTCTCGATCAGGAAGTTGTCCTTGACCACGAGCCAGTCGAGCTGCCGCATCCCCTGGCGCTCCAGCCCCGCGTTCAGCGACGTGGCCGGGTTCTGCCCGATGCAGAGCATCCCCTTCACCCGTCCGTCGGCCATCGCGACGAACATCGGCATGTGCGAATGGTCGCCCGAGATCTTGGGGTGCCAGTCATAGCCGTAGTCGTTCGCCGGAGTCGCCGCGTCGCCGTACATCGACTTGAGGTAGGAGACCAGGAACTTCGGCATGTTGGCCCAGTAGCTCGTCGCCACGCCTTCAGTGGCCAGGTACGCGCGCAGGCTCTCGTGGCCCTTAAGCCCCGAGGGCGCCGGCATGTAGCCGTGGATGCTGTGGTAGAGCGTGGGCACGTCGGTCGAGCCCTGGATCGAGGCGTGCCCGCGCAGCGCCATGATCCCGCCGCCCGGCCGACCCATGTTGCCGAGCAGGAGCTGGAGCAAGGCGCAGCAGCCGATCACCTGGGGGCCGTTGGTGTGCTGGGTCCAGGCCACCGCATAGGCGAACGAGGTGGTGCGGTCCCGGCCCGAGTTCTCCAGGATGGTCTTGGCGACCTGGGCGAAGGTGGCGGCCGGGCAGCCGGTGACCTGCTCGACCATGTCGGGGGTGTAGCGACTGAAGTGCTTCTTCAGCAGCTGGAAGACGCAGCGCGGATGACGCAGCGATTCATCCCGGAGGGGAACCGGTCGCCGGAGCGAACGGATCACGTCGATGAGCGGCTCACCGGGTCGGACGGGCACCTGCTGCCCCCGCCGGGCGGGGCTCGCGTTTTCCTCGCCGCCGCGCGGCTGGCCCAGCTCCTCGCCGTGCCGCGCGTACTGCCACGAGTCGGTCTGGTAGGTCCCCAGGAAGCCGTCGTATGGCCATTCGGGCGCGCCACCCGGGTAGGCCTTGAGGCCGGAGAAGACCCCGTCCAGCTCCTCGGTACCCTTGAAATCCGTGCGGATGATCGTGGCGGCGTTGGTGTAGTGGACCAGGTACTCCCGGAAGAAGGGGTCGCTGTTCCACCGCTCGTCGTTGATCACGTAGTTGATGAGCCCGCCCAGAAAGGCGATGTCGCTGCCGGCGCGGATGGGCGCATGGATGTCGCACATCGCGCTGGTGCGGGTGAAGCGCGGATCAACGTGGATGAGCTTGGCCCCGTGCTCCACCTTGGCCTTCATCGGCCAGCGAAAGGCGACCGGATGACACTCGGCCATGTTCGAGCCCTGGAACACGATGCAGTCCGAGTCCGCCATGTTGCGCGGGTACGTGGTCGCCGCGCCGCGACCGAGCCTGGTCCCCAGACCGGGGACGCTGGAGGAGTGTCATATTCGGGCCTGGTTTTCGATCGCGACGATGCCGAGCCCCCGCAGCAGCTTCTGCTGCATGTGGTTCCACTCGTTGTCCAGGGTGGCCCCGCCGAGCGCGAAGATCGCGGTGGTCTGGTTGACCAGCTTCCCGTTCTGGAGCCGCTCCATGAACGTCTCGTCCCGGGTCTTCTTCACCAGCTCGGCCACGCGGTCCATGGCCCAGTCGAGCTCGACCTCCTCCCAGTCGGCCGCGCCGGGTTTCCGGTGCAGCACTTTGGTGGCGCGGTTGGGATTCTTGTGAAGCTGATAGATAGCGGCGCCCTTGGGGCAGAGCGTCCCCTCGTTGTGCGGGCTGCGTGGATCGCCTTCGATGTTCACGATCTCGCCGCCCACGGTGTGCACCACCGTGGCACAGCCGACCGCGCAATAGGGGCACACGCTGGGGGTGGCCTTCGCGTCGCGGATCCGGAGCTGCTGCGCGCGCGCCGCCGCGGGCGCCAGGCTGGCGCCGAGGCCCACCAGCGAACCCAGTGCCGTACCGGGCGCGAGGCCGGCGGCGGTCACCCTGAGAAATTCACGGCGGGACAGCGTCATGGGTCGGATCCGGTCACGGTGCCAGCACCTAGATGTGTCATGGCCGACCCTCGCGCTGTGATCCCGCGCACACGCGTTTCCGCACCGGTCCGCAGGAATTGATTCACCGCTCCGCGGGCGGGCGGCTCTACATTCGCGGCGTGTCCACTTCGGTTGCGAGCCTGCCGGCGGCCGACCGCCCGCGGGAGCGGCTATGGTCCCTCGGGCCCACCGCGCTGACCACCGCGGAGCTGCTCGCGATTCTACTCGGAACGGGGAGCGGTGGGCGGAGCGTGCTCGAGATCGCCGGTCGCCTGCTCGAGGTGAGCGACGGGTCGCTGCGGAGGTTGGCCCAGCGGCCACGCGCCGAGCTGCTCCGGGCCGGCGGGGTGGGCCCCACCAAGGCGGCGCGGCTCCTCGCTGCCTTCGAGCTGGGGGCCCGCACCGCACGCGAGGAGCGGCCGGCGCTGCCGCGCATCCGGGAGCCCGAAGACGTGGTCCGCCTGTTCGACAGCCGGCTCCGGGACCTGCAGGTCGAGGAGTTTCACCTCCTGGCGCTCGACAGTCAGAGCCAGGTGCTGCGGGAAGTGCTGGTCACCCGGGGGCTGCTCAACAGTTCGCTGGTGCACCCCCGTGAGGTGTTCCGGGCAGCCATCGTGGAGGCCGCCGCCGGGATCATCGTGGTCCACAACCACCCGAGCGGCGATCCCACCCCTTCGGCCGAGGACCGGACCGTCACCCAGCAATTGGCTGCGGCCGGGCGGCTGCTCGATCTGCCGCTCTACGACCACGTCATCATCGCGGGCGACCGGTTTCTGAGTTTCGCCACCGCAGGCTTGCTGTGAGCGGGCCGTTCAGTCCCTCTTCACCACGTCCACGCGGAAGTCCCGCCCTTCCCACCGGGCCGCCGCGGGCCAGTGGAACGTGAAATCCACCGCGGTGCCCGCGGGAAGCTCGGCTGTCGGAAGGTCGGCCACGTGCACGCCAGCGCCGGTGTCACGCGTCGCGACGTTCCACACGCGGGCCCAGTTGCCGATGCCCCAGTGGACCACCGCCGGCGCGAGGGTCTCGATCCTGAGCCTGCGCCCCGCCGGCATTCTCCGGATTCGGTGGTTGAAGCGCCAGGCCGCGTACGGCGTGGCCGCTGCCCTGGCGACGTAGCGCTCGCGGGTGGCGGGCGGCATGTCGAAGACCCGCCCCTCGCGCAGCGAACGACGCAGCTTCAGGTACTCGGCGTGCGCCCACACCAGCGGCATGGCGGACCCGGTCGGGCCACCGCGCTCGAGCCCCCGTGCGGGCAGGTCCGCCGCGTCCCAGATCTGCTCGGGCAGGAGGCCGCTGTCGTTGGCGAACTGCTCCATGGCCTGGAGCATCGCCGCCGCGCTGCGGGTCCGGCCGGCGGCCAGCTCGAAGTGTCCCCGCTCGCCGGTGAGCAGCGGCCAGGACCGGCCGACGCCGCGGCCGTCAAAGGGGGAGCCATCGGCGTGCTCGCCGTAGCTGTCGCCGTTGTACCGGCGCCAGGCCGGTCCGCCGGGCATCTCCTGGCGCAGGAGCGCGTCGATGACCCGCACCGTGTCCGCGATGCGGGGGTCCGTGGCCGACCGGAGCCCGAAGCGCACCAGCGCCAGCGCGTCCGGACTCACCACCTTGGCGTAGGGCGGGGTGTCGCCGCGCGAGGGCCGCCGCTTGATCGCCACGAACCCGCCGGCCGGTGAGGCCGCGTCCGACACGTCAGGCGGGGCGATGCGCACGTAATAACCCCGCACCCCGACCTGACGGCACAGCTCGTCGCCGCTCACGTACGTCCACCGCTCGATCCCCTCGTTCCACAGGTCCGCCGTCTCGCGAAGGTACGCGCCGAGCGCCGACTCGCCACACTCCTCCGCCAGGTTGCCGGCCACGAGCAGTGCCGCGATCTCGACGGCCAGTGTGGCGGGCGAATAGCCCGCTTGCTCCTCCCAGCGGTCCTGCGGCGTGACCGGGCCGTTTCGAGCCAGATATCCGGCCGCGCTCCGGACCATGGGCCAGAACCGCGCGAGCTGCTCGTCGGCCAGCCCCCGCTCCCGCCGGGTGAGGTCCACCAGCAGGATCGGCAGGCCGGTCTCATCCATTTGGATACCGTCCCAGTACGGCGTCCCGGCGTGCCACATGTTTTGCGGCCAATGGCCGTCCGGGTCCTGGGTGACCTGGAGGTAGTCGAGCACCTGGACGGCGTCGTCACCGGCGCCGGCGGCGAGGAGGCCACCTGCGGCCTCGACGAGGTCGCGGGGCCAGATGAGGTGATAGCCGCCCAGATCGTCGTCACCCTTCGACTGTCCCCACGGGATCGAGAGGCTCGCGACGATCGCGCCGGGAAACGCCTTCGCCTCGTGCGTCCGGATGACGGCGGCGCTCGCCCGGAACAGGTCGCGCGGCCGCGGGGCGAGCGTGTCCAGCGGCAGCAGGCCCTCCTGCCAGGTCTCCCAGCCGGCTCGGTAGTGGGCCGCGGCCGACGCGAAGCCGTCGAGCAGGGCGGCCAGCGCGCGACCGCCCGCCTCGTCGGGCGAGTCGCCGAACCCGAGCGCCAGGTCGAACTCGCCGGATGCGGCCGGCAGGTCGATCTCGCCGGTGAGCGCGACGTTGCCGTTGTCCGCCCGCCGGTAGACCGGCTCCAGCGATCCGTGGCGGGTGAGCTGCTGCCAGCCGTCGGACACGCCGACGAAGCCCGCGGAGCGCGCGCGCCACGGTGCCGAGCAGGCCAGCGCGAGCGCGAGCCCGTGGCGTTGAGCGAACAGCATGGGCCGGCCCTTGTATTCGTCCACCCAGGCGCTGTTGCCACCACCCGCGTTGCCCAGGTGCGGCGCGAGCAGCACGTACAGGCGGTAGTCCTCGATCGTTCCGAGCAGGGGGACGAACCGGATGTGCTGCAGGACGGCATCGCGGACGGGATCCGCCAGCACGTGCTTCTCGATGCGATAGCGACCGTGAGTGCAGCGGTTCACGAGGTGGTAGAGCGGGACGCCCGGCGCGGCGCTGCTCACCTCATGGCGGGCATGCCGCTTCTCCTCCGAGAAGAACCCGTGCCCGCCGGTGACGATGAGCCCCATGTCGCGGATGCACGCGAGGTCGATCCGGGGGTAGTAGATCTCGTTGACGATTCCGTGGCTCAGCGTGAACCAGACTCGGCTGTCACTCCCGAGCGCGGTGCCGAGACCGGTCTTGGCGCTCGACGTCCAGCGTGGCGGAATCCCGGGCCAGCCCGGGGCGTCGTTCACGGCTGCCGTCACGGAGTACCTCCTCAACCCATTATACATGAGGAGGATGCGATCAGCGGTCCGCCCTGGTCCGGACGGCTCGAGCGGGTCATGGACTGGCTCGGCAGCCCACGCCCATGAGCCGCTCGGCCAAGCCTGGACGGCCCGCCAGGGGGCACCAGCTTGTTGACGGCCGCCCGGCTGTTCGCCATCCTGAAGGAAAGGGTCGGGCCGCTCGTCCGGGAACCGGAGCGCGTCGCCCGGCTGTTTTTATCTGCCTAATTCCCCTCGATGGGAGTGCCGTGACCGGAACCCTGCCCGACCTGGCGCCTGATCTGCGGGCCGTGCTGGAGCGCCATGCCGATCGCCTCGACCTCGACCTGATCGAGCGGGCGCTCCGCTTCAGCGCGTCCGCGCACCGCGGGCAGAAGCGGATGTCGGGCGAGGACTTCGTCTCGCACAGCATCGCGGTGGCGCTCATCCTGGCCGAGCAGCTCCTGGACACGGCCACCATCGCGGCGGCGCTCCTGCACGACGTGGTCGAGGACTCCGACGTGCGCATGGAGGACATCGCGCGCGAGTTCGGGCCCGAGATCGCGGGGATCGTGGACGGCCTCACCAAGATCTCCAGCCTCACTTTCCGCTCCTCCGCCGAAGAGCAGGTCGAGAACTATCGCAAGCTGCTGCTGTCGATCGCCAAGGACGCGCGGGTCATCATCATCAAGCTCGGCGACCGGCTGCACAACATGCGCACGCTGGAGCACCTGCCGCCCGAGCGGCGCAGCCGCATCGCGCTCGAGACCCGGGAGATCTACGCGCCGCTGGCCCACCGGTTCGGCATGGCGGGGATGAAGGCCGAGCTGGAAGACCTGGCTTTCAAGTTCCTGGAGCCCGAGGACTACCGCGAGCTGGTCAACCAGGTGGCGGCCAAGCGTGCCGCGCGCGAGCAGACCATCCAGAAGCTCCGGGCGCCCCTCGAGTACGAGCTCCGGCGCGCGGGCATCGAGGGGTTCGACGTCACCGGCCGGCCCAAGCACCTGTGGTCCATCTTCCAGAAGATGCGCAAGCGGAACAAGGGGTTCGACGAGATTTACGACCTCCTCGCCATCCGCGTGATCGTCCGCTCGGTGCCCGACTGTTATCACGTGCTCGGCATCATCCATCACAACTGGACGCCGATCCAGGAGCGGATCAAGGACTACATCGCGAGCCCGAAGTCGAACGCGTACCAGTCGCTGCACACCACGATCTTCGGGCCGGGCGGGCAGCTCTTCGAGGTGCAGATCCGCACCCAGGAGATGCACCGCACGGCCGAGTTCGGCATCGCGGCCCATTGGCTCTACAAGCGCGACGGCAAGCAGGACGAGCTCGACCAGCAGCTCGGCTGGTTCCGGCAGCTCCTCGACCTGCAGCAGGACACGCACAGCCCCGAGGAGTTTCTCGAGTTCCTGAAGATCGACCTGTACCAGGACGAGATCTTCGTGTTCACCCCGCTGGGCGACGTGAAGCGGCTGCCCAAGGGCTCCACCCCGATCGACTTCGCCTTCCACGTGCACACCGAGGTGGGGCTCAAGTGCCAGGGGGCCAAGATCAACGGCCGGATCGCGCCGCTCCATCGCGAGCTCAAGAGCGGCGACACGGTCGAGATCCTCACCGGCGCGTCGGCCAGGCCGAGCCGCGACTGGCTGAGCCACGTCCGCACGGCGCGCGCCCGGCACAAGATCAAGCAGTGGGTGAACCACGAAGAGGAGACGGTCAGCCTCACGCTCGGCCGCGAGATCCTGGCGCGCGAGGTCCGGCGCCGGCGGCTCGACAGCCCCGACGACGCCCGGCTGGCCAAGGCCGCGGCCACCCTCTCGCTGGCCGACGGCCGCGGCCTCGAGATCGCCGTCGGCCGGGGCGACGTGAACATCGGCCAGGTCATCAAGGCGCTCTACCCGGAGCTCACCTCCGAGGACATTCAGGAGCCCAAGCCGAACGTCTTCGGCCGCGTGATCGACCGCATCCGGCTCGGCCGGGGCATCAAGATCCAGGGCGTGGACGGGCTCATGGTGCGCTACGCGCAATGCTGCCAGCCCGTCCCGGGCGATTCGGTGGTCGGCTACGTGACGCAGGGGCGGGGGATCTCGATCCACCGCTCCGACTGCCCCAACCTGCTCACCCTCGCCGCCGACGAGCGCCGGGTGGACATCGACTGGCAGGAGACCGCGGGCGAGGCGTTCGCGGTGCGGCTCGCCGTCACCGGCGAGGACCGGCGCGGGCTCTACGCCGACATCATGGAGGCGGTGAGCCAGACCGGCACCAACATCCGCGGCGCCGACTTGCACACCAAGGACGGTTCGGTGTTCGGCACCATCTTCGTCGAGGTGGACAATCTGCCTCACCTGGGCAAGGTCATGAAGGCAGTGCGGCGGGTGAAGGGCGTGACCGAGATCGAGCGGCGAGAGGCGCCGGCGTCCTGAGGCGTGAGGCGCGTCACGGCTCGGCGCGCCGGCCGGTGCTACGATGGCGCGTTTGTCACCCGCATCCCTCTGAGCGGAGGTCAGCATGCCGGATTCCAAGGAACCCGACTTCTCGGACGTGCAGTCGGGCGGCTCTTCGACGGCGCCCAGTTCGAGCGCGTCAGGCCGGACCTACACGGTCGTCAAGGGCGACAGTCTCTCCAAGATCGCCAAGCACTTCTACGGCAACGCCGGCGACTGGAAGAAGATCTACGAGGCCAACAAGGACACCATCAAGAATCCCGATCTGATCTACCCCGGCCAGACCTTCCGGATCCCGTGACCTCCACCGAGGAGATGCTGCGCATGCCCGCCCATCGTCGCGCGCTCGGCGCGCTCGTCTTCGGCCTCGTGGTCGTCGCGGCGCCCGCGTGCAAGAAGAAGACCGAGAGCGCCGCCGCCGCCCCCGATACCACCGCGGCCGCCGCCGCGCCTGCGCCGGCCGCGACCCCCTTCGCGGTCCAGACCGTCGAGCTCGGCAAGCACGTCGGGGCCGACAAACGGATCTCCGACCAGACCACGACCTTCAGCCCGAAGGACACGATCTACGCTTCGGTGGTGACGGAAGGGGAGGCCCCGAGCAAGACCATCGCCGCCCGGTGGACGTTCGGCTCGGGCACGCTGGTCAAGGCCGATACCCAGACGATCTCGCCCACCGGCGCCGCGGCGACCGAGTTTCACATCGCGAAGCCGAGCGGCTGGCCGGTTGGCAAGTACAAGGTCGAGATCAGCGTGGACGGGAGCCCGGCGGGCACGAAGGAATTCGAAGTCAAGAAGTAGACAGGGCGTGCCCGGCTCCTGGATTCTCAAGACCGACGCCGACACCTACGACTTCGATCGGCTGGTGCGCGAGCGCAGGACCGTGTGGGACGGGGTCCGCAATGCGCTCGCGCTGCAGCATATCCGGGCCATGCGCCGCGGCGACCGCGCGCTGATCTACCACTCGGGCGCGGAGAAGGCGATCGTCGGGCTGGCCCGGATCGCCTCGGACCCGTACCCGGATCCCACCGCCGAGGACCCGAAGCTCGCGGTGGTGGACGTCGCAGCGGTGCGCCCGCTGGCGCGGCCGGTGACGCTCGCGGCCGTGAAGGCCGATCGGGCGCTGGCCGATCTTGGGCTGGTGCGAATGTCGCGACTCAGCGTCGTCCCCGTATCCGGCGCGCAATGGAAGCGGCTGATGGCTTTGGCAGGCGAGGGGTGACCCCAGGCAATCTCACCGGAGGGGATCGATGGTTGGACGCATTCTGTTGCCGATCGCGCTCGTGGTCGTTCCGCTCGCCGGCTGCGGCGGGCGAGACCAGGGCGCGGAAACCGCGACCGTGGACAGCGCGGCGCTGGCCGCCGATTCGGCCGCGCGGGCCGCACGGACGGGGCCGCAGCGCGTGGGGGTTGTCATGATCGGCAAGCGGCTGGGCGCCGGCAACCGGATCGCGGAGCCCACCTTCCAGTTCACACCGGGCGATACGGTC
>DASUXW010000251.1:0-15782 GCA_036377715.1 Gemmatimonadales bacterium
GTCCACCTGGACGACGCGGCGCGCGAGCGGGCGATCGGTGCGTGGCGCACTGAGGTGCGGCGGCTGCTCGAGGCGGTGGGCTGGGGCGGCGAGACGATCGCGAGTCGTACGTTCGCGGGCGGGGCGAGCCTCGCGTTCACCGCGCCCCCCGATGCGCTCTACGCGGCCACGGACCTGAACGAAGCGGCGTGGGAGCGGGCGGCGAAGCCGCCGGGCCTGCCGGCGAAGGTGCTGGTCGAGCGGCTTCGCGCCGCGATCGTGGCGGAACGAAACCCGGCACTGTTGGCGCTCCGCGAGGCGGCGCGCGACCGCGGGGTCACTTTCCTGAGCGGCGAGGAGCGGGTCTCGGTCGGAAGCGGGACCGGCGTGACCGCCTGGCCCGAGGCCGCGCTGCCGGCTCCCGACGACGTGGACTGGTCGCGGGTGCACGACGTTCCCATCGCATTGATCACCGGCTCCAACGGCAAGACCACGGTCGTGCGCCTGCTCGCCGCCATCCTGACGGAGGCGGGGCTTGCCGCGGGCGCCACGACCACCGACGGTGTAACGGTCGGCGGCACGATCGTCGAGGCCGGCGACTACTCGGGGCCGAGCGGCGCTCGGCTGCTGCTCCGGCGCGCGGACGTGGAGGCCGCGGTGCTCGAGACGGCACGCGGCGGGCTGCTCCGGCGCGGCCTGCCGGTGGAACGTGCGCGGGTGGCGGTGGTGACCAACGTCGCGGACGATCACCTCGGCGAGTACGGGGTGCAGGACCTCGACACGCTGGCGGACGTGAAGATGCTGGTCGCGCGGGCGGTGGACGCGGCGGGCGCGGTGGTGCTCAACGCGGACGACGCGAGGCTGCGGGAGCGGGCGGGGGCCGCGGACGTGCCCGTGGTCTGGTTCCACGCCGGACGGAGAGACGGAGAGACGGAGAGACGGAGGGAAGGCGGACGGACGGGCGGGCGGGCAGCGGTATGTGAGGAGGGGCAGCTGGTGCTGGTCGAGGGGGGAGCGCGGACGGGCGTCGTGCCCGTTGACGAGGTGCCGATCGCGGCGGGGGGAGCGGCGCGGCACAACGTGGCGAACGCGCTGGCGGCGGTCGCGGCGGCGTCGGTGCTGGGTGTTCCGGTGGAGACGATCGCGCGGGCGCTCCGGCGGTTCGGGCGGAATGGAAAGGACAACGCCGGGCGTGCGAACTTCATGGATCGGGGCGGGGTGCGCGTGCTGGTGGACTACGCGCACAATCCGCATGGCATGGCGGCGCTGGCCGAGATGGCGCGGGGGATACCTGCCAGACGGCGGCTGATCATGATCGGCCAGGCAGGGGACCGGTCGGACGAGGCCATTCGCGAGCTGGCGCGTGCGGCCCTCGCGCTCGAGCCCGACCGCATCCTGCTCAAGGACATGGACCGCTACCTCCGCGGCCGCGCGCCCGGCGAAGTCCCCTCCCTCATGGCCGACGAGCTGGCCCGGCGAGGCGTTCCGGCCGACGCGGTGAGCCGTCCCGGCTCGGAGCTCGATGCCGTGCGCGAGGCGCTTGCCTGGGCGCGACCGGAGGATCTACTGGTGTTGACGGTGCATCAGGATCGGGACGAGGTTCTGGAGCTGCTGGGGGGCGGAAAAACGGAAGGATGACTCGCGGAGCGACCGAGCTCCGTCCGCCCGTCCGCCTGCCCGCCCGCCCGCCCGTCTAGATTCCGCCCGATGTTCCCCACGTCCTCCAAACGTTCCTGGACCTCCTTCCTGGTGAGCGCCGCGATGCATGCGGCGCTGCTGGCGACCGTGGTGCAGCTCTCGCGTGAGCGGGCGGAGCAGCCGGCGGAGCGGCGGGTGGAAGAGACCGATCCCGGGCGGCAGGTGCGAATGGTCTACCTGGACCCGCCGCCGGCGCCGAAGGCGCGGCCACTGGAGCCGCCGAGGCCGGAGCCGCCACCGGCACCCAAGCCAGCTCCCACCCCACCGCCCCAGCCCAGCCCGCCACGGCCGGTCGCGCCGGCGCCCGAGAAGGAGCAGCGCACACCGGAACCGGACGCGAACGCTCCGCCCGAGGCCGCTCGCTCCGAGGGCGAGGAGCGCGAAAACGATGCGCCCGAGGGCGGCAGGAAGGCCGGCGCCGCGACTCGATCGTCCGCCGAGTCGGAGATGGCGGCCACCATGGAGTCAGAAGCCAGACGAATCTTCGGCCGCCCGCGGCTCGGGCCGCTCGCCGGCGCGGGCCCTCGCGCGGTCCGGCCGATGGAAGCGATCCTGCCGGAGAACGCGGAACGCTGTGTCCCAACCCCGCGACCGCCGGCCGAGTCGGCGGGCACTCCGCAGTATGGCGTCGTGGTGGGCAGGATATTCCGGAAGGACAATGGCCTGCCGCTCGCCGGGGCCCACCTCCAGATGCTCGGCACGCCCTACGTCACCTTCACCGACGCGAGCGGAGGATACCGGTTCCGGTTCGACCTCGCGCTGGTGGACAACTGTCGCACGCAGTACGTGCGGGTGACGGCGGACGGGTACGAGTCGCGCCTGCTGGTCCTCGTCGTGGGCGAGAACGTGCAGAGCGAGGATGTGCTGCTGCGGCGTCGGTAGGGCGGACGGACGGACGGGCGGACGGACGGGCGGTCAGCGGAGGAGCGGCAGGGCGATGGCCGCCAGGGCGAGCACCAGCGCGACGGCGAGCGCGATCCAGGTCGAGCGGAGACGCGTGGTCGTCGCGACGGCAAGGGCCTCCTGATGCTGCTGGAGCTTCTGGATGGACTTCTCCTGGCGGCGCTCGAGGGTGTCGAGACGCTCGGCGACGAGCGCCATCTCTGCACGGATCTCTTCCTGGCCCTCGGTCAGTTGGTCGGCAAGGCCGGAGACCGTGGGGGTCCCGTCGCCCTCGGCGAACAGGGATTGGCCCATCACACTGGTCCCCGAGACCACCTCTTCCATCCCCTGAATGAAATGGCGCTGGTGGATGCGCTTGGCGGTGTCGGGGCCGGGCTCGGTCGTCGCCATCTGCGCGGCCTTCAGGACGGCGTTCTTGATGTCACCACCGCTTCGAGGATAAGTCTCCGCGAGCGCCCGGAAGTCCACGTCGTCGGCCAGCGGGGTCTTCCGGGGGTGGAGCTGCACCTTCCAGATCCGTTCGCGCTCTTCGGTCGAGGGCATCTCGAACAGGATGTGGGTGCGGATGCGGCGCTCGAAGGCCGGGTCCATGTTGGACGCGAGATTGGTGGCGAAGATGACGACGCCGGGGAAAGTCTCGAGCTCGTGCAGGAGGACGTTCACCACCGAATTGGCCTCGCGATCCACCGCGGCCTGCATGGCGGTGAAGCGGCGGCCCGCGATGGCATCGGCCTCGTCGAAGAACAGCACCGCGTCCTGCCGCTCGGCGGCGCGAAAGACGGCGGCCACGTGCTTGGCCGTCTGCCCCACCCAGCGCGACTCGAGCTCGGAGTAGCGCACCGCCAGCAGTCGGCGATCGAGGGTAGAGGCCAGCGCCTCGGCGCAGATGGTCTTGCCCGTGCCTGGCGGCCCGGCGAAGTGGAACGCGAGGCCGACCCCGGTATCGTGCCGCTCGGCGAGCCCCCATTGGCGAAAGATCAGGTCGTGCTTCCGGACGAGCGCGAGCGCGTGGTTGAGCGCGCGGAGGGTCCGCTCGGGAAGGACGACGTCATCGAACGAGCGGCGGGGCTCGACGGCCTCGACCAGCTCGCGCGCGGGTGCCCCGAAGAAGAGGTCGCGAATGGAATCTGCCATTCACGAAATATCGCACTATTCGCGGATCGGCGGCTTGGCCTGGGTATCGACGTCCTTGCCGCCCGTCACTCGGTCCCAGGCGTCGCGCACGGCGCCCTTGATCTCCTCCCAGGCGGAGGGGGTGCCGCTCTGGTTCTGCACCCGGCGCCAGCCTTCGCGCAGGTCGGGCTCGGCCTCGTCCCATGAGCGGCCGAGATTGTCGCGGGCCGACTCGAAGCCATAACGATACGCAGGACGGAACTTGTCATAGTAGTCGGGGCCCAGCGCGTAGGGCCGGCTGCTGAAGTTTTCCTGCCAGTAGTTGTCCTCGGTCTCCCAGGCGGCCTTCCAGTTGATGCCCAGCTCGCCCCGTCCCTCGTTCCCAGCGTCGCGAGTCTCGCGGTCCTCGGCCATGCGTTCCCCCTTTCGGATTCGCTCAAGCTACCCCGCGCGGGTGCGGCGGCGGGTGACCCGGGTCACGCGGTGGTATTTGCGCGCGGCCTGCGCCCGCGGCGATACTCCGCGGATGATCGTGATGGACCGGGAAAACCGGTCGGCCCCCGGGTGGTCGCACGTGCTCTCGACCACGAACGACATCGGCGAGCTGGAGCGCTTCCGTGAGCAGGTGGGCGCCCCGCCGGGTGCGCTGCACCTGCGCAACCGCCGCTGGCCTCACCTGGATCTCAAGCTCCAGCCCCGCGACCGCGCGCTGGCCGACCCCGAGGTCCGGGTCTTCGAGCGCACGGCCGAGATGCTGCGGTTTCTCAAGTCACTCCGGCTGTCGGAGTCCGCTACACCTTCGCCAGCACCGCCCGCGCCGGCGGCGGGGCGTCGAAATCCGGGTGATGCTCGATCCAGCTCCTGAGCTCGTGCAACGCGGCACTGTCGCCCGGCGTCATGGGAAGCGCCTCGGAGTCGGGGGCCCATGGGTCGGACGGGAACGAGTCGACCGGCACGGTCGCATCGAGGGTGTCGCTCGGTAGGGTCGGCGCGAGGCTCGGCGTCGGGCCCGCCCGTTCGCGCGGAGCGTAGTTCGCGTGCAGGGTATCGCTCGGGAGCGTCGGACTGGGCGACAGGCCCGCCTGCTGGGCGGCCAGCCCGCGCGCCCCGGAGACCAACAGCCCGGCGGCGATGAGCAGGGGAAGCGTGCGGATCACGGGGCCTCCTTGGCTCGTGGTACGTCTGCTTCCTCTACTATGGGGCATGCCGATGAGCCGCGCTAAGCCCCCGCACCGCCTGCCAAGGGTGATGCCGAACACACCGTAACGCGAACGGGGGGGCGCCCGAATTGTCCGGGCACCCCCCCGCGGCCATACAGCAGAGCCGGTCAGCTGGTGGTGCTCGCCGACCGCCCCCCGCGCGACTTGCCGGATTCACCGCTCTGCTGCTGGCCCTGCTGCCCTTCCTGGCCCTGCTTCGAGTGCACCCGGAGACGGTTGTGCACCTGCTGCACCCCCGAACATTGTTCCGCTAGATCTTCAGCCAGCCGCTTGGCCTGGCGGCTCTCCACGGTACCGGAGAGGGTCACCTCGCCGTCCTGAACCTGGACCTCGATGTCGCTCGGGTCGATCTCGGGGTGCCGGGTGAGATCGTCACTGATGTCTTCGCGGATCCGCTCGTCGGAGCGGCGATAGCCCTTGGGAGCACGGCCGGTGTAGGTCGTAATGACGTAGCCGTACACGTATCCGGGGCTCTGGCCTAGCGAGTAGCTCTGGCCGCCGTAGCCGCCGTAACCTTCAGAGCCTTGCGAGCCGAGGCCTTGGGAGCCGTAGTCGTAGCCTTCTGAACCCTGGCCGTAGCTCTGGTTTGAAAAGCCCTGCGAGCCGTAGCCCTGTGAACCGTAGCCCTGGGTGCCGTATGGCTCCTGGAAGCCGCCATATCCGGGGTAGCCGCTCCGGCTCTCGTACTGGCCGTACCCTTGGTTGCCGTAGTCCTGGCCCTGGCGACCGTAACCCTGACTGCCGTAACCCTGACTGCCATAGCCTTGGCCGCCATAACCCTGGCCGCCGTAGAAGCCCTCCCCACCATATCCCTGGCTACCATACCCTTGGCCGCCATAATAGCTCTGGCCGCCATAGCCCTGTCCGCCCTGGAAGCCCTGCCGGGCGCCCTGCCCCATTCCGCCGCCGTACGACTCGCCATAGCCGCGGCCCATGTTCCTCATCTGCTCCCAGCCCTGGCCGCCCTGGCCTTGAAAGCCCTGCTGACCGCCCTGGTAACCGCCCCCGCCCTGAAATCCGCCCTGCTGCGGGCCGTAGCCCTGGAAGCCGCCACCCTGGAAGCCGCCACCCTGATAGCCGCCGCCCTGATATCCGCCGCCCTGGTACCCGCTCTGGTAGTCGCCCTGCCACTGGCGACCCTGCTGCCATTGCTCGGGGCCGCCGCCCTGCTGCCAGCGGTCGTACTCACCCGCGCCGCGGTTACCGTAGGTCCAGTCGTCTCGTGCCATGATCTACTTCCCCTTTGTGGTCCGGGTCAGGAACTCGCCGACGCGGTCGAACGGCCGCTCTTCGACTTGGTCTCGCCGCGCTCGTGCTCGTTCGCGGACTGCCCATGGCGTACCCGGAGCTGATTGTGCACCTCCTGCACGCCGGAGCAGTTCTCAGCCAGGTCCTCGGCGAGCCGCTTGGCCTGCCGTGCGTCCACGGTGCCCGTGAGAGTCACCTCGCCGTTCTCGACGTTCACCTCGATGTCGCTCGCGTCGAGATCCGGGTTCCGCGTCAGCTGCTCGTTCACATCCTCCTTGATCCGATCGTCCGACCGCTTGTAGCCCTTGGGCCCGCGTCCGGCGAACTGGCCGCGCTGCTGCTGCTGTGAGCCCTGCCGCCCCTGCTGTTCCCACTGGCTCTGCTGGCCGCCCTGACCATAGCCGCGCCACTGCTCGCGGTCGCGGTCCCACTCGCCGCCACGCTCCTGGCGCGAGTAGTCGCGCTCGTGACTCTCCCGCTGCTCGGGCCACGCAACGCGGCCACCCTGACCGTAGCCACCCTGCGAGCCGTAGCCCTGACCGGTGTATCCGCGCGACCCATACCCCTGGCCGCCGTAGCCACCCTGACCGTACATGCCCTGGCTCTGGCGTCCCTGCCAGCCAGTGCGCCCACTCCACTGCTGGCCGTAAGAGCCTTCCCGGCTGCCCGGACCATACCCGCTCTGTCCGGACCCACCCTGGCCGTACTGCGCGGAGCGGCCCTGACCGTAGCCGCCTTGCGGATAGCCGGGTTGGGCGAAATAGCCACCCTGTCCACCCTGGCCATAGCCACCTTGGCCCTGGTAGCCCTGCCGGCCCTGTTGCCGCCAATCGCCCTGCCGCCACTCGCGGTCGCTGTAGTGCTCAGGCCCCTGCTGGCGGCCTCGCCAGCCGTAATCGTTGTAGTCGTCGCGAGCCATACGGGTCCTCCTATAGTGGTGACGCCGATACTGCCGGCCTCTGCGGGCGGCCCTGCCCACAGTCGCGGGCTCGGCGTTCAGCGTTGGTTGTGTCGGGGGGTTGCGGAGTATCGAGCGAACCGAGCGACGATGCCTGCAACCACGTGCGGTGAACCTATCGGCGGTACCACAGAGGAACCGTGACTGTGGTCACCAAGCGTGGCCCTTCCATCCGCCACGACTACCGCGATTCACCAGAGCGCCGACACCGTACGCGGACCTGCTTCCCTCTGAGAGCCGGCTGGCCCGTATCGTGCAGCGATTATGGTGTCCTGCCTTCAGGCAATCCAGTCAAAAACACCCGTGGAGCACTCCCGATGACCTCTTCTCGCGAGACGATTCTGGTCGTGCAGGAGGACGCCGCCGTGAGGATGCACGTCTGCCGCGTGCTGAAGGCCGAAGGGTACAATGCCATCCCTGCCGGGCACTCGGTGGAAGCGCAGTGGTGCGTGGAGCGGCATGGCGCCGAGGTGGACCTGTTGCTCATCGACCTGACGCCTCCCGACTCGCGGGACTACAACCTGACGATCCCGCTGGGCACCCTATGGCCCCACACGCCGGTGATCTTCACCTCCGAGGCCGACCGGGCCGAGAACATCCGGCGCGGCCTGCTGCACCCGCGGGCACCGTTCCTCCAGCAGCCGTTCGCACCATATGTGCTGACGCGGACCGTGAGGTCGGTGCTGGATCGGTGGGGGGGGCCGCCGGCGGCGTGAGGACGGGCGGACGGACAGACGGACAGACGGACAGACGGACGGTAACGGCACACCGTGGCGGTGTGACGTTTCCGCCCGTCTGCCCGTCTGCCCGTCCGGTCCGTCCGTCCTACAGGATCTTCTTCCCAAACCCCGACTGCACCAACTCCACCGCGAACGCCGCCGAGGCGTTGCCCTGGTCGAGGATCGGGTTGACCTCGACCATCTCCAGCGAGGTCATGACGCCGGAGTCGTGGAGGAGCTCCATGATCAGGTGGGCCTCGCGGTAGTCGAGGCCGCCTTTGACGGGAGTGCCGACGCCGGGGGCGATGGTCGGGTCTACGGCATCGAGATCGAAGCTCACGTGGACGAAGTCGGTACCGTCCGAGACCCGGGCCAGCGCCTTCTTCATCACGCGGTGAATGCCGTGGCGGTCGATGTCCGACATCGTATGGACCTGGATGCCGGTCTGCTTGAGCCGGTGCTTCTCGCCCTCGTCCAGGCTCCGAATCCCGACGAGGGCGACGTTGGACGGATCCACCTTGGGGAAGCTCCCGCCGATTGAAGTGAGCTTCTCCGGCCCATATCCCATCAGCGCGGCCACCGGCATTCCATGGATATTCCCCGAGGGTGAGGTCTCCGGGGTGTTGATGTCGCCGTGCGCGTCCACCCAGAGGAGCCCGACCCGTTTCCCTTCCCGCCGCGCATGGGCGGCGATCCCGGAGACCGTTCCAACGGCGATCGAGTGGTCGCCGCCGAGCACCAGGGGGAAGTGCCCGCGGCTCACGATGCGGTCCACCTTGCGGCAGGTCACCTCGGCCGCTCGCGCGATCTCGGTGAGATAGCGGGCGCGCACGTCGCCCACCTTGAGCTCCTCCATGTTCCGGATGTTCACGTCGCCGTCGTCCACCACGGTATGGCCCAGCTCGCGCAGCCGCGGCTCGAGTCCGGCGATGCGGATGGCCGACGGACCCATGTCCACGCCGCGGCGGCCCGAGCCGAGGTCCATGGGGACGCCGAGCACGTGGACGATCATCGGGGGAGCATCCTTCCCTCATCCTTGAGGCCAATACCGGTGAGCCCGCGCCGCGCAGCCTCGAGCATGAGCCCGGCGATCCGCTGGGCGGCGGCAGCCGGTGCGAGTCCCTCGGGCCGGATATTGGAGACGCAGTTACGCTCCGCATCGGTGCGGCCCGGGCGCGGGTCCCAGGTGAGATACGCACCGAGGCTGTCGGGCGCGCTCAGGCCCGGGCGCTCGCCGAGCAGCACCAGCACCAGGCGGGCGCCGAGCACCTGGCCGATCTCGTCGCCGAGGGCGACGCGGCCCTGGAGAGCGATGACCACGGGAGCGATGCGCCACCCGGCGTTCCGGAGGGCAGGCGCGAGCGCGGCGAGCACCGGCGCGGCGTGGTGCTGCGTAGCCCGGGCAGAGAGCCCGTCGGCCACGACCAGCGCGGAATCGACGTGGGGCGCCACGGCCAGCGTCCCCAGGCGCTCGCGGGACTCGGGCTCGAGCCGCCGGCCCAGGTCGGGGCGCTGGAGGTAGGTCGTGCGGTCGGCAGCGGCGCTCCTCACCGTGACGGACTCGAAGTCGCACCTGGCCAGATCGGCGGCCAGGTATTCGACGTCGAGTGCGTCGTGGACCGCATCGCGTGCGCGGGCATGGGCCAGCTGGAAATCGAGATGCGCCCGGGTGGGGAGGCTCGCGCCCGCCCGCCCCAGCGCGATGCGCGCCGGGGTGAGCGCGCGCAGCGGCTGCCATGGGTCGGGTGCCGCGGGCGAATGGCCGGGCGGCGTGCCGCTCACCGGGTTGCCGCGACCGCGTAGGAGCCGTGCTCCATCTCCTCCAGGACCCCGGGCCGGTGGGGGCGCCATCCGAGCAGCTCCTCCGCCCGTCGCCCCGACGCCTGCTGGTCGAGCACGAGGGCATCAGCGTAGGGCCCCATCGTGCGCCGCGCCTCGTTCAGCGGTGTGGCAGCGGTGCGCCCGTCCGCGCCGGCGCCGCGGCTTGCCGCCTCGGCGACCTCACGGACGGAGATGGCCGGCCCTGTCGTGGCGAGCAGCAGTGTGCCGGCGGGCGCGCGCTCGAGCGCGGCCAGGTACAGGTCGGCCAGGTCGTCGATGTGGACGAACGGCCAACGATTCTCGCCGGTACCGACGAAGCGTGCCGCCCCTTCCTTGCGTGCCGACTCCGCGAAGCCCGCGGGGATCCCGCCACGTCGACCGTAGACGATCGCCGGCCGGATGACGACGCTCCGCACGTTGCGCTCTGCCGCGGCGAGCACCCGGTCTTCCACCGCCACGCGCCAGGCCACGAGCTCCGCTGGTCGCGCCGGCGTGGTCTCGTCCACTACCCGGCCACCCGTGTCGCCGTGAGACCAGATGCCGCTGGTGTAGAGGAACGGCTTGCCGCTGCCCGCAAGCGCGTCGAGCATCGCATCCACGGCGGGCCCGTCCACCGCCGGATCGTAGGTCGTGCCGAGGCTGATCACACCATCGGCTGCGCGGGCGGTCGCCGCGAGCCGCGCCAGGTTACCGAAGTCGCCCCGGACAGGCTGCACGCCGGCGCGGAGCAGCTTCTGCCCCGCCGCATCGGTCCGCGCCAGCCCTTCCACCTCATGCCCGGCGGCGCGCAGCCGCTCGGCGACCGCGGTTCCGATGTAGCCGGTCGCGCCGGTCACAAACACACGCATCGATCACTCCTCCGTTGAATCTGCTCTTGAACCTGCGTGACTGCGCGCCCGAGGGCGCCAGCCCGCTTCGGTCAGGCGGACCCGCCCCCGCGCATCGAACCGCACGCCTTCCCGTTCGAGCAACCGGCGCTGGACCAGCTCGCCGCCGGGGACGGCGCGCGGACTGACCCGGCCCGCGGCGTTGAGCACCCGGTGCCACGGCACCGCCGTGCCCTGCGGGAGCGCATGGAGGGCGTAGCCTACCTGACGCGCGCCTGAGGCCCTGGCCAGCGCCGCCACCTGACCATAGGTGGCGACGCGGCCCCGGGGAATCCGGCGTACGACGGCGTAGATGCGGGCGTAGTTCTGGTGCACTCGGGGAAGCTACACCGGCTAGGCGGGCGCGGGCTCCCCCTCGCGGAGCGGCCGACGCTCCTCCAGGACCCGAACGGCCCCGCGGTCGGGCGCGATGCCGCTGCCGTGCCGCTTGGCCCAGACCTGGGTGAACTCCGCCCCGAACAGGAGAATCATCGAGGAGTAGTAGACCCAGATGAACATTACGGCCAGGCTGCCCGCCGCGCCGAACGCCTGGCCCGGGTTGCTGTGGCCCAGGTAGAGTCCGATGAGATACTTGCCGATCACGAACAGCACGGCCGTGAACGCGGCGCCCACCCACACGTCGCGCCAGGCCACCCTCGCGTCGGGCAGCACCTTGAAGATGGCCGCGAAGAGCAGCGTGATCACGAGCAGCGAGATGAGCTGGTTGATCACCTGCAGCAGCGGCCCCGAGAACCCGCTGGGCAGGTACTGGTTGAGCGCATTCCCGAACGCCGAGAGCAGCGCGCTCAGCACCAGGGAGACCAGCAGCAGGAACGCGATGCTGAGAATCATGCCGAACGAGAATACGCGCTTGAGGAGCACCGCCTTGAGACCGCCCTTGTCGGGATCGGGCATGACCTCCCAGGCGCGGTTGATGGCCGCCTGGAGCTGGCCGAAGGCGCCGGTCGCGCCGAACAGCAGCGCGGCGATGCTCAGGATGGTGGTCAGCACGCTCCCCGAGCCCGGCTGGTTCGCCTGCTGCATCATGGTGCCGACCTGCCTGCTCGCGGACGGCCCCATGAGCGCCCCGAGCTGCCCCTGCAGCTGCTGCTGCACCTCGTGCGGATCGACCACCGCGCCGAGGATCATCAGAATGAGGAGCAGCAGGGGCGGCAGCGAGAAGATGGTGTAGTAGGAGAGGGCCGCCGCCTGCGTGGTGCTCCCGTCGTCCATGAACTCCTTCCCGCTGTCCTTCAGCAGGCTGAAGCCCTCCTTGAAGTTCATCGCGCCTACTCCTTCTTGGCCTCCCGGGCGACCCGGCCGGCCGACTCCTTCACCTGCTGCTTTACCGTGGAGGCGGCATCCTTTACGGCGTTCTTGACCTCGGGACCGCGAAAGGCGACCTCATCCTTGACGGTCTCCTTGACCTCGCGGCCGGCCTCGACCGCGGCGTCCTTGACCCGCTCCGCGGTGTCCTGGACCCGGTCGCCCAGGCGGTCGCGGGCCGGCCCCATCATCTCACGCTCCTTGTCGGTCTCGGGGAGCAGGAGCCCCAGTGCGACACCAATGACGGCGGCGCCGACGGCGAGCGCCAGCGGATTCTCGTGCATCATGCGCTCGAGCCCGCTCTTGGCCTCGCGCGCCTTCGACTTCGCTTCGCTGCCCAGCTCGCCGGCGCGCTCCTGCATCCGGTCCTTGATCTCACCCGCGCGCTCGCCGGCCTCGGAGGCCTTCTCGCCCATCCGCTCCTTCATGTGCTCGGCGCGGTCGGTCAGGCGGCGGCGAAGGTCCGACCGGCCGTTCGGCTGCCGGCGCTCGGGACCGGTGTACGCGAAGCGGGCCATCCGGTCGCCCGAGACCTCGCTCTTGTTCCGCAGGGTGAAGAGCCAGATCGCGCCCAGGCCTACCGCGGCGACCGGGAGCGGATTCTGGGTGATGAAGTCCACGACCCGGGAGCCGGTCTGCCGCGCCTGGTCGCCGACGCTGGACACGACGTCCTGCGCCTTGTCGGTGATCGCCTCCTTGGCCTGGTGCTTCAGATTCTCCGGGCTCAGCCGATCGCCGAGCGCGTCGATGTTGTTGCTCATCCGCTCCCGGGTGCGCTCGATGTCACGCTGGATCTCCTCGGGCGAGCGCTCGGTCCCCGAGACGTCTTCGGCGAACTCCCGCTCCGCCGCATCGCGCTGGTATTCGTTCATGGCCGCTGCTCCTTCGCCCATTGGATGTCTTCCTTGATGCTCTCCACCGTGCGCCTCGGCGCGGGATCGACCTCCTTCAGGTTCTTGAGCCCGCGCTGCAGCATCACCCAGCCGATCGCCCCGAGGACCACGCCGACGATCAGCGCGGAGAGCCAGGGCGGCAGCCCGATGGGATCGATCAGGAGGAGAATGAGGAACGCCGTAAGGGCGAGCCCGCCCAGGTAGGCGACGATGCCGCCGGTCACCAGCGCCGCCAGGTCCTGCGTGACCTTCGACAGCTTCTGCTGCATTTCCGTCTTGGCGAGCTGGGTCTCCTGCCGCACCAGCAGCGCCATGTCCTGCGACAACTCGCCGAAAAGCTCGCCGATGGATCGCTCTTCGCCCGTCCGCGATCTAAGCTCCGCCATAGGTGCCTCCGCTCCACTCCTCCCGGCGCGACCAGTCGTCGTCGTGGTTGCGTTGCGAGCTCTTGAGGAATCGTGCGCCCAGTATTCCGAGCGCGAGCGCGGCGCCGATCGCGACCGCCGGCTGGCGGCGGGCGAGGTTCTCGACGTCGTTGCGCACGTCGCCGAGGTCATGATTGCGCAGGTAGGAGGAGAAACGGTCCACCTGCTCGGCCACGGTGTCGGTCAGGCCGGCCAGCCGGTCCTGCTGCTCCGACCGGAGGCTCTCGCTGGTGCGCCGGAAGGCGCTCGCGATCCCGTTCATTCGGTCGGCGGTTTCGTTCCGGCTCCGGCTCAGGCTGTCGGTGGCGCTGTCACGTGCCTGGCGGTACGTGTTTCTGGCCTGATCGACGACCTGATCCTTCACCTCCCGGATCTGGGCTCGTGCGCCGCCGCCGCCCCGGGGCTCTTCGGCCGTTTCCGTCGTGTTGGGCATCGTCATGGTGTCGCTCCTGTACCGCGGCCGGCCAGGGGCCTCCGCCCGGCGGCCTCCGCGCTGTGTGACCCACTTGAGAACGGGCCCTACCATGTGTTGCTAGCGGTGGTCGGTGCGGTGTGCCAAATCACCGGCCGGGGGTGGCTCCAGCAGCCGCAGGGCGGCCCCTCGTGGGGGCAGCAGGCGGCCGGACGGGCCCAGGACCCCCATCTGCTCGAGCCAGGCTTCGAACTCGGGCGCGGGCCGGAGGCCGAGCAGCTGGCGGAGATACAGGGCGTCGTGAAACGAGGTGCTCTGGTAGCCCAGCATGACGTCGTCGGCGCCCGGGACGCCCATGATGTAGGTGACCCCCGCCGCGCCCAGGAGGGTGAGCAGCGCGTCCATGTCGTCCTGGTCGGCCTCGGCGTGGTTGGTGTAGCAGACGTCGCAGCCCATGGGCAGGCCCATCAGCTTGCCGCAGAAGTGGTCTTCCAGCCCCGCGCGCGTGATCTGTTTGCCGTCGTAGAGGTACTCCGGCCCGATGAACCCGACCACGGTGTTCACCAGCAGCGGCCGGAACCGGCGGGCCACGGCGTAGGCGCGGGCCTCGCAGGTCTGCTGGTCCACCCCATGGTTCGCCTCGGCCGAGAGCGCGCTGCCCTGGCCGGTCTCGAAATACATCACGTTGTCGCCCAGTGTGCCGCGCCCGAGCGAGAGCGCCGCATCGTTCGCCTCGCGCAGCAGCGCGAGCGTGATGCCGAAGGCGGCGTTCGCGGCTTCGGTGCCGGCGATGGACTGGAAGACGAGGTCCACCGGGGCGCGGCGGCGGATCGCTTCAAGGGTCGTCGTGACGTGGGCCAGGACGCAGCTCTGGGTCGGGATCGCGAAGCGCTCGCGGGTGGCGTCCACCATCTCGAGCAGGGTGACGACGGTCTCGACGCTGTCGGTGGCGGGATTGATGCCGATCACGGCATCGCCGCTCCCGTAGAGCAGGCCGTCGAGGATCGCCGCGGCGATTCCGCGGGGGTCATCGGTGGGATGGTTGGGCTGGAGTCGCACGCTGAGCCGGCCGGGGAGGCCGATCGTGTTCCGGAACCGGGTCACCACCCGGCATTTCCCGGCCACGAGCACGAGGTCCTGGAGCCGCATGAGCTTGGAGACCGCGGCGGCGATTTCCGGTGTGATGCCCGGCGCGATCGCGGCGAGCGCCTCGGCGGTGGCCTCATACGAGAGCAGCCATTCGCGAAGCCCGCCCACGGTGAGATGGCGGACGGGCGCGAATGCGGCGGCATCGTGCGTGTCGATGATGAGTCGGGTGACCTCGTCCCGCTCGTACGGAACGACCGGTTCCTCGAGCAGGACCGGCAGCGGCAGGTCGGCCAGCGCGAGCTGTGCCGCGACCCGCTCTTCGGCGCTCGCCGCGGCGAGGCCGGCCAGCACGTCGCCCGAGCGGGCCGGCGATGCGCGGGCGAGCAGGGTGCGGAGATCGGGGAACCGGTAGCGCACGGCGCCGACGGTGGCCGCGTACATCCTCCAATCTTATACTTCGGGCCGCCGACCCGTCGTCCCCCGAGGAGAGGTCCTTGCTTCACGAGCACCCGCCGCGTAGCGCGCCCGACGCGCCGACGGCGATCATCCTTGCCACGGCCGTGATCCTGGCGGCGGGATTCGCCGTGGTGCTGGCGGCACTGCCCTACCCCGTCTTCCAGCTCGACCGCTACACCTTTCCCAAGGAGCTGGTGCTGTGCACGGCGGCACTCGCGGCCTCCCTGCTCTGCCTCGGCGCGGCTCGGCGGCTGAGCATCGGCCTGGTGGACCTGCTTCTTGCCGGGTACCTGGCGCTCTCCGCGGCCTCGGCGCTGCTGGCGGTGAACGGCTGGCTCGCCTGGCGCGCATTCGGGGTGAGCCTCGCCGGGGTGGCGCTGTTCTGGTGCGGCCGGGCGATCGCGCGGGCGGGACTGCGCCGGGCGCTGCTCGTGGGGTTGTCCGCGGCGGTGGTGCTCGGTGCGATCACGGGTTTGGTCCAGGCCTACGGACTGGTCACGAGCGATCTCGCGAGCCTCACCCGCGCACCGGGCGGCACCTTCGGCAACCGCAACTTCATGGCGCATCTGGTCGCGCTTGGCCTGCCCGTGCTCCTCTGCACGGCACTGCCGGCGCGCACGCGCGCGGGGTTCACGCTCGGGGCCGCGGGGGTCGCG
>DASUXW010000252.1:0-37545 GCA_036377715.1 Gemmatimonadales bacterium
ACTCGCGCCGTGGTCCAGGCGGTCACGACTCCGGTCCCACGATGTCCCGGACGATCTCCCGCTCGTCGAACGGCACCTTCTCGGTGCCGAGGACCTGGTAGGTCTCGTGGCCCTTGCCGGCGAGCAGCACCGTGTCGCCCGCACGCCCCTGCTCCAGCGCGGCGTGGATCGCGGCCAGACGATCGGTGATCCGGAGATGGGGCACGTTCCCCATGCCCTGCTCGATGTCGTCGATGATCGCGTCCGGGTCCTCGGTGCGCGGATTGTCCGAGGTCGCGATGGCGAGGTCGGCGCCCTCCGCCGCGATCCGACCCATCAGCGGCCGCTTCCCCTTGTCGCGGTCGCCGCCGCAGCCGAAGACCACGATGAGCCGGCCGCCCACCAGCGGGCGCAGCGTCGCCAGCGCGCGCTCGAGCGCGTCGGGCGTATGCGCGTAGTCGCGGAGCACGATGCAGGGCGTGTCCGAGATCCGCTCCATCCGCCCCGGCACCTGCGGCGCGGCCGCCAGCCGCTCCACCGCCGCGCCGAGCGTGCGGCCGAGGCCGAGCGCGCAGGCCGCGGCGGCGAGCGCGTTGGAGACGTTGAAGTCGCCCAGCAGCGGCAGCGAGACTTCCGCCGTGCCGAAGCACCCTTCAAGTCGGAAGCGGCTGCCGGCGCTGTCGAGCACGACGCCGGAGCCCCGGACGTCGGCCGCGGGATGGAGCCCGAAGGTCACGCGCCGCGGGCTCGGCGGGATCACCCGCCACGCGTCGTCGTCCAGGTTTACGACCTCGACCCCGTCGAGCCCGAGCAGGCCGCGCAGCCGCAGCTTGGCTTCGAGGTACGCCTCCATGGTGCGGTGATAGTCCAGATGATCCCGAGTCAGGTTGGTGAAGACGCCCGCCGCGAAGGTGAGTCCGTCGAGCCGCCCCTGGTCGAGGCTGTGCGACGATGCCTCCATGGCCACGTGCGTCGTGCCCCGCGCAAGCAGCGCTGCCAGCGTGGCCTGGAGGTCGATCGGCCCCGGCGTGGTGAGCGAGCCGGCAGTCGAGTCGACCGATTCGCCGCGTCCGTCGAAGGCCCCGAGCGTCCCGATGCTCGCGGCCGTCCCGCCGCCGTTGAAGAGATGGCGCACGAGACCGGTGGTCGTGGTCTTGCCGTTCGTGCCGGTAATGCCGATGAGCGTGAGCCGTCGGCCCGGATGTCCGTACCAGGCGGAACCCAGCAGGAGGGCAGCGCGGCGCCCATCGCGGACCACGATCTCGGCCACGCCGGAGTTCTGGGGCGCCTCGACGACAACGGCCGCCGCGCCCCGGCGAACCGCGTCGGGCACGAAGCGGTGCCCGTCGGCTTGCGAGCCGCGGACCGCGATGTAGACCATCCCCGGCCCGATCGCCCGGCTGTCGGCACCAATCCCAGCCGGCATGGGGCCGCCGGGCGGCGCCTCGACGAGAAGATCGCCGCGCCTGAGCTCGTCGAGCAGTTCGGACCATCGGAGAGGCATCGGAACGACTCCCTGGTTCACGTCACTCGGCCAGCACCAGCACCGGCGATCCGGGCCGGGCATTCTCCCCCGCCCCTGGAACGGTCCGCGCCACCCGCCCGAGGCCGCGGAGATCCACCCGGAAACCGCGCCGGTGCAGCGCGAGCGCAGCCTCCCGGATGGAGCGGCCGGCGACGTCGGGCACGGGCCGCAGCGCCGAGTCGGCCTCGGGCGCACGGTATGGCAGCGTGACCAGCACCGGGGCTGGCCCCGGCGCCGCGGCAACGGGCGCGCGGGTCTCCGGCGGCGCCTCCTCCGTGGCCGCCAGGCGACCGCGGTCGATCGCCACCCGGCGAGAAGCCAGCGCCTGCTGCAGCATCATCCGGGTGACGGGCGCTGCCGTGAGCCCGCCGTAGTAGCTCCCCCGTGGATCGTCGATCTTCACGATGACCACGAGCTGCGGGTGATCGGCCGGGAAGATGGCCGCGAACGAGGCGGTGTACTGCCCGTGGACGTAGTGTCCGTCCACGAACCGCACTGCCGTCCCTGTCTTGCCGAGGACCGAGTAGTTGGCGAGCTGCGCCCGGCCGCCCGTTCCCTCCGCACCCGCCGCCTCCCGGAGAAATTCCCGCAATTTCGCCGCCACCTCCGAGGTCACCACCCGCCGTACCGGCTCCGGCCGGTGCCGGTAGAGTATCTCTCCCTCGGGCGAGCGCACCTCGCGAACCAGCGTAGGCGTAAGCAGGACTCCGTCGTTCGCGATGGCCCCGTACGCCGCGGCAAGCTGCACCGGCGTGACCCCGAACTCGTACCCCATGGCCATGCTGGCGCGGGTGTACATCGGCTGCCAGTGGTCGGGAAACGCGAGGATCCCGCGCGACTCGCCGGGGAACTCCGCCCCCGTGGGCGTCCCGAACCCGAAGTCACGCAGCATCTCGAACTGCTCCTCGGGGCGGAGCCGCTGGGAGAACTTGGCCATCGCGATGTTGCTCGACACCTGGATCGCGTGCGCCAGCGTGAGTCCTCCGTGCTCGGCGTGGGCATCGCTGATGCGGCGGGTGCGGCCGCGGGAGTTGGTGGGCATGTTCCACACGCCGTTCTCACCCGAGACCTCGTCCTCGGGCGTCACGCGCTCGTGCATGAGCAGCGCGGCGGCGGTGAACAGCTTGGCCGTCGAGCCGGGCTCGAACGGATCGGTGAAGGTGGAGGCGCTCGGCGCGCCGCCACCGGCGGCCCGGCGCGAGGCCAGGGCCAGGAGCTCGCCCGTCTCGGGGTCGAGGAAGACCACGTCCCCGCCCTCGGCCTTCATCTGCTCGAGCGCGTCGTCGAGCCCGCGCTCGGCGATCTCCTGCAGCTCGGCATCGATGGTGAGGGTGACGTCGTTCCCCGGCACCGGGTCGCGAACCTTGCGCCCGGGCGAGTCGTAGCGCCGGCCCGCGCGATCCTTGAGCAGTACCGCCTGTCCCGGCCGTCCGGTCAACAGCGAATCGAGGGCGCCCTCCATTCCCGAAGCGCCCACCGACTGGTCCGGCGCCAGCCCGCCGATGATGGGCCGCGCCAGCTCGCGGGACGGGTAGAACCGCTGATACTCGCCGGTGAGGTGGATCCCGCGGACGCTGCGGAGGGGCTGCACCTGGGTCGCGTTGAACGGCCCGTGAAGATAGATCCAGCGCTTCCGCGCCTGAAACTCCGCATTCAGCGCCGGGGCGGAGACGCCCAGGCTCCGCACCAGCAGGACGAACGCCGAGCGGATGTCCTCCAGTTCGTTGGGCGCGATCCCGACGTGATAGAACTCCTGGGTGACGGCGAGCGGAATCCCGTTCCGGTCGTACAGCGCGCCGCGCCGGGCCGGCAGCACCACCTTCTCGGTGCGCTGGCGGGCCGCCTCCGCCTCCCAGCGCTCGGCCTCGACGATCTGGAGCTGGGCCGCGCGGGTCAGCACGGCCAGGATGCCGACGACGAATCCGAACTGAATGGCGGCGATGCGAACGGCGGGCTTGGCCATCAGTGCTCGGCGACTGCGGGCGGCAGGGCGAAGAGAACGAACTCCGAGTCGGCCGGCTCGTGCAGCCCGAGGGTGCGCTCCACCAACGGCACGAGCACCTGCCGGCTCGAGGCCGCGCGGATCCGGCGTTCCAGCTCCGCACGGCGCGACTCCAGCGCCAGCCGCTCCTCCCGGAGGTCGCGCAGCCGGCGGGCAGTGCGGAAGCCGGCGGTCTGGCGCGCAGTGATCGCCACCAGCACGCCGAGCAGGAGAACGAGCCAGAGCATGAGCCAGTGCCGTCCCTTAAGACGCATCGCCCGCCTGGAAGATCCGAAGGTGCGCGCTGCGCGCGCGGGGATTGGCCGCCACTTCGTCCGCGTCGGGCACGATCGGCTTGCGCGGCACCAGCCGGCCGAGCGGATGGCCGCGGCAGGTGCAGACCGGCTGCCCCGGCGGGCAGATGCAGGCCTGGGCCCACTCGCGGAACGCCTGCTTGACCAGCCGGTCCTCGCCCGAGTGATAGGTGATCACCGCCAGCCGGCCGCCGGACTCGAGCGCATCGCGCAGCGCCGGCAGCGCCCGCCCCAGCCCCGCCAGCTCGTCGTTCACGGCGATGCGCACCGCCTGGAACAGCCGCGCGAACTCCGAGGGGCCGGCACGCGGCCCCAGCGTGGCACGGATGGCGTTGACCAGATCGTCGCTGATGGCGAACGGGTGGCGGGCGCGCCGGCGGACGATCTCCCGCGCCAGCCGACGACTCTGCCGCTCATCGCCGAACTCCGCGAAGATGTGGGCCAGCTCCGACTCGCCGGCCGTGTTCAGCAGGTCGGCGGCGGAGGGGCCGGCGTGCTCCATGCGCATGTCGAGCGGCGCGCCCGGACGGAAAGTAAATCCGCGTCCGGCCTCGTCCAATTGGCGGGAGGAGACACCCAGGTCGAGCAGGATGAAGTCGGGCCGGAGCCCCGCCACGGCAGCGAGTGCTTCAGGCGAGTCGTAGGCGGCCTCGAGATAGCGCATCCGCTCGCCGCCCAGCCGCCGCCGGCTCACCGCGATCGCGGCAGGGTCGCGGTCAATGCCCAGCACCTCGGCTCCGGCCTCCCGAAGTGCCGCCGCATGTCCGCCATCCCCCAGCGTTGCATCCACCACGCGCCGCGCCCGCGCCGCCGCGGCGAGCACGGGAGCGAGCAGCACGGGAACGTGGACGGGTACCGCGGGATCAGCCATCTCGATGCCAGGCGGAAACGAAACACCCCGCCCACCGGGACGGGGTGACACGTTCGCAACAGAGGGAGCGGGGCTGACGGGGCTCGAACCCGCGACCTCCGCAGTGACAGTGCGGCACTCTAACCAAGCTGAGCTACAGCCCCCGGAACGCGGGGGGAATATAGGGAGGACTGTCGTTAGTCGCCAGTCGTCAGTCGTTAGATGGTCCTCTAGCGACTGACGACTAGCGACTAACGACTACTTACAGTACGCCTTCAACATCGAAGCCACGCGCGGCTTGTACTGCTTGATGATCCCGAGGTTCTTGTCCACGGCCTCGGGGTTCGCGGTGCGGCCGGCGGTGAGGGCGGTCTCGGCCTCGCCGAGCAGGCTCTCCTCCTGGCGGGCCAGATCGCAGGACTTCTGCTTCTCGGCCTGCGGGTCGATCTGGGGCACCTGGAAGAGGGTGGCCAGGCCAAGCAGGTAATTGGCCGCGGGCTGAACCTTGCCCGTGGGGCTCGCCGCGGCGACCGCCATACGGAGCAGCTCGGCCGCGCCCTGGAGGTCCTGCGGCTGCTCCTGGAGCAGCGGAGCCGCGCCAGTGTAGAGCAGCGCCGCGGCGTTCTCCTTTGCCTGCGGATCGCCGTGCTTGATGGCGAAGTCGAGGAACGGGACCGCATCCTTGGGGCGCTTGGCGTCGACCAGCGCCTTGGCCGCCGACAGCGCGGGGACCACGTCGGTGGTGTCCTTGGCCATGATCCGGTTGGTGACCGCGACCACGCTGTCGGTCTGCCCGGTCAGGGTATACGCCTTGTTGAGATACCCGAGCAGCGTCAGGTTGTCCGGATATTTGCGCGTGCCGATCTGCGCCCACTTGAGCAGCGCCGCCGTGTCGGGCTTCTCGCCTTCGCCGGCCGCCGCGGAGATCTTGGTGAAGAACAGCGTGTCCGCCTTGGTGCTGTCGGTGGCGTAGAGCGTCTCGAGCGCCTGCACCGCACACTTGAAGTCGCTCAGGAAGAGGCACGCATTGCTCTTCAGGTCGTAGAGGTCGGCGTTGTACGGGTCGAGCTTGAGCCCCTCGTCGGCCACGTCGCGCGCGGTCTCCGGATGGCCGCTCTGCAGGAAATACTTGAACAGCTCTTCTCGCAGCTTCTGGTTGGTCGGCGCCACCCGCAGCATCTGCTTGAACGCCACCAGCGTGTTGGCCGTGTCGTTGGCCTGCTGGTACTGGGTCGCCAGGGCAGTCCAGACCGGCAGACTGAGCGGGTCGCCCTTGGTGGAGGCCTGCAGGTGCTTCACGACCTCCCCGCGCGGCGCCTTCTTGTCCTGCGCCAGGAGCGCGAGGCAGTATTCGGCCAGGCCGTGGTCGGGTACCTCCTTGAGCGCCTTCTTGGCAGCGTCCTCGGCCTTGTCGGGCTTGGAGGTGCGCTGGTCGATGCACGCCTTGGCGTCGTCGAGCGCCTTGACGGCGGGCTCGAGCGCGTCGGCCAGGCGCTTTCCGAACGCTTCGGGGGCCTCGCCGGGCTTCTGCGCGAGGGTCACCACCTGGCCGGCGTCATCGTTGACCCCGATCAGGCGGGCGGTGACCACGTACCCCCCGCTCTTTTCCTTATTCATGGTCGAGGTGACTACGAAACGCGCCTGTATGTTCTTGGCGAGCGTTGTCGCCAGGGCCGGGCTCAGGATGGCGTCGGTGGGGTAGCCGTACTGCGTGAGCGCGTCGTTCATCTGCGACTGCTCGATGACCTGATAGTCGCCCCCGGCAACGTCCTTCAGCTCCTGCCGGACTCCGGTGCCGATCCGCACCGCCGGCGCCGAGTCGGCCGGGGCGAAGGCGAACGGGTTGGCGACCATGAGGCGGGGATTCGAGTTCACCGTCGTGGAGCGGCGCGCGTTGCGCGGGATGCCCTGTGCCTGGAGCGGCGCCAGGAGCGTACTCCCCAGCATGGCGGCGACGACGAGACGAAACAGGGACATTCCTTTACCTCCACAGGATATCGGCCCGCCGGGGCCGGCACTCACCGCGCGCGCGAATGCGCCATGCGCATGCGACACGCGGATGTGAATGGGCGAAGAGGGATTCGAACCCCCGACTTCCTGCGTGTAAGGCAGGCGCTCTGAACCGGCTGAGCTATTCGCCCGACGTTGCGTTCCCGACGCCGCTCCAGAGATCTGCGCTGATGTGCAGGGTCCGTGCCGTGACGGCGGGCACTCGGCTAGAGCGCGATGCCGATCGGGAAGAGTACGCAGTAGCCCAGGACCAGCAGCACCGCGGCGGCGCTGGCGTGCCCCGCGGCCAGCGTCAGGTACCCGACGACGAGCACCAGGACCGCCGCGACGAGCACCGCCAGGTTTCTCGGCGCGAGGCGAAACCGTCGGGTGACCGGGGTGCTACCTGGCGGAGGTGCCGCTGGGCGTGCGCTGGGCATAATCATTGAGGCTATCACCTATCCGAGGTCGGGTCAAGTTCCGCTCCCTCCTGCGCTTCCGGATCGATGTCCCACCCTTCGTCCAACGCCGCGCGCCGCACCCGGTCGAGGCGCCGGCGCCGGCGCACCAGCCACAGCACCAGCAGGCCCACCACGGCCCAGCCGCCGCCGGCCATGAGCCACTGGCCCAGGTTGTACCGCCGACGGACCGCCCGCTGCCACTCCTGCTCGAACCGGTCGAGCGGGAGGCCGGTGGTGGCCAGAACCGCGGCCGCGAAATCGTCTCCCGCCTCCAGTCGCTGGAGCAGCGGTGCCAGCGTGCCGGTCGGGTTCCGCCGGGCCAGCTCGACCACCGCCGTGGCGGCAAGCGCGTAGGCGTCGGAGGCCGCGGCGCCCGAGCCGCGCAGCGCGCCGTCCAGCTCGGTGAGCGACGGTACCGCCCCTCGCACCACCGCCACGTTGAGCTCGAGCCCGCCGTACCGCTCCCATTCGCCTGCCGCCCACGTCGCGTAGCCCTCGTCGAACCAGAGCGGCACCCTTACCTGGACCGCATCATGGAGCGCGAGGTGCGCCAGCTCATGCCGCAGCGTGCGGACGAGGTCGGGCTGATCGGCGCGGAGGAGGATGGTGCGGGCGGCGGGCACGGCGACCGCCACGCCCCAGGCGGGGGCCCGCCCTCCGGTGAGCGAGTCGAGCAGTCGTTCGTTGGGAGCGACGATGAGGCGGAGCGGTTTCGGGTCGCGCCGGCCGAGACCGGGCCACTCGGCGGTGCGGTCGGCGACCTGGGCGAGCTCGACCGCGAGCGAACGCTGGGGCGGCCACGCGACGACGGTCACGCGCCCGACCTGCCAGGCGGATGGAGTCCCCTGGAGGAGGAAGAGAAGGAGCGCTAGGAGAGCGGGCTGCGCGGGACCTCACCCCCCGCGGCGGCCACGTCGAGCATTTCCTTGCAGCGCTTGGCCCAGGGATTGAATTTGTTGGCCCGGTGGCCCTCGGCCCAGGCCTGCATCGCCTCCTCCCGCCGGCCCCCGAGCCAGAGTGCGCGCCCCAGCTCGAACCGCGCCTCGATCAGGTTGGGCCCGATCGTCAGAGTCTTGCGCAGGAAGGTTTGGGCGTCTTCGTACATCTCCCGCTCGAGATAGACCAGTCCCAGATAATAGTGGGCGTACAAGGTGGCCTTGCGGTCGTTGTCGAGCCGGATGGCCTTGGAGAGGTGCTCGATGGCCTCGCCGAAGATCCGCTTCTTGAGGCAGATGTAGCCCACGTTGATGCGAGCGAGGGCGTTGGCCGGCTCCTTCATGAGCACCCGCGAGAAGGTGGCCAGCGCGTCGTCGTAGTTCTCGTGGAGCATCTGAGCCCAGCCGAGCAGGGAGAGCGCCTGGGTCTCGCCGGGGGCCAGGGTTAGCGCCTTCTCCAGGGCCTGGATTGCGCCGGCGTGGTCGCCCAGGGCGATGAGGCTCCAGCCCTTCTCGATGTAGGTCGAGGCGCCGAGGTGATCGGCATGGACCGCCGGACGAGCGCCGGTGAACTGCGGCGCCGACGCCGCCTCGGGCGCCGCGGCCTGTTTGTAGCGCTCCACCAGCCCGCGGATGCTTTCCTTGATCTGTCCCAGATCGCTCAACGCACCGTCCACGCGCTTGAAGAGCGCGATGATCTCCTGTTTGACCGCCTCGCGCTCGGCCGGCTGCGAGGCCGTGCCGATTCGGGCCTCGATGGCCTGGAACTGCCCCTTGAGCGCTGCCAGCCAGGGCTCGGTCACGCGTCGTTCTCCCCGATGGCGGTCAGCGCCATGCGCTCCGTCGCCGAGAGCAGCCGGCGCGCGTTCAGGATGATGATCGTGCGCTCGGGCCGGGTCACGATCCCCGAGATATAGGCGGCCGCGAGCCCGCTGACCATCGGACCGGGCGCACTGATGGTCGTGCTGTCCACCCGGAGCACCTCCCGCACCTCGTCCACCAGGACGCCCACGCGCTGCTCGCCCACGTCCACCACCATGAGTCGGGTCTCCTCGCGCATCGGGGCCGCGAGCTCGAACCGCTTCCGCAGGTCCACCACCGGGACGGCGCCCCCCTCATACGGCACCACACCCTCCAGGAACTCGGGTGCCCGGGGGAGCGGCGCGGGAGAGACGGGGCGCAGAATCCGCTCGACCTGCAGGATGTCGAACGCGAACTCCTGCGGACCCACCCGAAAGCTCACGAGCTGGACGTCGTCGCCGGTGGTCATGCCGCCGTGGCCTCCAGGATGCGCGCGCCGAGCGCGGTGAGATCGAGCAGTGGCACCAGGCCGGCCTCCGTCCGGGCCACGGCCGCGGCCCAGGGCAGGCCGGAACCGGCGGCGCTCGCGAGCGCCGCTCCATGGAGCACCGACTCGGCCCCCTCCACTTCCAGGCAGAGCCGGCGGCCGTCGAGATCGACCAGCACCCCCGTCTCGCTCCGCTCGGATGGGCAGGGCGCGTCTTCGAGCAGGGCGCCGAGATGGACGAGGGGGATGATCCGCCCGCGGACCACCGTCACGCCGCGGAGCGCCCGCTCGCGCGCAGGCACCGGGAACGCGGCACCCGGGTCGAGCACCTCGATGGTCTGCTGAAGCGGCAGGCCGACCAGCCGCCCGCCCGCCCGCACCAGCAGGTGCCCCGCCCCGGCGTTCAGGAGGCCGCCATCCGGGCGAGCTCGACGCCGACCCGGGCAGCGATCCGGCCGATCGGCAGGACGTGATCCACTCCGCCGGCCTGGACCGCGGCGCTTGGCATCCCGAAGATCGTGGCGGTCTCGCGGTCCTGCGCGATCCCGACGCCACCGGCTTCGCGGATGGCACGGAGTCCTTCGGCACCGTCGCGTCCGAGCCCGGTAAGCACCACGCCGACTGCGCTGCGGCCGAAGATCTCCGCCACGCTCCGGAAGAGCGGGTCGGCTGCGGGGCGGACGCCCCAAACAGGCGGCTGCTGGTCCAGCTCGATGCGAAGTCCATCGTGACCGGCCACGACGCGCATGTGATAGTCTCCCGGTGCCACGTATGCGGTGTCCGCGAGCAGCGGCGTGCCGTGCTGCGCCTCGACCACGTTGAGCCTACTCTGCGTCGCGAGCCGCTCCGCGAGGCTGTGGGTGAACCTGGGCGGCATGTGCTGCACGATCAGCACCGCCGCCTCGTGCCCGGGCGTGAGCTGGGGCACCACTTCGGCCAGCGCGCGCGGTCCACCGGTGGAGGCGGCGATGGCAGCGCAGCGCCGCGCCCGGCCCGGCAGCGAGTAGAGTGCCTGGGGCGCCGCCCCCCGCGTCGGCCGGGCCAGCACCGGTACCCGGAGAATGCTGGCCGACCGTACGGTGCGGAGCACCGCCAGCAGCCGGTCCTCGAAACGCGCCAGGCTGGGCTCGGAGCGGTCCTCTTCCTTGGGAACCAGGTCCACCGCGCCGAGCTCGAGGGCGCGGATGGCCGCCGCGGTTCCCCGGCCCGCATAGGAGCTCACCACCACGATGGGCCTCGGTGACTCGGACATGATGTAGCCGATCGCGCCCAGCCCGTCGAGCTCGGGCATCTCGAGGTCCATCAGCACCAGCTCGGGGGCGTGCTCGTGCACCTTCTGGACGGCATCCATGCCGTTCCGCGCCGTCGCGATGACGCGGAACTCTCCGCTGCCCTCCAGCACGTCGCTCAGCAGCCGCCGGAAGAAGGGGCTGTCGTCCACCACGAGGACGCTGCGCGGGGCCGCCGGCTCAGAGCGTGCTGACGCCATGCGCCACCGAGGACACTTCGACCCGGCCGTCCACCGGCCAGAGCCGCACCGTTCGGCCGTAGTCGCCACCGGTCGCCTCCGCCGTTACGGGCAGCCCGTGCTGGTGCAGCACCTGCCGGCAGGCCACCAGGTTGCGCTCGCCCATCTGGATGGTGCCCGGGGCCGCCAGGCTCGCGAACATGCTGGCCCCGCCCACCAGCCGCGCCGTCATGCGGCGGGCGACCGCGCCGCGCTGCGCCATCAGCTCGAGCAGCCGCGGGAGTGCGGTCTGGGGGAACTTGGCCGGATTGCCGTCGGGGCGGGCAAGCGCGGGCGATGGCAGCAGCACATGCGCCAGCCCGCCGACCCGCACCGCGGGATCGTGGAGCAGAATCGCGACGCAGCTTCCGAGGCCAACCGTAAGGAGCACGTCACCCGCGCTCCCCGCGCGCAGGTCGGCCACGCGGACCAGCAGCTCACTGCCGCTCACGCCGGCCGCCGGTAGATCCGTTCCCGCGGATCCACGAGCATCAGCCGCTCGCGGGCGGCCCCGAACAGTGTTTCGACCTTGCCGAGCACGAGAAAGCCGCCCGGAGCGAGCGCGTCGGCGAAGAGTCCGAACACCCGCTCCTGGGTGTGGCGGTCGAAGTAGATCACCAGGTTTCGGCACAGGATGAGATCGTAGTCGAGCCTGGGCGGCGGGTCCCGGCTCAGATCGAGCTGCCGCACCTGCACCCGGCTGCGCACGCGTTCGACGACCCGCCAGCCGGCGCCGTCCGCCTCGAAGTAGCGCCCGACCAGATCGCCGGGGAGCTCGGCCAGCCCGGGGCCCGCGTATCGCGCCGCCCGCGCGCGGTCCAGGCTGCCGCGGTCGATGTCGGTGGCGTCGATGCTCACCCGCGAGAGGGCCGCGCCCCGGCCGCTCCGGTCCAGGTAATCGGCCGCGAGTACCGCCAGCGTGTACGGCTCCTCGCCCGAGGCGCATCCCGCGCTCCACGCGCGAAGCTCGCCCCGGCCGTCCAGCAGGGCCGGCAGCACGACGCGCCGGACCAGGTTCCAGGTCTCCGGGTTCCGGTAGAACCGGGTGACGTTGATCGTGAGCGCGTCGCGCAGCCGGTCGCACTCCGCCGGCGAGCCGGCGAGCAGTGCGCGGTAGTCGTCGTAGGTGTGCACGCCGCAGGCCCGCATCCGCACCGCGATGCGGCGGCGGATGCACTTGTCCTTGTACGCGGCCAGCACGAAGTCCGCGCCGGACGTGATCTGGCGCGCGAGCGCCGCGAACGACGGGTCTTCGTCGATCACGTCATGTCCAGCATGGCGAGGTTGGCGCGCGCCAGGGCGTGCTCCGGGTTGAGCGAGGTGGCCCGGCCCCAGCTCTCGCGCGCCTGCTCCTTATCGCGTCGCTTGTAGGCGATGTTGCCGAGCTTGAAATAGAGGTCGTCACCCAGATCGGGCGCGAGCTTGGCCGCGCGCTCGTACGCTTCGCGCGCCTCCTCGAAGCGGCCGTTCCGGTACAGAATGTCCGCGAGGTTCTTGGAGACCTGCGGGAGCGACGGGTCTTCCGCCAACGCCGTCCGGAGCGCCGCCTCGGCGCCCGCCGGGTCGCCCCCTTGCTCGAGCAGGACGGCGAGATTGTTCTGCAGGACGGCATTGGCCGGGTGCGCGGCGGCGCCCTCGCGGGCGGCTCGAAGGGCGCCGGCCGCGTCGTCGAGACCCGCGCTGGTGAGGGCGGCGGCCCAGTACCAGAGCGCGGGGACCGGCTTCGTGCCCAGCAGCTCGAGCGCGCGGGCGAGGCGGGTGCGCGCCACCTCGAGGTCGTTCCGTCGGAGCGCCGCGATGCCCCAGCCGAGCATGATGCGCGCGTCGTCGCGTGCCCGGCCCGCGGCGTCGCCGTAGGCCGCCTCCGCCTCGTCGAGCCGGCCCAGACGCTCGAGGGCGTAGCCCAGGTTGTGGAGCGCGGCCGGCCGGCCACCGGCGGCATCGGCTGCCTTCCGGAACGCCGCCGCGGCCTCGTCCCAGCGGCCCTGGCGCGCGGCGATCAGCCCCAGATGGAACGGGGCGCTCGAGTCGGCCGGCCGGAGATCGGCCACTCGCCGGAACTCGCGCAGCGACTCGTCCAGCATCCCGGCCTTGTAGAAGGCCACGCCCAGATTCCGGTGCTCCTCGACCCGCGCGTCGTTGACCGGCGGCGTAGTCGCCGCCGACGTGCCGACCCGGTGCGCGAAGCCGGCGGTGATCAGTCCGAACAGCGCCTTCCCCACCTCGAACTCGACCAGCCCGGTCTCATCGATCAGGGCCTGCACGTCGCGGCTGCCGTTCAGCAGCGGGATGAGCTGCCGCTGCTCCGGGGTGAGCTCGGCCGACGATTCGCCGACGTGGGAGGGATCGACCGCGAAGATGAGATCGAACGAGGGAATCTTCTTCTCGATCAGGCTCCACTCGTCCACCCGTCGGGCGCCCTCGAGCAGCAGGAACTCCGGGTTGATGCGAACGAGGAAGTCGCTCTGCTCCGGGCGGACGCCGGCCTCGAAATTGAACGTGCCCGCGGTCCAGGTGAACAGGTAATAGACCGCCTCCTCGATCTGGAGGCGCATGTACTGCTCGAGCTCATCGCGGCCGAGCGCGCCGAGCTCGAGCAGGATCTCGCCCAGCTTGTGCTCGCGCTCGTTCTCCTGACGGGCGACGGCCTCCGCGAGCGTCTCGGCCGTGATCCGTCCGCTGCGCACCAGGATGTCGCCGATCCGGTCGCGGCGGTTGACGATCGCCGCGTAAACGATGAGCCCCTCATCGAAGTAGATCGTGCCGAAGTTGTGCCGGTCGGCCAGCGCCAGGCACCCCGTGCGCCGGCCGAGGAACAGGAGCTGAATGACGTCGGGGAGACTGGCCTCCTTGAGGCTGCCCTTGATGGCCATCAGCGCCACTCCTCGACCAGGCGGTCGGCGACGCGGGGCCATTCCCACACCGTCTTTTCCCGGCTGCGGAGGGCACCGTGGCCCGGGCCCACGACGCCGCTCGACCGGGGCGCGGCCGCGGCGGCCTCGGGCGTCGCGTCGGCGCCCTCGAGCACCTGCCGGGCGAACCCGGGTGTGGGCGTCGTCTGCCGGGCCTGCGCCGCCTCGAGCACGCGCTGCAACAGCGCCTGGGCGTCGCGCACCGAGTCGGCCGGCCGGGTGGCGAGATAGGCGGCGAGCTCGGGCGCGGGGTCGCCCAGCCGGGTCTCGAGATCGCGCGCCAGCACCCGCTCCAGCACCGCGGCGTCGGGCGGCGGGAGCTCGACCACGAGCCCGCCCTCCAGCCGCGAGCGCAGCCGCTCCTCGACGGCCCCGAGCTCGGCGAGCGGCTTCGCCGAGGTAAAGACCAGCTGTCGGCCCTCGTCCATGAGGACGTTGAAGAGGACGAACAGCTCGTCCTGGCTCCGATCCTTCGCCGCGACGAGGTGTACGTCGTCGAGCAGGAAGGCGCTCGCGCGCCGGTAGCGCGCGCGCCACCCGGCGACCGCGTCGCGCGCGATCGCGTCGATCAGCTCCCCGGTGAACTCCGGCGCGCTGAGGCATGCGACCGGCCCGCCCTGCTCGGTGAGGGCGTTGCCGATGGCGTGCAGCAAGTGGGTCTTGCCCACGGCGGCACCTCCCACGAGCACGAGCGGGTTGTACCGCGAACCCGGGTCGGCGACGACGGCGCGCGCGGCTTCGAGCACCACGCGGTTCCCGGCGTTCTCCACCAGGTCGCTCAATCGCCAGAGCGGCGACGGCGCGGGCGGCGGCGGGCCCTCCTCCCGCGCCTGGCGGAGCGCCTCTTCGGCCCCCGCCAGGTCGCCGGGATCCCGGAACGCCGCCGACCCGGCCAGGTCGGGGACCAGGGCCGCCGCCTCGGCCTGCATCGCCTGCAGCTTCGCCACGTCTTCCTCGAACTCGCGCAGCGCGCGCTCAGGATCGGACAGCATCTCCTTCGCGAGCAGCGCCTCGAGCTGCGCGGTGCGATAGCCCTCGCCCTGCCAGCGCAGGACCGCCGCGTTCACCTTTTCCCGCCAGGTATCGACCTGCTCGGAGACGGTGGCGGTGATCTCGGAGAGGAAGTCGTCGAACTCCGAGGGGGACGGAGGGACGAAGGAACGAATGGACGGAGAGGCGGGCACGCCGGGCTGGGTGCCGTTCCCCTCCGTCCCCCCCACCACCGTCCTCGCCTGCTCCGCGGTCAACCGGCTCTCGCTCACCGCCTGGAAGGCGATGAGGCGGTTGAGGGCACCGAGGAGCTCGCGGACGTTGTCGATCTCGAGCGCGGCCACCGCTTCGAGCACACCCTTGGCGAAGCCGGCCCGGCGCTCCTCGGCCTTGCGGCGCAGGATGGCGACCCGAGTCTCGTAGTCGGGCGCGCCGATGTCGATGATGAGCCCGCCGGCGAACCGGCGGATGAGTCGGTCGTCGAGCGCCTCGATCTCCGCGGGCGGCCGGTCGCTGGTGAGAACGATCTGCCGGTTGCCCGCCTGGAGCGCGTCCGTGAGCCGCAGCAGCTCGGCCTGCATCTCGCGCCGGTGGGTAAGGAACTGGACGTCGTCCACCAGCAGCAGGTCCACGTCGTGGAAGCGCTTGCGGTAGGCGTCCCCGTGCCCCGCCGCGATGGCGGCGTGGAACGCCTCGACGAACTCGTCGAGCGTGAGGTATTCCACGGTGAGCCGGGGATTGATGCCGCGGGCGGCGTGGCCCACGGCCATGAGCAGGTGGGTCTTCCCCAGCCCCGGGCGGGCGTAGACGAAGAGCGGGTTGTACACCGTCCCCGGCGACTCCGCCACCGCCTTGGCGGCCGTCACGGCCAGGCGGTTCGCCGCCCCCACCACGAAGGTGTCGAAACGGTAGAGCGGGTTCAGGGTGACGGTCACGCGACCGGCCCCCCGACCGCGAGACGCTTGAGCACCAGCTCCGAGACGCCGCGGAGGGTCTCGAAGACGCCGCTCCCGTGCAGCGCGTCGGCCCCGAAGCTCGGGACCGCGCGGAAATTGAGCGCGTCATCCATCTCCTCCCGGGAGAGGATCAGGTCGCGCGGCAGGTCCTGCTTGTTGTACTGGAAGACCACTGGGAGCTGGCGCACGTCCACGCCCTGCGCCAGCAGATTGTCCTGCAGGTTCTGGAGGCTTTCCAGATTGTCGTCGAATCGCCGTGCCTGGCTGTCGCCCACGAACACCACGCCGTCGGCGCCCTGCAGCACCAGCTTGCGGGTGGCGTTGTAGTAGCTCTGGCCCGGGACGGTATAGAGCTGGAACCGGGTGGTGAAGCCCGAGATGGTCCCGAGCTCCAGCGGGAGGAAATCGAAGAACAGCGTGCGGTCGGTCTGGGTCGCGAGCGAGACCATCCGGCCGCGCCGTCCCTCGGGCACGCGACCGTACACGTACTGCAGGTTCGTGGTCTTCCCGGACCGACCCGGTCCGTAGTACACGATCTTGCAGGTGATCTCGCGCGCGGTGAAGTTGACGAGGGACATGGCGATCACCGTCCGAAAAGCGCTTTGAGGCTGGTGTTGAGCTCGGTCTCGAAGTTCTCGGCCAGCATCGGCGCGGGCGCCTGCTCGCGCGGCGCGGCCGCCGCGAGCTGCTCCACCATCTGGTCGAAGAACAGCCGCACGATCCCCACCGAGGTCTCGGGCCCGAACACCACCAGGCCGATCCACCGCCCGCGCGGGGTGGAGAAGGCCGCGAGCATGCAGCTCTGCCGCTGACCATGGTGCACCAGCGCCTCGAGCCGTCCCGCGTTCACCAGCCGGGCCAGCTCCTCGGTCGATGCCACGATGCCGGCGCCGAGCGCGGCGGCGGTCATCACGTCCAGCGACCGCGAGAAGCCGTGCTGCGCCACCACCTGCCCCGACGAGGTCATGAGCAGCGTGAGGCGCGCCGCGCTCTCGGCGAGAAAGAGCTCGAGCGGCTGCACCACCCACGGCTCGAGCGCCTTCATCAGCCGAGCCGCCCCGCGGCCTCGAGCATCTCGAGCCGGGCGAGCCCGAGATTGGCATCCGGCGCCACCACCGCGACCAGCACGAGATCGTCGGGACCAGGTGCCGCCAGCACGCCGCCTGCGTCCGCGCGCAGGTGAATGAAGGCGGGCGGGCGCAGGCCGGCGCTTTCCGCCGTGCGCCCGAGCCGGCCTACGAGGCTTCCGGTGAGCGCCGCCGCGGCGCGGCCGTCCACCCCGTCCATGAGCTGCTCGGCGACCACCAGCCCGTCGGCGGCCGAGATCACCAGCGCGCCGCGCACGCCCGGCACGCGGGTCACCCGGTCGAGCGCCGCCTGGGTCGCCGTCACGCGCCGTTCTCCAGCCAGCCGCGCGCCGCGCGGGCGGCGCGCTCGGCGAGCAGCGTGACCCGGCCGAGTGGCAGCGACGGCTCGCGCCGCGCGAGGAGCACCGCGTCGGCGCTGGGCTGCGCCAGCACGAGATGCGCGTCGGGCGATTCCACCGCGATGGTTTGCCAGCTCCCGAGGCCGAGCAGCCGCGCCGCGCGGGCGGCCTCGCGCGAGACGCCGGCGAGCTGCGCCGCGACCCGGTCGCCGGCTGCGTCGCCGTCGGTGCCGTTCAGCCGTCCCGCCAGCCGGAGCCCCTGCGCGTCCACCAGCAGGAGGCCTTCGTCGCCGCCCTCGACGGTGCCGAACACGCCGGCAGCCGGCGCCCGCTCGGGGGCGGCGCCGTTCTGCGCCCCGTGGCGATCCGACGGCACGGGCGACGCCGCGGGCTGCTCCTGCTCGGCGCCCGAGGGCTCGGCCACCGCGGTCGGACGAGGTTCCGACCCGAGCCGCGCGATGGCCTGCGGGATCGTGAGGTCGTCGGGATCGGCCTCGAGCGCACGCTCGAGGTGGGTGAGCGCGGCGTTCCGGTCGCCGGCCCGGAAGTAGAGGAAGGCGATTCCCTTGAGCGCGCTGGTCCGCATGGGATCGAGCTGGAGCGAGGTGGACCAGGCGTCGAACGCGCCGGCCAGGTCGCCCTGATCGCTCAGCACGCGGGCCATCAGGTCGTGCGCGTCGGCCAGACCCGGATAGCGTGAGATACCCCCGCGCGCAACCTTGTACGCCGCGTCGAGCTGTCCCCGGCGGCGCAGCGCGTCGGCCAGCTCGAGGAACGCGAGGCTCCCCGGCTCGTCGGCCAGCCGGTCGGTCAGGGCGCGGATGTCGTCAGTCACGGTAGCGCTCCAGCTCGTTCATGATCGTCTCGGCGGCCTGGCGGAGCCGCTCGACCGCGGGGTCCTCGGCCTCCTCGCCCGGCGTCCGGCTCTCGAGGCGCCGCCAGGCGTGCCAGCACTCGACCGCATCGCCGAAGCGGCCGAGCGCGGCGTAGCAGACGCCGAGCAGGCGCCGGGCCTCGGGCATGAGCGGGTCGCTCCGGAGCACTTCCTCCAGCGCTCCGGCCGCCAGCGCGTACTCGCGCTGGGCCAATGCCTCCCGCGCGGGCACCAGCAGCGCCGCCAGGTCGCGTCCGGGCTCGGCTTCCTCGCCGGGGTGCGCCGGGTCGCCCAGCACGACGAGGCCGGCGTTGGTGAGCCCGTACACCGTGCGCGCCACCTCGAACTCGGACCGGCCCAGCACGTCGGCCAGCGAGTGCAGGTCGCGCCGGCCGTCCACCGCGGCCAGCACCTCCCACTCGAACGGGGCCAGGTCGAGCGGGTCGGTGCTCTGGTCTTCCGGCGCGGGGAGTCGCGGCACCAGCCGGAGGTGCGACACCTTGGACCCGATACGCGACCACTCGTCGATCCGCCGCGCCGCTTCCATGAGCAGCGCCTCGGTGGGAAACCGCACCGGCGCCTCGACCGCGGCCTGGTACGGCGCCCCTTCCTCGAAGCGGAAGTAGCCCTCGGACCAGCGGAGCAGCTCGAAGACCGCTTCCTCGATCTGCGCCTTGAGCTGCCGGTCCAGCTCGCGCCGGGAGATCACGCCGAAGCCGATCAGGATGTCGCCCAGCCGGCGCGGGTCGCCTCCGTTCTGAACGCTGCGCGCGCGGTCGAGGTCGGCCGGGGTGATCCGGCCCGACCGCACCAGGCGGGCGCCGAGCGGCTGCGGATCGCTCCCCACCGCGGCCGCGACCACGCCGCCGCGCTCGAAGCACACGGTGCCGGCCGTCTGGCGCAGCTCGGAGGTGACGCGCAGCACCCCGTTCTTCCGGCCCAGATCGAGGAGCTGGAAGACGTCCTGCATGTGCAGGTCCTTGAGCGTGCCCTCGAGCGCCATCGCTACCCCGCCGAGGCCGCGAAGATGTGCTGGAGGTCGCGTGCCGAGCGGGCCCGGGTGCGGGCCTGCGCGGCGTAGGGACCGCCGGGATCGAGCTGCACTACGCGCTCCCACGCCTGCACCGCCTGCTCGAACTGCCGCTGCCGCGCGAGCACCGCCCCCTGGAAGTACAGCGCGCCCGCGTGCTCGGGATCGAAGCGCAGCACCCGGTCGAAGGCCTCCAGCGCCTGGACCGTGCGCCCATCTTCGAGCAGCGCGCGGCCCAGCGCGGTCAGCGCCTCGAGCTCGTACGGGTCGGCCTCGAGCACCCGCACCAGGACCCCCACCGCGGCCCTGGGGGACTCGGTCCGGCGCAGCAGGTCGGCCAGCGAGCGCGCGGCCGGCCCGTACGTGGGGAGCAGGTCGAGCGCGCGCTCGTAGGCGGCGCGCGCCGCCGCCCAGTTGCCGCGCTCCTCCTCGATGCCGCCCAGCTCGTGCCACACGCGCACCAGCGACGGGTCGAGCTGCAGCGCGGCGTTGAACGCCGCCAGCGCGGCCGAGCGGTCACCGAGGCGGGCGGACACCTGGGCCTGGAGGTGGAAGAGATCGGGCCGGCCGGGCGCGAGCGCCTGGGCATCGCGGATACAGTCGAGCGCGCCGAGCGCATCGTGCACCGCGAGCCGCACCCGGGCGCGGGCAACGAGCACTTCGACGTCGCCGCCGGCCCGCCGGGCAAGATCGTCGGCGAGCGGCGCGGCGTCGGCCGCCCAGCCGAGCGCGAGGAGCGCGCGGATCTCGCCCAGCGTGGCGTCGGGATCGTCCGGCGCGGCGGCGCGCGCCTCGCGATAACGCTCGAGCGCTTCGCCGTACAGTCCGCGCTTGGCGAAGATGTCGCCCCGCAGCACGGCGGCGGCGCCCCGGGGCGCGCCGCGCGCCGCCGCCCGGTCGAGCTCCGCCGCGGCCAGGTCCAGCAGACCGCGGGCGATGCAGTCTCGCGCGGTATCGAGCCCGCCGTCATCGGCCGGCGCGGCGGGCGCGGGAGGCGCGTCCGGCGTGAGCTCCGCGAACAACCGGTCGAGCGCCGGCGAATCGAACGCGAACTCGCCGGCGAGCTGGTCGCCGCCCACCTCGGCGGTCAGCTCGGGGGCGATCGCGATCGTCGGATCCTCGTACTGCAGGTCGATCGTCAGCGAGAACTTCTGGGGCACGTAGAGCGGCTCGAGCTCGAGCGCACGGCGGGTCTCGCGCAGGGCGCCGTCGAAGTCGCCGAGCTGGCTGAGGACGAAGCTCAGGTTGTAGTGCGCCCCGGCCATGTCGGGGTCGGCGTCCACCGCGCGGCCGAAGGCGTTGCGTGCGTCCTCGAACCGGCGCAGCTCCATCAGCACGAGCCCGACGCCGTTCCAGCCCACCGCGCTCCCGCTCTGGTCGGCCAGCGCGCCCTGGTACTCCCCCAGCGCCGCGCGAAGCTGGTGCTTCTGCAGGAACAGCAGGCCGAGATTGAGCCGCGCCGCGAGCAGCGGGTGCTCCCCCGTGAGCGCGCGCCGGAACGCGGAGACCGCTGGGTCGGCCTGGCCCGGCTCGCCGGCCCGGATCACGCCGAGGTTGTTCCATGCGAGCTGATAATCTGCATCCACCTCCACGGCCCGCTCGTACGACGCCACCGCGTCGTCGCGGCGCCCGGCCTGGTGCAGGCACACGCCGCGCTCGTTCCAGAGCTTGGGCGAGTCGGGGTGCTCGCGCACGAGGGCGTCGTACAGCTCGAGCGCGGCGGTCAGCTCGCGGCGCAGCAGGTGCACCTCGGCCATCGCCTGCAGCGTCATGCGGCGGTCTTCGCCGGCCTCGAGCGCGGTGCGATACTCGCGCAGCGCCTCTTCGTGCAGCCCCTTCTGCCGGAAGGCCAGGCCGAGGTTGTAATGCGCCAGCGTGCCGCCCTCGACGATCCGCGGCCGCTCGTCCGGGCGGACCGCGCCGTTCCCCGAATAGCGGTCCAGCGCCAGGTTGGCCTGCGCGCGGGCCAGGGTGGGATTGAGCTTGACCGCGCGTCGCGTGGCCTCGCGGGCCTCGTCATGCCGGCCCATGTCGCCGTAGACGAAGGCGAGGAGGTAGTGCGCCTCGGCGTTGTCCGGGTTCCGCGCGATCGCCTCGCACAAGGCGTCGAGCGCGGCCTGATTGAGGCCGCGATTGTAGAGCACCTCGCCGTAGTGGAAGCGGGCGGCGGCGCTGTCGGGGTCCTGGGCGCAGGCGCGGGCCAGCCAGTCGGTGGCCGTGTCGAGATTGCCCCGCGCCTTCTCGGCGAGTCCGAGCTGCAGCATGGCGGGGACGTCGGCGGGGTGCCACGCGAGGAGCGCCTGGAACTCGGCGATCGCGTCGCCGTGGCGGCCGAGCGCCGCGTGCGCGCGGCCGAGCTCCCAGCGGGCGTCGCGATCCTCGGGGTGCCGCCGAACGCGGTCCTGAAGCTCGGTGACCCGCCGGTCGTAGTGTCCGCTCTCGCGGTAGGCGATGTCGAGATTGCCCTGCGCCACCTGCATCCGCGGATCGAGCTCGAGCGCGCGGACGAACTCGCCGATGGCGTCCTCGATCAGGCCTTTCTGATAGTAGAGGACGCCCAGGTTGTTGTGGGCGCCCGCGTCGGCGGGATCGATCCGGCGGGCGAAGGAGCGCAGGACCGCGAGGTCGCGCTCCGACAGCACGGGCGCGGGCATCGGCTCAGGGCAGGCGGATGGCGTCGAAGATGGCGCGCAGCGACGGCATGTCGGGCAGGAGCAGGAAGTGGCCCCTGAGCGGCTCCGGCGTGCCCTCCACCCGGAACGAGGTCTCCACGCAGAATACGAAGTCGCGGTCGTGGCCGAAGTTGAGATACGTGGTGGTGAGCACGGCGGCGCTCAGGTCCACCACCAGGCTCGGGACCGACGGTACCAGCATCATCCCCATGAAATCGCTGAGCGCGTTCATGTAGGCGCTCGCGAGGATGTTGCCTGCTTCCTTGAGTCCCGACTGCTCCATGGCACCGAACTCGGTCGTGGCGCCCGGCGTCCGCCGGAAGAGGATGTCGCAGAGCATCCGCGCGGAGCGCTCGGGAAAGAGCACCAGCGTCCGGCCCGTGAGGTCGCCCATCATGTGCATCAGCACCGCGGCGACGACTTCGTCGGCCCGGCCCACGAGGTCGGTGACCTCCTCGAGCCGGCGAACGTTGACCTCGGGCACCGCGATCATGATGCGGTGGTTGGTCATCTGCGACAGCGCGGTGGCGGCATGGCCGGCGCCAATGTTGGCCACCTCACGCAGCGCGTCGAGCTGCAGCTCCTTGAGGCCCCGCACGTCTTCCATGGTGTGCTCTCCTACAGCAGTGCGGCGGCGTCGAGGACGAGCGCCGGAGCGCCGTCGGCGAGAATCGTCGCCCCGCCCACGTACGGCGGCATGCCGCGCGGGGCGTCGAACGGTGCGACCACGATGTCCTGCTGCCCGAGCAGCGCGTCGACCACCAGCGCGGTGCGGCGCTCGCCGATCTCGAGGATCACCGTGGGCCGCTTCGGGGGCGCGGTGCGCGCGCGGCTGGCGACCAGGTCGCGCAGGTGCACGGTCGGGATGACCTGCTCGCGCACCACCAGCGCCTCCCGGCTCCGGATCGCCGTCACCGCGCGAGTGTCGAACTCGACCGTCTCGGCCACGTACGCCAGCGGGACCGCGTACCGCTCCCCTCCCGCGTCGGCCAGCAGCGCGCGCACGATGGCGAGGGTAAGGGGCACCCGGATCGTGAACGTGGTCCCCTTCCCCAGCTCGGACGAGACGGCCAGCGTGCCGCCGAGCGCCCGGACCCGCGTCATCGCGACATCCACTCCCACTCCGCGCCCGGAGACGCCGCTCACCTCGCGGGCGGTGCTGAACCCGGGCCGCGCGATCACGCGGAGGAGGACGTCGTCGCCCAGCGCGTCATCGGTGCCGCCGGCGTGCGTCTCGCCCCGTGCGCGAGCGAGGATGGCCGCCCGGTCGATGCCGGCGCCGTCGTCGGTCACCCGGATCGCCACGCTGTTCCGCTCGCGCGCCGCCGAGAGCAGGAGGCGTCCCTCCGCCGGCTTGCCCGCCCGCACCCGGGCTTCGGGCAGCTCGATGCCGTGGTCGGCCGCGTTCCGGATCAGGTGCAGCAGCGGATCGCCGATCTCGTCGAGGATCGAGCGGTCGAGCTCGATTCCCTCGCCTTCCATGTCGAACCGGATCTGCTTGCCGAGTTCGCGCGCGAGGTCGCGCACCAGGCGCGGGAAGCGCTCGAACACCTCGCCGACCGGCGTCATGCGCGCGCCGATCACTTCGGCCTGCACCTCGGAGACCAGCCGCGAGATCCGGTCGCTCACCTCGGCGAGCGTCGGATCGTCGGCACGGGCCGCCAGCACGCCGAGTCGGTTTCGCGCCGCGACCAGCTCGCCGACCTGCTTCATCAGCCGGTCGAGCCGCCCCAGGTCCACCCGGATCTGTCGCTGGTGGACCGCCGCTGAGTCGGCCGCCCGGGCGACTTCGCCGAAGGTGACGCTCGCCACCTCGCCGGCGGTGCGGATCGCGGCCGCCACCTCGTCATCGGTGGCGCTCGATTCGAGCCGGAAGACCAGCCGCCCGTCGAACTCCTCGCGCTCGAGCCGCACCAGCGGGGGCCGAACGCCGGACACGCGCCCCAGCACCTCGGCCCGACGCACGGCGAGCACGGCCCGCGCGCCGCGCATGACGGCGTCGGATCGGATCACCACCTGCACCGACCGCCCGTGCGTTAGATCGGTGACCCGGCGGCGCGGGACCGCCGAGGCCGGGGCGGGCTCCCGAGGGCGCGCCGCCGAATGCTTCGCGGTCGCCCGGTCAAGCTCCTGGGCGAGTCCCGCGTCCGCCGATCCATCGCGGCCGGCCGCGGCCGCCTCGACCGCCTCCCCCAGGGCGTCCACCGCGCGGAACAGGAGCTGGAAGGTGCCCGGGTCGGCCGGGACCTGCCCCTGCCGCAGCGCGTCGAGCAGGCTCTCCATCCGATGCGCGAGATCGGCCACACCGCCGAACCCCATCGTGGCCGCCATCCCCTTGATCGTGTGGATCGAGCGGAAAAGCCCGCCCACCGCCTCGGTGCCGTCGGGCTCGCGCTCCCACCGGAGCAGGAGCTGGTTGCAGCTGCTCAGGTGCTCCCGGCTCTCGGCCAGGAAGAGGGCGGCATACTTGGACAGGTCCACCCGTCAGCCCAGAACGCGGTGGACCGCCTCGAGCACGCGGGAGGGCTGGAAAGGTTTGACCACGAAGTCCTTCGCGCCGGCCTGGATCGCCTCCACCACCAGGGCCTGCTGCCCCATGGCGCTGCACATCAGGATCTTGGCCTCGGGGTCGGTCTTGCAGATCTCGCGCACCGCCTCGATCCCGCCCATGTCGGGCATGACGATGTCCATCGTCACCAGGTCGGGCTTGAGGCTGTGGTATTTCTCGACCGCCTGCGCTCCGGACTCGGCCTCACCCACGACCTCGAACCCGGCCTGCGTCAGGATGTCGCTGATCATGGTACGCATGAAGATGGCGTCATCGCAGACGAGCACGGTGTGGGTCACGGGGCCTCCAGTTCGGTCGCGAGTCGCGGGTCGCGAGTCGCGGGACGAAACCGCAGGTCTCCCACGACCCGAGACCCGCGACCCGCGACTAGCTTCCGATGATCGGCGCCACCAGCGCGTCGATGTCGAGGAGAATGAAGTGCCGGCCATCGTGGACGCCGACCGCTTTGACCAGGCGGGGGTCGATGCCCGGGAGATCGGACCGCGGCGCCACCGAGGCTTCGGGCACCTCGAGGAAGTCCACCACCGCGGTCACCCCGAGTCCGTAACGGCGTCCGCCCACCTCGATCACCAGGATGGCGCCCTCGTCGTGCTCCCCGCGCTGCTGCTGGAGGAGGACATGCCCGTCGAGCACCGTCAGCAGGGAGCCTCGGACGTTGACCAGCCCTTCGATCGCCTCGACCACGCCGGGAATGCGCGTGGCCGGGAGGCGCGGGAGGATCTCCCGCACGATCCCTGCCGGGGCCGCGCAAACAAGCGCACCGATGCGAAAGATGACGGCGTGGAGCGTCGGGGAATCAGGCATCTGATTTGAAGAAAACAAGATAGGTCAGGGGGTCGGGGCGAGCAATAAGTTCCCGGTCACCCACCGCGGCAAGGGCCGGGCGCAGATCGGCTGGCCATTCCGAGCGAAATTCGAGCGGTTCGCGGGAGACGGGGTGGCGGAATGCCAGAGCCGCGGCGTGAAGTGCCTGCCTCGGCGTGGCCCGCTCAAGCGCCTCCGCCGTACGGCGCTCGGCGCCGGAAATCCGGCGGCTGCCCCCACCGCCGTAGACCGGATCGCTCACGACGGGGTGGCCGATGTGGGCGAGGTGGACCCGGATCTGGTGGGTTCGGCCGGTGTGGAGCTCGAGCCGGAGCAGGTCGGCCGGGCCGAACCTGGCGACGACCCGGGCATCGGTGCGCGCCGTGCGCCCGTCAGCAATGACGGCCATGCGCTTGCGGTCCTGCGGGTGCCTAGCGATCGGCGCTTCAATGACCGTCGGGCTTGGGTCCAGGTGTCCCCAGGCCAGCGCGGCATACGTCCGGTGCACCCGGCGTGCGGCGATGGCGGCCGCGAGCCGGCGATGAGCCGCGTCGGTCTTCGCGACGACCATAAGGCCGGAAGTGTCCCGGTCGAGCCGGTGCACGATCCCCGGCCGGCCTTCGGCTCCGCCGGAGAGCGTCGTGCCCCGCGCGACCAGCGCATTCACCAGGGTGTCGTCCCAGTGTCCGGGCGCGGGGTGTACCACGAGACCCGCCGGCTTGTCGATGACGGCGAGGTGCGCGTCCTCGAAGACGACGGTGAGCGGAATGGAGGCGGGCTGGAGGGTGCGGGGCGGCTCGTGCTCCGGAAACCGGACCTCGACACGCTCGCCGCGGGCAAGCAGGCGGGAGGCGCGGGCGGGCGCGCCGTCGACCGTCACCGCCCGCTGCGCCACCAGCCGCGCCGCCTGCGTGCGCGAGAGTCCCAGCTGGTCGGCGAGGAACCGGTCGAGACGCTCGGTCGTCTCGGCCGCGACGGTGAAGGTCAGCTCACGCAGCCGAGGCGGACTCCGGCTCGGGGCGGCGCGCGTCCTCGCGCCAGAGGGAGATGGCGAGCGCGATGGCGCCGCAGCTCACCGCGATGTCGGCCACGTTGAAGGTGGGCCAGCGGAGCGCGCCGATGCCCACGTCGAGAAAATCCACCACGCCCCGCGGGCTCCGGATCCGGTCGATGAGGTTGCCCGCCGCGCCGCCCGCCACCAGGCCGAGCGCGAGCTGACGGAAGCGGTCGCCGGCGGGCGCGGTGCGCGACATCCGCGCCAGCACGAACACCGCGATCAGCGCCACGGCGAAGAAGATCCACCGGGAATAGGGCCCCACGTGCAGCCCGAAGGCCGCGCCCTGGTTGTACACCAGCCGGAGCTGAAACCAGTCGCCCACCACCGAGATGCCGGGGGTTCGCAGCAGTGTGGCTTCGGCCACCAGCTTGGTGATCAGGTCGAGGGCGATGGTGACGAGGGCGGCGGTCCAGAACACGCGCCGGTCGGCGCCGGAGGCCTGGGCCTCAACGGCGCTTTCCATCTTCCTCTTTCTCCTTGCAGGAGATGCAGAGCCGCGCGTGCGGCAGGGCATCCAGCCGCTCGAAATTGATCTCCTGCCCGCACTGGTGGCAGTGACCGAACTTCTCCGGCGTCCCGTACAGGCGTCGGAGCGCCTCGTTGACGTGCCAGAGATAGCGGCCTTCCTGCGAGGCGAAGAGGAACTGCTTCTCGCGCTCCATGGCGTCGGTGCCCTGATCGGCCATGTGGAACGAGTACGAGGAGAGATCGCCGTCGGACGACTGCAGGGTCGCGTTGAAGGCGTCGTCGTAGTAGCCCAGCTCCTTCATGACACGGGCCCGCTCTTCCAGCAGACGCTTCTCGAGATGTGTGAGCTGTTTCTTGTTCATGCCCTGTCCGTAGTTTGTGGGCCGCTCCCGGCCCGGCCGTCCTCGCGCGCTACCCCGACCACCATCTCCTGCCCGTCGATGTCCACCCGCTGTTCCAGATCGGGCGCCGGCGCGCGCGCCCCCAGCTCGAGCCGGCGGGCGAGGGTTTCCCCGCGGATGAAATCGGCGTGATCGCGCGCCGCATCGAGCACCGGCGCCGCGCCGGCCAGCCAGACGCCGATCCGGTCGGCGTAGTCGTACCCGGCCTCCTTCCGGAGGCGCTGGATCCGGTTCACCACTTCGCGGGCGGTGCCTTCGGCCCGGAGCTCGTCCGTGACGTTCGGGTCGAGCGCGACCACGAACGGGCCGTCGCTCGCCACGACCCAGTCGCTCGCCACCTCGCGCTCGACGACGACGTCCTCGGGCAGCACCGTGGCGGATTCTCCGTCCACGTCCACCGTGGCGGGCCGGCCGTGCTCGAGCCCGCGGAGCGCGTCCGGACCCAGCGCCGCCGCGGCCGCCGCGACGGCGGGCGTGCGCTTGCCGTAGCGCTTGCCGAGCGAGCGGAAGTTGGGCCGGGAACGGAGCCGGACCAGTTCGGCGTCGGACGCGACGATCTCCACGGCCTTCACGTTCACCTCGAGCCGGAGCAGCTCCAGCAGCTCGTCGGGCACCGAGCCGCGCACCTGCGCCGGCATGGCCACCTGGAGCCGTGCGAGTGGCTGCCGCACCGGCAGCTTGCGCTCCTGCCGCGCGCCGTGCGCCAGCGAGGCGAGCCGCCGCACCGCGTCCATCGCGGCATCGAGCGCGGGGTCGGTCCGCCCCGCAGTCTCCGGAAACCGGGCGAGGTGGACGGAGGTTCCCCGTAGCGCCCGATGCAACCAGTCGCTCACGAAGGGGGCCGCGGGCGCGAGCAGCCGGCTCGCCGTCTCGAGCGCCTCGAAGAGCGTGGCCAGCGCCGCGGGGTCGGCGACACTGTCCACCGCCCAGAACCGCGCCCGGTTCACGCGCACGTACCACTGGGACACGTCGTCCACCACGAAGTCCATCAGCGCGCGCACGCCGGCGGTGACGTCGTAGCGGGCCCAGGCGTCGTTCACCGCCTCGACGGTGGCATCGAGCCGGCTCAGGAGCCACCGGTCCACCAGCGGGCGCTCCCGCGGCGCCGGCGATTGCCCCGGCTGCCAGTCGCCGGCGTAGCTCGCGAAGAACGCGTAGCTGTTCCGGAGCGCGTTGAGGAACTTTCCGGCTACGTCCTTGATCGTGCTCCGGTCGAACCGCTTGGGGAGCCACACCTGGCTCGACGCCAGCAGGTAGAGCCGCACGGTGTCGGCGCCGAACTCGTGGATCATCTCCCACGGGTCCACGACGTTGCCGCGGCTCTTGGACATCTTCTGGCCCTCGGCGTCGAGCACCAGCTCGTTCACGATCACGTGCCGGTAGGCCGGCGCGTCGAACGCCGTCACCGCGATCGCGAGCAGCGAGTAGAACCACCCGCGGGTCTGGTCCACCCCTTCGCAGATGAAGTCCGCCGGGAAGTGCCGCTGGAACTCGGCCTCGTGCTCGAACGGATAGTGCCACTGCGCGTAGGGCATGGAACCCGAGTCGAACCAGGTATCGATCACCTCGGGCGCGCGCCGCATGGTGCCGCCGCACTCGCAGGACCAGGTGTAGCCGTCGATGTAGGGCTTGTGCGGATCGAAGCCGTCGGGCAGCGCGCGACCCCACCGATCGGCGAGCTGGGCGTAGCTCCCGACGACCTCGACGTGCGTGGGATCGGCGTCGCAGACCCAGACGGGGAGCGGCGTGCCCCAGTAGCGGTCGCGCGAGAGGGCCCAGTCCACGTTGTTCTCGAGCCACTCGCCGAAGCGGCCGGCGCCCACCTCGGGCGGGTGCCAGTCCACCTGGCGGTTGAGCTCGAGCATGCGGCCCTTCACCGCCGAGGTGCGCACGAACCAACTGTCGCGCGCGTAGTAGATCAGCGGGCTCGAGCAGCGCCAGCAGTGCGGATACGTGTGGGTGTACGGCTGGGTCAGGTGCCAGCGGCCCTCCTGCTTGAGCCGCTGCACGACGAGGTCGTTGGTCTCCCGCGCGGTTACCAGCCGGCCCTCGAGCTCGGGCCAGCTCGTCCCGGTGAAGGTGCCGTCGGCGGCCACCGGACGGACCAGGGCCAGGCCGTGCTCGATGCCCGCCTGGAAGTCGTCGGCGCCGAAGGCCGGGGCCATGTGCACCAGCCCCGAACCGTCGTCGGCGGTCACGAAATCGCCCATCACGACGACGCGGCTGGCCTTGTCCTCGGGCAGCGGCACCAGCTCGAGCGGCCGGGTGTAGCGGAGTCCAGCCAGCGCACGGCCGGGAAAGGTGCGCACCGCGCCCAGCTCGGCAAAGGTGGGCGCCCCTTTGGCCGAGCTGCTTGGCAGCGCGCCGGCCCGCGCCGTGGCCAGGATCAGCCGGCGGTCGCCGAGCTGGTACTCGCCGTACTCCAGCTCCGGATTGGCGGCGACCGCCACGTTCGAGAGCAGCGTCCAGGGTGTCGTGGTCCAGACCAGCAGCTCGCGCCCGGAGTCGTCGGCCAGCGGGAAGGTGACGTACACCGAGTTGGTGGTGACTTCCTCGTATCCCAGCGCCAGCTCGTGACTCGAGAGCACCGTGCCACAGCGCGGGCAGTACGGGAGCACGCGGTGGCCACGGTACAGCAGGTCACGCTCGTGCAGCCGGCGGAGCAGCCACCACACCGTCTCGATGTAGTCGTTGCTGCAGGTGACGTACGGGTGCTCGTAGTCGAGCCAGTAGCCGATGCGGTCGGAGAGCCGCTCCCAATCCGACTGGTAGCGGAAGACGCTCGTGCGCGCCCGCGCGTTGAACTCCTCCACGCCGAACCGCTCGATGTCCTTCTTCCCGCTGAGCTTGAGCTCCTTCTCGACCTCGATCTCGACCGGGAGGCCGTGGGTGTCCCAGCCGGCGATCCGGGTGACCTCCTCGCCGCGCATCGCGTGATAGCGGCAGACGAGATCCTTGATGCTGCGCGAGAAGACGTGGTGGATCCCGGGGCGTCCGTTGGCCGTGGGCGGCCCTTCGAAGAACACGAACGGCACCCCGCCCCGCCCGGCCTCGAGCGTGCGCCGGAACAGGTCGTCGGCCTTCCATCGCTCGAGGAGCTCCTGCTCGAGACCGTCGGCCGAGCGATCGGGCCACGCCGGGTACGCCATCAGACCAGCCGCTCCACGACGGACGTGACCAGGCGCGTGAGCCGCGGCTCGGCCTCCGCGGCGGTCGCGATGATGCGACCGATCTCGGCGGGCTCGAGCGCGTCGGGCAGGCACTGGTCGGTGACGATCGAGAGGCCGAGCACGCGCATCCCCTGGTGGTTCGCGACGATGACCTCGGGCACGGTGGACATCCCCACCACGTCGGCCCCTACGGCGCGGAGCATTCGATACTCGGCGCGGGTCTCGAGGTTGGGCCCGGTCACCGCCACGTAGACGCCTTCGCGAAGCGGGATCCCGAGCTCGAGCGCGGCGGCGCGCGCGACCGCACGCAGCTCCGGGTCGTACGGCGCCGACATGTCCGGGAAGCGGGGGCCCAGCCGCTCGTCGTTGGCGCCGATCAGCGGGTTGTCGCCGAGGAGGTTGATATGGTCGCTCAGGAGGACGAGATCGCCCGGAGCCCAGAGCGGGTTCATCCCGCCGCACGCATTGGAAACGATGAGGGTGCGAGCTCCGAGCGCGTGCAGCACTCGGACGGGAAACGTGACCTGCTGCAGGTCGTAGCCCTCGTAGCGGTGGAACCGTCCCTGCATCGCGACGACGCGACGACCACCGAGCTCCCCGAGCAGCAGCCGGCCCGCGTGGCTCTCGACCGTGGAGAGCGGGAAGTCGGGCAGCTCGGCGTAGGGCACCTCCGCCTCGACCGCGATCTCGCGCGCGAGCCCGCCCAGGCCGGTGCCCAGGATCAGCGCGACGTCGGGTCGGGTGGCCGAGCGGCGGCGCACCGCCTCGGCAGCGGCCTGGACCCGATCGTACAGCGATGTGGTGGTGGCGGTCGCGCTCATGGTCTGCGTTCCCCGAAAAGCACCGTGCCCAGCCGGATCATCGTCGCGCCTTCTTCGACGGCGGCCGGGTAGTCGCCCGACATGCCCATGGACAGCTCCGGAAGGCGCGCGCCGCTCCGCTCGGCGGCGTCGCGAAGCTCCCGGAGCAGTCGGAACGCGCGCCGCTGCTCGGCGACATCGCCCGTGAGCGCGCTCATCGTCATGAGGCCTCTCACGTCCAGCCGGGGAAGCCCGGCGAGCTCCTCGAGCAGCGCCGGCAGTCCCTCGGGCTCCACTCCGCCCTTCTGCGCCTCGCCGCTGCAGTTGACCTGCACCAGCACGGCCTGGCGTTCTCCGGGTGGGACCCGGCGATCGAGCTCCGTCGCGAGCTCCGCCCGGTCCACCGAGTGGATCAGCGCGAACCGCCCGGCCGCGTGCCGCGCCTTGTTGCGCTGCAGCGTGCCGATCAGGTGCCAGGCGACCGGCAGCCCCGGGAGCGCGTCCTGCTTCTGCAGCGCCTCCTGCACCCGGTTCTCCCCGATGTCGGTGAGGCCGGCGGCCAGTACCGCGCGCACCGCCTCCGGACCGTGCGTCTTGGTCACCGCCACGATCCGGACCGGGTGGGTCCAGCCGCCCACCTCCTGGTGCCTCGCCACGGTCTCGCGGACTCGGGCAAGGCTTCCGGGGAGGGCTGGGAAGTCCATAGCCTTGGAATTTACATGGAGTTGCCGATTTCCTGCAGGGTCGAATCCTATTTCGGATTCTCCAGCAGGGCCTCCAGGGCGGGCCGGAGCGCGGGGCTGGGCGAGACGGCGGTGGCGAGGTTCAGGGCACGTTCCATCTGCTCGCGCTTCCCGAGGGACTGATAGGCGTAGACCAGCGCCACGGAAGGAAGCGCGAGGGTGGAGGCCATCCCCGCACTGGTGGATTCGAGGCCGGCAGAGCCACGATCCAGCAGGCCGCCATAGCGGTAGGTGTCGAACACCAGCCGATCGGTCGTGGGGACATCGAGCGCGGTGCCGGAGGGACCGGCGGCGACTATCCCGGGTGACGCAGTGTCGGGCCGGGCCGGGAGCAGCTCGAAGCCCAGCCCCCGCTGCATCACGTACGCGCCGAGCCCGCCGAAGCCACGCCCCGTCGTGGCCGCCCAGACGATCGGACGGCGACCGAGGTTCGCGCGGATCGTGCTCAGCGCCATGATGTCGCTGGGGTACAGCGGCGTGCCGGCGGGCACGGTACGCGAGATGGGCCCGAGCGGGATCTCGCGCTGCTCCCGAACCAGGTAGCCGTGCATTGCCAGGGCGATCGTGGGATCCGTCATCTCGTGCACCGGCCAGTCAGGGCGCGCGATCACCCGATCCCGCCACACGGCCGGGAGCGCGCCCTGGTCGAGCGGGCGGGTGGGCGTGTCGCGGAGCTGGCGCATGTACCAGTCGGTGTTCGCGAGGGCCAGGCAGATCACGGTCACGTCCCGCCGGATGCCCTCGACTTCCTGCGCCCACCAAAGTGGGAAGGTGTCGTTGTCGCCGTAGGTGAACAGGATCGCATAGGGCGGCGCACTGTTGAGCAGGTCGTAGGCGAAGTCGCCGGCCAGACGCGCGTCGGCCCCGTGGCGCCGCGAGGCGGCGGTCCAGTTGAGCGCGACGGGCACGACGGCCAGCAGCAGCAGCGCCGGCGCCAGGCGGCCGAGCGTACCGGCGCGCGCGCCGAGCCGACGCACCAGTACCGCGAGCCCCATTCCGGCCCACAGGCCCCACACGATGAAGCTCACCACGAAGAAGTAGTCCCGTTCGCGCACCTCGTGATCGGACGCCTGGGGCCAGAAGTCGAACCAGCGCGCGTACCCCGGCCGGAAGTTCATGTAGATCACGAGACCCAGGCCGGTCACCAGGAACAGCACGAAGAACATCCACCAGGCCGGGCGGTCGCTCCGGCGCTGCGCCGCCGCGCCGCTCAGGCCGAGCGCGGTAAAGACCAGGGTGATCACGGTCCGCACCGGCAGCGGCCCGAGCGTTCCCTCGAGCGAGCGCGCCCACTGCCAGTCGAACCAGACCAGGTAGTCGCCGAGCTGCGCGCCGAACAGCCGGAGGGAGCGGCCGGGGTTGCCGTAGCCGGAGGGCAGCGTGGGATCGTCGAAGGGCGTGCGCGGCGGGTATTGGGCACGCCTGATCACGGCGAGCAGCGCGTCCAGCGTCGACGGCGCGGCTTCGTTGAGCGGGGGGTGCTGGGCGGCGCGGATGTAGAGGAACAGGTACGGCGTGACTGCCACCGCGGCAAGGCACAGCGCCGCCACCGCGAAGCGTCCGGCCCCCGAACGGGCCGCCCACGCCGCGGCCGCGACGAAGCAGAGCGCCCCCAGGGCCGCCAGCGTCGTGCTGCCAAGGCCGGTCCCGATGAGCAGCGCCCACACGCCCGCAACTACCGCCACCTGGCCACGCTCCCGGCGGCACGTCGCCGGGTCGGCCGCGGGCTCGCTGCGAAGGGTGGCGATGAGGAAAGCGATGATCGCCGGCCCGGCGAGCAGCGCAAGCAGATGGTTGCCGACCGACACGCCCGCCAGGTAGACCACGAGCAGCAGGAAGCGGCTCGTCCGCGCCTCGGCGCGCCGGCGGCGCCAGAGCATCGCGAGCCACGCCATCGCGCCGACGGTGAACGTGGCGACCGCGTAGACCTCGGTCTCGTTCGAGTTCTGCCAGTTGGTGAAGGTGCACGCGCCGAGCAATGCACCGCTCGCGGCACCGGCGAGGCGCAGGCGAGGGTCGAAATCGCGAAGCGACTCGTAGGCCACGAGAAAGAAGCAGCCCGCGCCCGCGGCGCTGAAGATGGCGCTGAGCAGGTTGGTGCGAGCCGCGAACTCGCCCACGGGCACGAGCATGCCCCAGACGTGCGCCATCAGGACGAACAGCGGCGTGCCCGGCGGGTGCGGAATTCCGAGGGTCCGGGCGGCCGCAATGAACTCACCGGCGTCCCAGAAGGTCACGCTGGGCGCAAGGGTGAGCACGTAAATCGCGAGCACACCGCCGGCCACAGCGAGCGCCCACAGATACCGCCGCATTAGGACTCTCCCAGCGCCTGCGCGAGCGCGAGCGCCTCCCGTGCCGCGGCCACGTCGTGCACCCGGAACAGGCGGGCGCCCCGCTCCCACGCGAGCGCACACGCCGTGGCGGTTGCGCGGTCGCGGTCCTCCAGCGGCCGGCCGGTCACCGCGCCGAGAAACCGCTTGCGCGAGGGCCCGACCAGAACGGGACGGCCGAGTGCCTGGAGCGACTCCAGATGGCCGAACAATTCGACGTTCTGCTCCACGGTCTTGGAAAACCCGAACCCGGGGTCCACCACCAGCGCCTCGGGGGTGACGCCCGCCGCCTCAGCGGCGGCGAGCGCCGTACGCAGTTCGCGGATCACCTCGCCTGCCACCTCGTCGTATGTCGCGTGGGTGTAGGAGGCAATCTCGAGGATCGAGCCGCGCGAGTGCATCAGGATGAGCCCGGCGCGCGCTGCCGCCGCGGCGGCGCCGAGCGCCGGGTCGAATCGCAGGGCGGAGACGTCGTTGATCACCGCCGCCCCCGCGTCCAGCACCGCGCGCGCGACCTCGGCCTTGACGGTGTCCACCGACAGCACGACGGAGGGGTGCCGCTTCACCAACGCTTCGACCACCGGGAGCACGCGCGCGAGCTCGACCTCGGCCGGGACCGGCTCGGACCTGCCCGGCCGGGTGGATTCGCCCCCCACGTCGAGCACCGCGGCGCCGGCCTCGAGCAGCGCGTCGGCATGCGCGACCGCGCCGTCCACGCCCGCCAGGCGGCCGCCGTCGCTGAAGCTGTCGGGTGTGACGTTCACGATCCCGAGGATGACCGGCCGGTCGAGGGTCACCGGGCCGCGCGCCGTGCTCCACACCAGCGGCGGCTCGCCGGGCATGGCGAGGCCGATCTCCATGGCGAGCGCGGACAGCGCCGGCGGAGCCAGCCAGGGCCGGGCAAAGGCGCTGAGCCGCGAGCGGCTCCCCGCCAGCACGGCCCAACCGTCGCCGGTCAGAACTTCGAGACCTAAAGACCCGGCGTGCCGGACCAGGGCCTCGAGCGCGTCCTGGTCCAGGCCGGTAGCGTGAAAGGCTAGAGGATGGATGCCGCCGGCGGCGGCCGCCGCCACCCCCTCCTCCCACCCGTGCGCGCGGAGCGCATCACTGACCGCGCGGGGTGAGTGGAGGGGGAGCGGCGTGACATTCACGCGCCTGCCGGCTCGGCGGGAGGCGCTCCGAGAATCGGAGCGCGCGTCGGTGAGGAGCCGGGCTTGGTGGGCGTGGCCTGCGGGGCCGGCGAGCCGGTCGGCGGCAGGTTGCGCGGCGGGAGCGGCAGGTTCTTCACCAGCCGGTCGAGATCCTCGCGATCGATCGTCTCCCGCTCGAGCAGCGCATCGGCGATCCGGTCGAGCAGCTCGCGGTTCTCCAGGATGATGGTCGTGGCGCGCGCGTAGGCCTCGTCCACCAGGCGCTTGACCTCGTCGTCCACCATCTGGGCGGTGCGCTCGCTGATCTCCCGGCGCTGAGCGAACTCGCGACCCAGGAAGATCTCCTGCTCCTTGTCGCCCACGGCCAGCGGGCCGATGAGCTCGCTCATCCCGAACTGGGTGACCATCCGGCGGGCCAGCGCGGTGGCGCGCTCGATGTCGTTCCCCGCCCCGGTCGTGACCTTGTCGGCGCCGAACACGATTTCTTCGGCCACGCGTCCGCCGAAGAACATCGCCAGACTGCCGATGAGCCAGTCCTTGCTGTAATTGTGGCGGTCCACCTCGGGGAGCGAGGCGGTGAGGCCGAGCGCACGGCCGCGCGGCACGATGGTGACCTTGTGCACCGGGTCGCTGCCCGGAATCTTGAGCGCCACGATGGCGTGGCCGCCCTCGTGGTAAGCGGTCAGCCGCCGCTCCGCCTCGGTCAGGACCAGGCTCCGGCGCTCCACGCCAAGCATGACCTTGTCCTTGGCGTCCTCGAAGTCCTGCATGTCCACCAGGGTCTTGTTGCGCCGGGCGGCCAGCACCGCCGCCTCGTTCACCAGGTTGGCCAGGTCGGCGCCGGCCATGCCGGGCGTGCCCTTGGCAATGGTCTCGAGCCGGACGTCGGAGGCGAGGGGAATCTTACGGGTGTGCACCCGGAGAATCCCTTCGCGGCCGCGCACGTCGGGGGCGTCCACCACGATCTGCCGGTCGAACCGTCCCGGGCGCAGGAGCGCCGGGTCGAGCACGTCGGGCCGGTTGGTGGCGGCGACCAGGATGACGCCGTCGTTCGACTCGAAGCCATCCATCTCGACCAGGAGCTGGTTGAGCGTCTGCTCCCGCTCGTCGTGCCCGCCGCCGAGCCCGGCGCCCCGGTGCCGCCCCACCGCGTCGATCTCGTCGATGAAGATGATGCAGGGCGCATGCGACTTGCCCTGCTCGAACAGATCTCGTACCCGGCTCGCGCCCACGCCGACGAACATCTCGACGAAGTCGGAGCCCGACATCGAGAAGAACGGCCGCCCCGCCTCGCCGGCCACGGCCTTGGCGAGCAGGGTCTTGCCGGTGCCCGGCGGGCCGACCAGCAGCGCGCCCTTGGGCAGCCGCCCGCCGAGCCGGGTGAACTTCTGCGGGTCCTTCAGGAACTCGATGATCTCCTGCAGCTCGACCTTGGCCTCGTCGGCGCCGGCCACGTCGGCGAAGGTGACCTTGGGCGTGTCGCCGGCGAGCAGCTTGGCCTTGGACTTTCCGAAGGCGAAGGCGCGGCTCCCGCCCGCCTGGAGCTGGCGCAGGAGGAAGAACCAGAGCCCCAGGATCACGATCCAGGGGAGCGCCGCGATGACGATGGCGGTGATCCCGCCTTTGGGCTCCTTGGCGGTGATCGGCACGCCGGCGTCGTCGAGCCGCTTGATGAAGTCTTCGCTGTTGGCCACGGGCAGCAGGACCTGGAAGCTCTTCGCGCTCCGATTGTCCTTGGTGACCGGGTTCTTGAAGTCGCCCTCGAGCCGCTTGCCGTCGAAGATCTCGACCCGGGCGATGTTGCCCTGGTCGAGCTGCCGGCTGAACTCGGTGTAGGAGAACTCCTGCGTCGGGTTCCGCTGACGGCTCATCATCTGGAACAGCGCGAGCGCCAGCAGGCCCACCAGAAGCCAAAGGGCCAGGTTCTTGCTCAGGTTGCCCCAGTTGGTGCGCGGGGGACGGGACGGGAGTCGGTCTGCCATTTATTCCAGGTCCGCAATGAACGGAAGGTGACGATAGTTCTCGGCGTGGTCGAGTCCATACCCGACCAGGAACGCCGGCGGCGCCCGGAATCCCACGAACCGCAGTTCGGGGCGAATGTCGGTCGCCAGCTGCTTGTCCAGCAGAGCGCAGATAGCCATGCTGCGCGGCCGCCGGGGACCCAGGAGCGCCATCAGGCGCCTCATGGTCTTCCCTGTATCAATTATATCCTCAACCAGGAGAATATGTTTGCCCTCGAGCCGGGTCTCGGGGTCATAGAGCAGCCGGACGTTACCGCTGGAGACCTTGGCATCGCCGTAGGAGGCGGCCACGAGGAAGTCGACCTGGATGGGGCGCTGGATGGTGCGGACGAGGTCGCTCAG
>DASUXW010000253.1:0-6856 GCA_036377715.1 Gemmatimonadales bacterium
GAGGTCGAGCGGCCCCTGCAGCGCCGGCGCGGCGCCGCGCAGCATCCCCTGCTCCAGCAGCGCGTCGGCCAGCGCGGCGGCGGAGTCGAACGGGCCGCGAGTCACCGGCGGCGTCGGGCGCGTAGCGGCCGCGAGCGCGCGCTCGTAGCGGGCCAGCGACTGCGCCACGCGCTCGCGCGACAGGTTGCCACCCGCGACCGCCTGCCGGAGCGCATCGCGCACCCGGCGCGAGTCGTTGGGATAGAGCAGCAGGTCCACACCCGCCTGCACCGCCTCGACCGCCGCGTCCGACTCGCGCCGACCGACCAGCGCTCCATCCATGATGAGCGCGTCCGTCACCACCAGCCCGTCGAAGCCGAGCCGCTCGCGAAGGCCGCCCATGATCGGGCGCGAGATCGTGGCCGGGAGTCCCGACGGGTCGAGCGCGGGATAGGCCACGTGCGCCGTCATCACCGACGCGACGCCGCTCTCCACCGCGATCTGGAACGGGAGCAGGTCGCTCGCCTCGAGCGTGGCGGCGGCCTCGCTCACCACCGGGAGCGCGATGTGGGAGTCCACGCTGGTCCGCCCGTGCCCCGGATAGTGCTTGGCGCACGCGAGCGCGCCCGCGGCCTGGCAGCCCTCGATCCAGGTGCGCACCAGGCTCGCCACTCGGTCGGGATCGTCGCCGAAGGCGCGGGTCTGGACGATCGGGTTCTCCGGCATGACGTCGAGATCGCTCACCGGCGCGAAGATCCAGTTGATCCCCACCGCGCGCGCCTCCTGCGCGGTCACCGCGCCGGCCCAGCGCACCACGGCCGCGTCGCCCAGCGAGGCGAGCGCGAGCGGCGGCGGGAACTCGGTGAGCCCCTCCACCTGCTGCCCCGCCCCGCGCTCGAGATCCGAGGCGATGAGGAGCGGGCGCCCCGCGCGGCGGGTCAGGTCGGCGGTGAGCCGGCGGACCGACTCGACCGTGCCGCCGAAGACGATGAAGCCGCCCACGCCCAGATCGAGCGCGTCGGCGATGCGCGCGGCCTCGTGACCGAAGCCGCCCTCCGCGTCGGCGCGGAGCGCGGGGAGGATGAGCCGACCGAGGTCGGGCGTAGTATCAGCGGGTTCAGGAGTCATGCGGGCGTGAGCGAGCCGAGGACCCGGGGGCCGCGCGCCCCCGTCGCGGCCGGGAGGTTGCCCGGCTGACCGTGTAGCGTGAGATAGCCGAGCAGCGCAAAGGCGACCGCCTCCTTGGCGTCGCCTGGGAAGAACAGCTCGCTGAACCGCCGCAGCGGATGGCCACCCGCCGCGGCGAGGTGCCGCTCGAGCGCGGCCATGAGCCCCGGGTGGTGCACTCCGCCGCCCGAGGCCACCACCTCGGCGCCGGCGGGCGTCCAGCGCCCGACCGCCGACGCGACGCTCCGCGCGGTGAGCTCGACCGCGGTGGCCACTCCGTCGGCACCCGGCACGCGCGCGTGGAGCGCCGCGGCGGACGCGTCGCCGAAGCGCTCGCGGCCGGTGCTCTTGGGCGGCGGCAGGTCGAAGTACGGATCGGCCAGCAGCTCGGCGAGGACGGCCTCGTCGGGACGGCCCTGCGCCGCGATGAGCCCGTCGCGATCGTACGAGCGGCGCCGGTCCACCAGCCGCGCCACGCCGTCGAGCACCGCGACGCCGGGGCCGGTGTCGAACGCGACCACGCCCGACTCCTGCCCGCGCGGCGGGACCACCGTGATGTTGGCCATCCCGCCGAGGTTGAGGAGCACGCGCGGTACGTCGGATGCGGCGAAGAGCAGCAGGTCGGCCATGGGAACGAGCGGCGCGCCCTGCCCGCCCGCGGCGAGGTCGCGCGCGCGGAAGTTGCTCGCCACGCGGACACCGAACCGCTCGGCCAGTACCGCCGGCTCGCCGAGCTGCCAGGTCACGAGCGGAGGCTCGTGCCACATGGTCTGCCCGTGAAAGGCGATCACCGCGAGCTCCGACTCGGGCACCTGCGCCCGCGCCAGCACCATCTCCACCGCCTCCGCCGCCCACTCGGCGAGGCGCACGTGGAGCCGCGCCAGGCTCTGCGGCGTGCCGCCGGTGAGCGCCGCGCGGAGCTCCGCCCGCTCGTCGGCCGCGTAGGGACGGGTGAGGAACTCGAGCAGCTCCGCCTTCGTGGGACCGGTGAGCCGCACCAGCGCCGCGTCCATCCCGTCGAGCGAGGTGCCCGACATGAGACCGACGACCAGCTCGGGCCGCTCGCTCACGCGCTGCGCACCGGTGGCGGGTCGCCGATGATGGGGCGGAGCCGGCCGGCGTGCTCCTCGAGCAGCCGCTCGGCCGCCTCGCGATCCACGCCGCGCCGCGCCATCACGATCGCGAGCTTCACGCTCCCCCCGGCCCGCTCGAGCACCGCGCCCGATTCGTCGCGGCCGAGCCCGGCGGTCTCCATCAGGATCCGCCGGCTCCGGTCCACCAGCTTGTCGTTCCAGGCGCGGAGGTCCACCATCAGGTTGCCCCAGGTCTTGCCCAGCCGGATCATCGCGCCGGTGGTGAGCATGTTGAGCACCAGCTTGGTGGCGGTGCCCGACTTCATGCGGGTGGACCCGGTGACCACTTCCGGGCCGACCGGCACCACGATCACGACGTCGCAGGTCTCGCGCAGCAGCTTCGAGGGCTCGGTCATGGAGACGAGCGCGGTGCGGGCGCCGAGCGTCTGGGCCTGCGAGAGCGCGGCGCGCACGAACGGTGTCGTCCCGCTCGCGGCGATGCCGACCACCACGTCGTTCTCTCGCACGCGGCGCGCGTCCATCTCGCCCATGCCGGCGTTCACGTCGTCCTCCGCGCCCTCGACCGAGCGCACCAGTGCCGGGAGGCCGCCCGCGATGATCCCGACTACCATCTCGGGCGGTGTGCCGAAGGTGGGCGGACACTCGGCGGCATCGAGCACGCCGAGCCGGCCGCTGGTGCCCGCGCCGACGTAGATCAGCCGGCCGCCGGCGCGGAACGCGGCCTCGATGAGGTCGATGGCGCGGGCGATCTCCTCGCGCGCCCGCGCGACTGCGGCCGGAACGGTCGCGTCCTCCGCGGCAATGAGATTCACGATCTCGAGCGCGGACGCGGTGTCGATGGTGGCGGTGCGTGGGTTGCGCCGCTCGGTGAGCCGCGGGTCGAGGTAATCGTCAGGCACGGCTGGGGATGGTCGCGAGATAGAGTCGTCCTGGGGATCTCGAGTCATCGTGGTCCCGAGTCATCCTGGCCAGAGTCACCCTGAGCCCTTCGACTCCGCTCAGGACAGGCTCTGCGAAGGGGCATGCGTCCGGTCATGGCTCCTTCGCTTCGCTCAGGATGACTCGAGCAGGGTGACTCGAGCAGCGCCACGCAAGCAGCCTGACGCGAGCAGCCTGACCCGAGCAGCCTGGCTCGAGCGCAGCACGGAATGGTAGCGCAGCACGGAATGGTATGGAAATGCGCGAGTGCGCCCTAAATTAGAGTCCGCGCGGCGCCGGGGGCAACCTCCCCCGCTTCGCGTTCCCCTCGCAAACGAGGTCCCCGTGCGCCTGCATCGCCGGCTCGTCCCCCTCGCCCTGCTCGCCGCGGCGTGCGGCCGTGCCGCTCCCACCACCCCTGCACCGGCCGCGGGCGTCGCCGCCGGGTGGCGCTACGCCGGCCAGGCGCGGGTTCACGACGGCGCCCACGCGATGGTCGTCTCGGGCAACGGGATCGCGAGCGACGTGGGACGGAAGATCCTCGAGCAAGGCGGGAACGCGGTGGACGCCGCGGTGGCGGTCGGATTCGCGCTCGCGGTGGTCCACCCCGAGGCGGGCAACATCGGCGGCGGCGGGTTCATGGTGATCCGGCTCAACGACGGCACCGTCACCACGATCGACTACCGCGAGACGGCACCCGGCCGCGCCACCCGCGACATGTACCTGGACGAGAATGGCAACCCGACCGAGCGGAGCATCACAGGTCATCTGTCGGCGGGCGTGCCGGGCTCGCCCGCCGGATTGGTATCGGCGCAGCGTCGTTACGGCAAGCTGTCGCTGGCCGAAGTAGTTCAGCCGGCGGTGGAGCTGGCGCGGAACGGATTCGATGTGGACGAGTACCGAAGCGAGTCCATCCGCGACGACAGCACGCGCCTGGCGCAGTTCCCCGCCTCGCGCGCGAGCTTCCTGCCCAATGGCGCGCCGCCGGTCCCGGGCTCAACCCTTCGCCAGCCGGACCTCGCGAGAACGCTCGAGGCCATCCGCGACCACGGCGCCGACGGCTTCTACCGCGGCCCCGTGGCCGACCTGATCGTGGCGGAGATGGCGCGCGGCGGCGGACTCATCTCCCGCGAGGACCTGGCCGGCTATCGGGCGATCTGGCGCGAGCCGGTCACCATCCCGTATCGCGGCTACATCATCTACTCGATGCCGCCCGCCTCTTCCGGCGGCGTCACGATGGGCGAAATCCTCAACATCATGGAAGGCTACGATCCGCTGCCGCCGTTCGGCTCGCCCGAGCTGATCCACCTCGAGGCGGAGGCGATGCGGCGCGCGTTTACCGACCGGAACGAGTTCCTGGGCGACCCTGCCTTCGTCCACAATCCGGTGGACCGGCTGCTCTCCAAACAATACGCCGCCTCGCTTCGCGAGGGCATCGGCCCGCGCGCCACGCCGACCCCGACGTTCCAGCCCGCCGCCCGCACCGGCTCGAACACCACGCACTACTCGGTGGTGGACGCCGACGGCAACGCGGTGAGCTGCACGACCACGCTCAACAACAGCTACGGCAGCGCGGTCACCGTGGCCGGCGCCGGCTTCCTGCTCAACGACGAAATGGACGACTTCACCAGCGCGCCCGGGAAGCCGAATATGTACGGCCTGGTGCAGGGCGAGGCCAACGCGATCGCCCCCGGCAAGCGGATGCTCTCGGCGATGACGCCGAGCATCGTGCTCGATCCGGAGGGGCGGCTGCTCATGGTGGTGGGGACGCCGGGCGGGCCGCGCATCATCACGATGGTGTATCACGTGATCTCCAACGTGATCGACCATCGCATGCCGCTCCCCGTCGCGGTCACGGTGCCCCGGATGCACCACCAGGGGCTTCCCGATTCGCTGCAGGTCGAGCGCGGCGGCTTCCCGCCGGCGACGCTGGACAGCCTGCGCGCCCGCGGCCACGCCATTCGCGAGGGCGGCTACTGGGGTGACGTGGAGGCGATCATCCGGACCGCGAACGGCTGGCAGGGAGTGAGCGATCCGCGCCGCGGGGGGGATGGGGCGGGATACTAGACGGACGGGCGGACGGACGGACGGACGGAAAAAGCACTCCACGGCGGTGTGCCTTTACCGTCCGTCCGTCCGTCCGCCCGTCTGTCCGTCCGTCCGTCAGCTCCCCGCCGCCAGTTGCTGGTCGAGCTTCAGGCTCACCGCCGTTCCCTTCGGCAGCACGACGTCGCGATCCTTGGTCTCGACCGCACGCTGCGCGCCGACGGCGCCGCCGATGATGCCGCCGATGACCGCGCCCTTGGTGCTGCCGCCGAGCACGCGGCCGACGATCGCGCCCGCGGCCGCGCCACCGCCCACCTTGGCCACGTCACCCGCGCCGGTGCTCCGGCCCTGGAGTTGGGTCTTGACCCCGGAGATGGATGCCGGGAGCGGCTGCGACTGGCCGTTGATCGCGATGCTGGTGGGCTTGAGGGTGAGGGTGCCGGTGGTGTCGCCCTTGTTCTCCGACTCGTGGATCGCGGTCACCGTGAGGGTGACCTTGGAGCCGGCCGGGATCACGACCTGGCCCGCGGAGTTCTTGACGTCGTTGGCGACCGAGGCGGTGACCTCGTCGCCCACCTTGTTGGTCTTCGAGGTGATCTCCGCGTCGGTCGTGGCCGTGAAGCCGGTGCCCGCCGCGAGGCTCGCCGAGCCGCTGGGCGCCGGGGTGGACGGCGCGGCCGATGGTGCCGGCTGCGACGCGGGGGCAGGCGCCGGTGCGGCCGGCCTCGGAGCCGGCTTGGGCGTTGGCTTCGGGGCCGGCTTGGCCGCGGGCTTCGGCGTTGGGGCCGGAGCGGCGGCCGGCGGCGGGGTCGTCGAGGTGTCCGCCGAGGGCTGATCGTTCAGCGCCGCCGTGGTATCGACCGGCGCGAGCTGCAGGTCACGGTTCAGGCTGTCGGCGGAAGCGACGTTCTGCCGGTCGCCCCGGCCGCACGCCGCCGCGGCCAGGAGTGTGAGCGCAGCGAGCATCGTTCTCGACATCGGTACCTCCTCTGGTGTGACTTGCCGGGGTGCCGCGCCGCGGTGACATTCCACCGCTCATGAAAGAGTTGCGGCCCCTCCTGCCCTATCTCAGGCCCTACCGTCGGGACTACTCGGTCGGCCTGCTGCTGGTCCTGGTCTCCAACTTCTTCCTTACCCTCGGCCCCAAGTTCATCGAGCACGGGATCGATGCGCTCCGGAACTCGGGCGGGTTTCCCGCCGTCCGGACCGCCGTCTGGCTCCTGCTCGCCACGGGGCTGGCCGGGGGCGTGGCCCGCTACGGCATGCGCCAACTGCTCAACAGCGGCAGCCGACGCGTCGAGACCGACCTGCGGGACCATCTATACCGTCACTTGCAGCGGATGTCAGCGGAATTCTACGACCGCTTCCCCGTAGGCGATGTGATGGCCCGCACTACCAATGACCTCCTGGCCGTCCGGATGGTGGCCGGACCAGCCATGATGTATCTGGTGGATACTACCATCCGGGGCCTGCTGATTGCACCGGCCATGGTGGGCATCAGTCCCCGTCTGACCCTCTTCGCCTTCATTCCCCTGCTGGGCCTGCCGGTCGTGATGGTCTCGCTGGGGCAGCGCATCCACCACCGGAGCCAGGCGATCCAGGCGCAGTTCAGCGACGTCACGGCCTTCGTGCACGAGAACCTCTCCGGCGTC
>DASUXW010000254.1:0-6360 GCA_036377715.1 Gemmatimonadales bacterium
ATCCACCGCGACATCAAGCCCGAGAACATCCTGCTGCACGACGGCAGCGCCCTCGTGGCCGACTTCGGCATCGCTCTCGCCGTCTCGAGCGCCGGCGGCGGCTCGCGCATGACCGAGACCGGCATGTCGCTGGGCACGCCGCACTACATGAGTCCTGAGCAGGCCATGGGCGAGCGCGAGATCACCGCCCGGAGCGATATCTACGCCCTCGGCTGCGTGCTCTACGAGATGCTGACCGCCGAGCCGCCGTTCGAGGGCGCCACGGCGCAGGCGATCGTGGCGCGCGTCCTCACCGAATCGCCCCGCGGGTTGAGATCGCAGCGGAAGAGCGTCCCGCCCAACGTCGAGGCCGCGGTGCTCACCGCGCTGGAGAAGCTGCCGGCCGATCGCTTCGAGAGCGCCAGGGCATTCGCCGAGGCGCTCGGTGATCCGTCCTACGCCGGCGCGGCGGGCACGGCGACGCGGGTGATTCCGGCGCATGCGCGCCCGGGCGCGCCCAGCCGCTTGCGGCAGTGGCCGGTCGTCGCGGCGGGCATTGCCGTCGCGTCGGCGCTCGCCGGGCTGGCAGCGGGCAGGGCGGCCTGGCGCCAGCGGCCGCCGGAGTTTCCGCCGACCGTGCTTCGCTACTCGATCGTCCTGCCCGACAGCACGGCGCTGACCGACGCCCTCGGCACGCCGATGGCCTACGCGCCCGACGGGTCGGTCTTCGCCTACTCGTCGCGCGCCGGCCTCATGCTGCGCTATGCCGACCGGCTCGACGTGGTCCCGGTCGCCGGCGGGCGCCGGGGCGTCAGCCCCTTCTTCTCGCCGGATGCACGGTGGCTCGGCTTCCAGGTGGGCTCCGGCCTGATCAGGGTGCCGCTCGCCGGCGGCGCGCCCGTGAGCATCTGTGATTCGTGCCCCGGTTTCGGCTACACCTGGGGCAGCGACGACAGCATACGCTACCACACGGCGCCCTCCGACAACGGGAGCGCGCGGGTGCTGATGGCGGTTTCCGCCCAGGGTGGACCGCCGCACGAATTTGCCCGGCCCGACACTGCCTCGGGCGAGGCGTTCCGTTCGCCTATCCTCCTGCCGGGCCGCCGCACGGTGCTGTTCTCGATCTATAAGGGTGCCGCCAGCACGCTGGGGGCGATGGACCTCCGCACCCGCACGATCACCCGGTTCGATCAGCCCGGCTTCGCGCCCCAGTGGGTGAATGCCGGATTCGTGGTGCTGGGCAACCCGGACGGGACGGTGATCGCGCTGCCCTTCGACCCCGACAAGGTGCAGCCGACCGGTCCACCGGTGACGATCGCGCGCGACGTCTCGCAGCCGGATCCCTATTCCCTGCGAGCCGCGGTGGCGGCCCGCGGATCGATCATCTATCCGCGGTCCGGCGGCGTCGCGCCGCGGCGATTGATGCTGGTCTCGCGCGCGGGCCAGGCGACCCCGCTCACGCCCGACCCGAAAGGGTACGGGTACCCCCGCTTCTCCCCCGACGGCCGCCGTCTGGCGGTCTACATCGCCGACCCCGTCTCCTCCAGCCGCGACGTGTGGGTGCTCGATATCGGCCAACGGGTGTGGTCGCGTCTCACGACCAACGGCATCAGCGACAAGCCCATCTGGACCCTCGACGGGCGCCGCGTCGTGTACTCGAGCAACGATGACCTCTGGTGGATCGCGGCCGACGGCAGCGGGCGCCCCGAGAGCCTGCTGGTCGCCCCGGGAAGCCGCTATGCCGGGAGCATCACCCCCGACAACCGCACGGTCGTCTTTCAGGAGACGGGCAGCTTCTCCAACGGGATCCGCGCGCTGTCCCTCGACTCCGCGCCGCTGGCACGAACCGTCATGCCCGCGGCCTTCGAGGAATCCGCCCCCGCGCTCTCGCCCGACGGACACTGGCTGGCCTACCAGTCCGACCAGACCGGCCGGATGGAAGTCTACGTCCGATCCTGGCCGGAGCCCGGCGCCCGCGTCCCGATATCGCTCGAGGGGGGCAGTGAGCCGGCGTGGGCCCACAACGGCCGGGAGCTGTTCTATCGAACGGGCGACAGCCTGATGGCCGCTTCGGTCACATCCTCACCCGCATTCGCGGTGACCGGCCGGCGCCGTCTGTTCGCCGGTCCGTTCCTGGACGGCGGCAGCTTCCGCGAGTACGACGTATCCCCGGACGATCAGCGCTTCGTCATGATCAGCGGCGGGGCGGCGCAGTCCACGCTCTTCGGCGTGCAGAACGTATTCGAGCGATTGCTCTACGAGCGGCACCAGCAGAGATGATCCCCGAAAGGTAAGCGCCCGGCTCCGAGGCTCGCCGTTCTCCAGGCTCAGGTGGACTTGTCGACCAGCGCCTCGAACCGCGCGTTCTTCCGCAACGAATCGAAGTTCGGATCGATCCTGAGCCACCCCGGCGAGAGATAGTAGGGCATCCTGAGCAGCGGCTCCAGACGGTCGAGCGCCTTCTCCGGCTCGCCGGCCTCGATGTAGATCCGCACGAGCTGGTGCTGCAGGTAGGGCCCGCTATAGGTGTCCTCCGCGATCGGGAGCAGCGCGACGCCGCGCTCCCCTTCGGCGATCGCCTCGGCCTTTCGGCCCAGATACGCCAGCGCGAGCCCCCGAAGCACATGGAACTGCGGGTCGTCGGGCGTGCCGGCCAGGCTGGCCTCGAAGGCGGCCCGCGCCGAGTCGGCGTAGGCCCGCGTCCGGGCCAGGTCGCCCCGAAGCCGGTAGGCCTGCGCCAGCACGAACGCCCAGCTCGCCCGGTTGGGGAAGGCGGATGGAGTGAGCCGGAGCAGCAGCGACTGCTGCTCCGGCGGGAGCACCCAGTAGAGATCCCAGTAGTTGGCGAATACGGCTGTGAGGTTGGTCGGGTCCATGCCGGCGGGCGCTTCGCGAATCACACGGCGCGCCCCCTCGAGGTCGCCCTGGCCGAGATACACCATCGCCTTGTTCTCGAGCAGCGCCGGATTGTCCGGGGCGATGGCGAGCCCCCGGTTGCTCTCCGCGAGCGCCTCCGGATAGCGCCGGAGTCTGACCAGCGTGTAGCCGAGGCGCCGGGCGATCGTCATCGAGCGGGGGTCCAGGTCTCGCGCTCGCGTGAAGTGCTCGAGCGCCTGCTCCCACGTGCCGGTGATGACCTCCACCAGCGCGCTCGCGCCGAGCAGCTCGGCGTCGTTGGGGGCCAGCCGGAGTCCGGCCTCGTAGGCCGCGCGTGCGCGCTCCTGTTCGCCCGAGACGGCGGTAAAGTAGTCGCCGAGCGCGAGATGGGGGCCGGGCTGGTTGGGCGCGAGCCCGATCGCCCGCTCGGCCGCTTCTCGCGCCCGGCGTCCGCCCTGGGGATCGGGCCCGCCGTTGACGTAGAGCAGCGAATGCGCGCGCGACAACTGCACCCAGGCCTGGACGAAGCCGGAGTCGAGCGCCACCGCCTGCTCGTAGAAGCCGATGGCCGTTCGCATGGCCATGGGATCGCCGTTGCCCAACGCCTGGGACGCGGCCTCGCCCTTGAGATAGGCATCGTAGGCAGCCGCGTTCCCGGTCGGTTTGGCCGCGAGCGCTGTCTTCTGAGGCGTTCCCAGCGCCACGTCGAGCGCCTGGGCCACTTCGCCGGCCATGTCCGCCTGCACCTGGAACACGTCCGTGAGCGCCGCGTCGAACGGCTGCTGCCATTTGGTGGACCCGGTCGAGACCTGGATCAGCTCGGGGCTCACCCGCACGTGGTTGGTGCCGTCCGACTTCTCCCACCGCACCGTGCCGGTGAGCAGGTAGTCCACGCCGAGGTCGCGCCCGATCTCCTGCGGACTCTTGGTGGTCTTCTTGTACTGGTTGGAGCTGCTGCGGGCCGTCACCTGGAGCCCCGGAAGGCCGGCCAGCTTGCCGCGGACCTCGTCGGTGACGCCGTCGGCGAAATACTCGTCGCCGGAATCGCCCAGGTTCTCGAACGGGAGGACGGCGAGGCGGCGGGTAGTCCCGGGGCCGGTCGGCTCGGCGCCGCCGTGGGAGCGGAGCCACCCGAACAGGACGCCGAGGCCGAGCAGAAAGCCGACCGCGAGGGCGAGCGGCACCCGGCGGCGCGCTGCCACCGATACCGCCCGTGACGCCGGCGGGGTCGCGACGGTAGCGGCCGCGACCGGCGCCGGCGCGCTCGTCCGCACGCTCGCCTCGTCCAGCGCCCGTGCGAACTCGGCGGCCGAAGCGAAGCGGTCGGCCGGCGAGCGCGCGAGCGCCCGCGCCCCCGCCTGCGCCACCCCGTCCGGCACCGTGTCGCGCAGCTCCCGCAGCGGCCGAGGCGTCTCCAGCATCCGCCGCGCGATCATCGCCTGCGCCGTGGGCGCCGTGAACGGCGTCTCGCCCGCCAGCATCTCGTAGAGCACGATGCCGAGGCTGTAGATGTCCGTCCGCGCATCCAGCCCCTTGTCCCCCGCCGCCTGCTCCGGGCTCATGTACGCTGGCGTCCCCAGCGTCAGGCCCGTCTCGGTCAGCCGCTCGTCTCCCGCGCCGAGCGCTCGGGCGATCCCGAAGTCCGCCACCAGCGCCTGTCCATCGGCCAGCAGTATGTTCTCCGGCTTGATGTCCCGGTGAATAGCGCCGTGCCGGTGCGCGTAGTCGAGCGCCAGGGCCGCCTCCCGCGTGATCCGCACCGCGTCGGCAATCGACAGCTGCCCCTCGCGCCGGAGCCGCTCGCGCAGCGATTCACCTTCGACGTAGGGCATGGTGAACCACAGGAGAGTCGTCAGTCGTGAGTCGTCAGTCGTCGGATGCTCACTGGCGACTGACGACTGACGACCGACGACCACTCCCGAGTCATGCACCGACAGGATATGCGGATGCTGCAGCCGCGCCGCGAGCTTGATCTCGCGGAGAAATCTCTCCGGCCCGAGCGACGACGCCAGCTCGGGATGCAGCACCTTGAGCGCCACCGGCCGATCGTGCTTGAGATCCTGTGCGAGGAAGACCGTCGCCATCCCCCCGCGCCCAAGCTCCCGCTCGAGGGCATAGCTCCCGCTCAACCCTTCCTGGAGCTGCGAGCGGAGGTCGGTCATCCTGTGCCGGTGTCTGGGGATGGCATGAGTGGCCACGCCAATAGTAGGCCCGAGGAATACCCCGCGAAAGCCCGACCCTCCGTCCGCACCGAGCTCGAGCTGTCCCGATCTGCGGGCGCAGGCCGGAAGGCGATGCTCGCAGAGGGCACGTCTGGCCGAGCGATCCGTTCCGAGTCGGACGCCCGACGGCCGGCCAGTTGTGCCCGGCGCGAGCGTCGCCTTTCGGCCGGAGCCGCGGACCCCGGAGCCGCGGACCCCGATAGCCGCCCGCCCGCCGCACCTCCATATTGGTGCCGTCCCATGGACACCGCCGACTCCCGCCTCGCCGCCGCTCTGTCCGACCGCTACCGCATCGAGCGCGAGCTCGGCCGCGGTGGCATGGCCACGGTCTACCTCGCCCACGACCTCCGCCACGATCGCCCCGTCGCCCTCAAGGTCCTGCGCCCCGAGCTCGCCGCCTCGCTGGGCCCGGATCGGTTCCTCCAGGAGATCCGCATCGCCGCCCGGCTGCAGCATCCGCATATCCTGCCGCTGTTCGATTCAGGGGAAGCAGTCGTTAGTCGTGAGTCGTTAGTCGCTAGCGACTCACTAGCGACTAACGACTCACGACTAACGTCCTTCCTCTACTACGTCATGCCCTACGTCCCCGGCGAATCCCTCCGCGACCGCCTCGCCCGCGAGTGCCAGCTCCCGCTCGACCAGGCGGTGCGAATCGCCACCCAGGTGCTGAGCGCGCTGGGCTACGCGCATGCGCACGGCGTGGTCCACCGCGACATCAAGCCGGAGAACATCCTCCTCGAAGGCGACCAGGCGGTCGTGGCCGACTTCGGCGTCGCGCGGGCGATCACCGCCGCCGGTGACGCGCGGCTGACCGAGACCGGCATCACCCTCGGCACCCCCGCCTACATGAGCCCGGAGCAGGCCCTCGGCACCCGGGAGCTGGATGGGCGCAGCGACCTGTACGCCGTCGGCTGCGTGCTGTACGAGATGCTCGCGGGCCAGCCGCCCTTCGGCGGGGCAACGGCGCAGCAACTGATCGCACGCCACGCCATGGATCCGGTGCCGCCGCTCCGGACCGTGCGCGACACCGTGCCCGAGCCGGTGGAGCGGAGCGTCACGCGGGCCCTGGCCAAGACCCCCGCCGACCGCTTCCGGACTGCCGGCGACTTCGCCGAGGCGCTGGCTGCACCGCACACGACACCCGCGGCGGCGACCGTCCCCACATCGATCGCCACGCCGTCCTCGACCCACCCGTTCCTCGTCCGCCGTCGAATCGTTGCGCTTGCGGCCGCGGGGCTCGGCGTCGCTCTCGCGGTGGCGGGCTATCTCTGGTGGCCTCGGC
>DASUXW010000255.1:0-8215 GCA_036377715.1 Gemmatimonadales bacterium
TAGAGACCGACCGCCTGCAACTCACGCGCTTTGGTGAATTCCCGGCACTTCTCGAAGAGTGCAACCTGCTGAAGCTCTTGGGTGTCCACGGTGCCTCGACGCGGTGAGGGAGTGAGGAGGGGGCCCCACATCACCTTGTGAATGAACGGTTTAAACTAGCGACCGGGCGCAGGTGACACAAGTTGCAGATCACCCGTTGCAAGCCTCGCGCCGCCTTGACTTGGGCCAACGAGCGGCCGAGGTTTCCTGGGTGTCTACCGACCATCCGGACCGTCGCTCGTTTCTCCGCAGTTGCGCCCTGACCGGGGCCGGCCTGCTGGGCTCGGCCTCGCTGCTCCGGGGCGAGGGGCTGCACGCGCTCGAGCGAATGGGGCTCGGTCCCGGCGACCCGGAGGTGCCCAATGAAGAAGTCGCCAGGATCCTGAAGGAGCTCTTCGGCGACCGGCCCATCCGCCGCGGCAACCTCTCGCTCGACATGCCCCTCGTGGCCGAGGACGGCCGGATCGTCCCGGTCATCATCGAGAGCGACCTCCCGATGACGCCCGAGCGGTACGTCAAGGCGGTGCACCTGATTGTGGACCACAACCCCGACCCGCACCTCGCCGCGTACTACCTGACGCCAGCGCTGGGCTCGCTGGCCATCCAGACCCGCATCAAGATGAAGCGGACAACCTGGGTGCGCGCCATCTGCGAGACGTCCACCGGCGAGGTGTGGGCCAACTACGCGCACGTCAACGTGTCGCTCAACGGGTGCGGCTGATGACGATCGGCGAAGCCAGGATCCGGATCCCGGACCGCATCACGCGCGGCGAGGTCATCACGGTGAACGCCATCGTGTCCCACCCGATGGACACCGGCTTCTTCCGGACGCCGGAGGGCCAGCCGATTCCGGCCTACTTCATCAAGGACGTCGTGGTTACCTACGGCGACGAGCAGGTCGCGCGTTTCATGTGGACCTCCGGCGTGAGCAAGGATCCGATCGTCAGCTTCGCGCTCAAGGCCGACCGGGAAGCACCGCTCACGATCACCTGGACCGACAACAAGGGCGCGACTTACCGGCAGACCGTCACCGTCGCCTTCGCCGCCGCCTGATCCGCTCCACGCTCGCCGCCGCCTTTCTCACCGCCTTCCATCTCGTCGCCGCGCCGGTCGCGCCGGCCGACACGTCGCCCGCGCCGCCGTTCGTCGCCACCCGGCTCGCCGAGGACGTCTACGCCGTCATGGGGGACACTGGCCGCGGCTCCGAAGGCCGGCCCAACGCGGGGTTCATCGTGACCAGCGAGGGCGTCGTGGTCATCGACGCCCTGGCCAGTCCGCGCGAGGGTGAGGCGCTGCTCCGCACCATCCGCGGGGTGACGTCGCAGCCGGTGCGCTGGCTGGTGCTCACGCACCACCATCCCGACCATGTCTTCGGTGCTGTCGTCTTCCGGCGTGCGGGCGCCAAGGTGATCGCGCATCCGGACACGCGCACGCTCGCGTCCGAGGGGGGCCAGGACGCGATGGTGGCCGACTGGGTGCGCGTCGTGGGCCTCGATGCGATGCGCGGGTTCGAGTTCGCCAACACGCCGGATCGGCCGGTCACCGGTGCCGACACGCTCCGGCTCGGCGGGCGTACGATCGTCATCACCCACCCAGGGGCGGCCCACACCCCCGGCGACCTCATGGTGTGGCTTCCGAAGGAGCGGGTGCTCTTCGCCGGCGACGTCCTCATCGAGGACGGGGTGACGATGGTGGTGGATGGGAGCGCGCGGGCGCTGGAGCACGCGCTCGACGCCATCGACAGCCTGGCGCCGCGCGTGGTCGTGCCCGGACACGGCGCGATGCCCGCTCGACCGGGGGCGCTCGTGGCGGCGACCCGCAGCTATATCACGGGCCTCGCCGCCCGGATGCGGGCAGCGGTGGAGAAGGGGACCCCGATGAAACGGGCGCTCGCGTCCCTGCCGCCGGCTGATGAGGACCGGCCCGTCTCGCGCGCCTCGCGGGAGCGGCGGAACGCCGCACGGGTCTACGTGGAGGAGGAGCGCGCGTACATGGGATTGGGCCAGGATTCGACGCCATGACGCGACGGCTGCACCGGTATCTGCCGGCGCTCGCGGTCGTCCTCGCAGCCTGCGGCTCCCGGCCGATGACCGCCGGCGGGCCCGCACCGGCCGCCTCGAAGGCATCCCTCCCCAGGCTGGTGACGACCGAGGAGCTGGCACGCTGGCAGGCCGACGGACCTGTGCTCCTCCTGGATGTGCGGACCGACGTTTTCGCCTACCTGAAGGGACACCTGCCCGGCGCCGAGTACCTGAACACGGAGACCCTGCGGGCCAGCGAAGGCGGGATCCCGACCCGACTGCTGTCGGCCGAGGCCTATCGGGCGCTCTTTTCCAGGCTGGGCATCGATCCGGAAAAGCCGGTGGTGATCTACAGCGCGGGCGAGTCGCGCAACATCGACGCGACCTTCACCGCGTTCCTGCTCGCCGCGTTCGGCCACCCGCAGGTCTACGTCCTCGACGGCGGCTACTCCACGTGGCAGCTCGAGCAGCGCCCGATCGCCGTGCACTACCCCCGGGTCCCCACGACCACGTTTCCCGACCGGCCGTTCCGTCCCGATACCGCTTCGCTGGACGAGGTGCGCCGGGCTTCCCAGGGCGGCGGCGCGGTGCTGGTGGATGCACGCTCGCCGGAACAGTATGCCGGCGAGGCCGGCGCCCAGATGCGCCGGGGCCATATCCCGGGCGCCATCAACCACTACTGGCAGAACGATCTCACGCAGTCGGGCTTCGGCCACGTCTGGAAGCCGACCGGCGAGCTCCGGCGGAGCTATGCAGCCCAGGGCATCACGCCCGACAAGGACGTCATCGCCTACTGCAACAGCGCTACCGAGGCGAGCCACGTCTACTTCACGCTTCGGAACCTGCTTGGCTACCCTCGGGTGCGCCTGTATGTCGGGTCGTGGACGGAATGGGCGGAACAGGAGGACCTGCCGGTTGAACAGGGCGGACAGGCGGACGGGCGGACGGGCGGACGGTGACAGCACACCGGATGGTGTGCCGTTTCCCTCCGCCCGTCCGCCCCGCCCACCGGTCACTTCATCGCAATCCCGCTCCTGAGCTGCTCCGGCCGCCAGATCCGGCCGCCCCGCATGATCCACTCGACCGCCTCCAGATTGTCGATGTTCTCCAGCGGGTTTTTGGCGACGAGGACCAGGTCGGCGTAGCGGCCGGCTTCGATGGTACCGATCTGGCGCCCGGGCACACCGCCGATGGCGCGCGCGGCGTCGCGGGTCGCGGCGAGCAGCGCTGCAGTCGGCGTGAGGCCGATCGAGTCCACGTAGAGCTGCAGCTCGCCGAACACCGAGGCGCGATCGCCCACGGGCCCGTACGCGACGTGGTCGCTGCCGGCGCTGATCCGAACGCCGCGCCTTACCGCCTCGCGCGTCACCTCCATCCCGAACTGGGCGGCGGCGCGGACGTAGCCTTCCTGCTGCGTGGTCACGTGTCGCACGCGGGCGTCGTACGTGGCGAGGCTATGCCGGGTGGCGTCGAGGGTGGGCTCGAACATCGTGCCGCGGGCCGCCATCGAGTCGAGCGTGGCGAGCACACGGGGATCTCGCGCCGAGGCCTCCGTGGCGGCGCGGGCGGTGGCCACCTGGAGATCGCCGTCGCGGACCAGGGTGTCGCGCTCTTCCGGAGTGAACAGCTCCCCGGCGAGCCCGGCCGCGTGCACCAGGCCGTCCATGCCCGCGGTCGTCTCCTCGCCCACGCTGGCGGGCTGCACCCAGGTATGCCCCCAGACCGTCATGCCGGCACGGTGCGCCGCCTCGGTCAGCCGCCGCACCGACACGCTGTCGAGCTGCGCGTAGAGCTTGAGTCCCATCGCGCCCGCCTTCTGCGCCGCCTCCACGACCGCGGCGGGATTGTCGCCGCGGTTGAACTGAATGGGGGTCCAGCCCAGCCACTGCATGGTGAGTGCGGGCGCCTGCCGGAGCTCGTAGCCCCGTTCGGTCCGGACGGGACGCATGGAGGGATAGAAGAACCGGGGGCCGGCCACGAGCTGCATCGCATAGACCCGGGGGGCGGCGGGCAGACCCGCCACGCGCGAGAGCAGGGCCACGGGGCTGTTCCCCATGTCCCGCACGGTGGTGACGCCCTGCGCCAGGAGGTCACGCAGATCGAGCGGCAGGTCCTCGCTCGCACTGCCGTTCTGCAGGAAGAGCAGGTGCACGTGGCTGTCGATCAGCCCCGGGATCAGATAGCGCCCGCGGGCATCGATGACCCGGGCGCCGCGCGGCACCTCACACTCGCCCGCGGCCCCCGCGCACAGGATCCGGTCGTCGCGGACGACGGTCACGGCGTTGGCGACGGGCGCGCGACCGGTGCCATCCCACAGGGTGGCGCCCACGATCGCGATGGACGGGTTCACGGGCGGGGGACTGATCAGCTTGGGTTGCGGCGGGGCGCAGGCCGCGAGACCCACGACGGCGAGCGCGGTGGTGACGGTGGACCTGTTCATGGGCAGCCAGCTCCGTCTTGCGCCGGGCCGCGGGCGTCAGGGGATGACGCGGACTGCCCGATCCTTGTCCAAGATGCGGGGGCGGGTGATGGCCGGTCGGTGACACAGTAGTAGTAGCCGTCCGTGACCGTGGCCACCAGCGGTTGGCGCGGCAAGCCGCGTGCCGCTAGTCTTCCCTCCGTGATCACCCCCCGCATCCGGCCCCGCCGCCGGCGCCGCACGGAGGCCCTCCGGCGGCTGGTGCGCGAACACCGGCTCGCGCCGGCCGATCTCATCCAGCCGCTCTTCGTCGTGCACGGGTCCTCGGTCGAGCGGCCCGTCGCGTCCATGCCCGGCGTTCGACACCTCTCCGTAGATGACGTCCTCGACCGGGCGGTGGATCACCTCGTGGCGCAGGGGATCCGGGCGGTGCTCCTCTTCGGGCTCCCCGCCGCGAAGGACGCCGCCGGGTCCGAGAACTACGACGACGACGGCATCGTGCAGCAGGCGCTCCGGCGTCTGCGCGCGCGATATCCCGACCTGCTCCTCCTCACCGACGTCTGCTGCTGCGAGTACACCGACCACGGTCACTGCGGCATTCTCCGCGGCGATCAGGTAGACAACGACGCCACGCTCGAGGTGCTGGGCCGCGTGGCCGTGAGCCATGCGCGCGCCGGGGCCGACATCGTGGCGCCCAGCGGAATGATGGACGGGATGGTCGCCGTGATCCGGGCCGCGCTCGATGGCGAGGGATTCACGGATCGCGCCATTCTCAGCTACGCCGTGAAGTACGCGAGCGCCTACTACGGCCCGTTCCGCGAGGCCGCGGACAGCGCGCCCGCGTTCGGCGACCGCCGCCAGTATCAGATGGACCCATCTAATGTGCGCGAAGCGATTCTCGAGGCCGCGCTGGACGAGGCCGAAGGCGCCGACCTGTTGATGGTGAAGCCGGCACTGGCCTACCTGGACGTCGTGCGCGCGGTGCGAGAGCGGACCGAGCTGCCGCTGGTCGCCTATAACGTGAGCGGCGAGTACGCCATGGTGAAGGCGGCAGCGCAGGCCGGCTGGATCGACGAGAAGCGCGTCGTGCTGGAGACCCTGATGGGGATGCGGCGCGCCGGCGCGGACGCGATAATCACCTATCATGCCTGCGATGCCGCCGTCTGGCTGGCGGCGACGGGATCGGGCGCGTGATCGCCCGCTCGGAGCGGCTCTATGCCGAGGCATGCCGGGTGCTGCCCGGCGGGGTCAACAGTCCGGTACGCGCCTTTCGCGGGGTCGGCGGTACGCCCCGGTTCCTCGCGCGCGGCGCGGGGGCATGGGTCGAGGACGTGGACGGTAACCGCTACCTGGACCTCGTCCTCTCCTGGGGGCCGCTCATCCTCGGTCACGCACACCCCGAGGTGGTCGAGGCCGTCGCCGAGGCTGCCGCGCGCGGGACCACCTTCGGCGCGCCCACCGAGCTCGAGGTGCGTCTGGCCGAGCGGGTCGTGGCCACCTTTCCCTCGATCGAGATGGTGCGGTTCGTGAGCAGCGGGACGGAGGCGGCGATGAGCGCCGTCCGGCTGGCACGGGCGGCCACCGGCCGCCGGGCCATCGTGAAGTTCGAGGGCTGCTACCATGGACACGCCGATCCGCTGCTGGCTGCCGCCGGGTCGGGGGTCGCGACGCTCGGCCTCCCCGATTCGCCCGGGGTGACCGAAGGCACCGTGGCCGACACGTTCACCGCGCCCTTCAACGACCTTGCGACGGTCGAGGCCCTGCTGGCGGCGCGCCAGGGCGAGATCGCGGCGGTGCTGGTCGAGCCGGTCGCCGGCAACATGGGGGTGGTCCCACCCGAACCGGGGTTTCTGGAGGGCCTCCGAGCCGCGACCCGTCGGGCCGGTGCCCTGCTGGTCCTGGATGAGGTGATGACCGGCTGGCGGGTGCACCCGGCCGGCGCCCAGGTGCGGTACGGCGTCCAGCCCGACCTCACCATCCTCGGCAAGGTGGTGGGTGGCGGGCTTCCGGCGGCGGCATACGGCGGACCGCGCGATCTCATGGAGCAAATCGCTCCCGCGGGGCCGGTGTACCAGGCGGGAACGCTCTCGGGCAACCCGCTCGCCATGGCGGCGGGACTGGCGACGCTCGACGTGCTCGCCCGGCCCGGCATCTGGGAGCGGGCCGAACGCTGGGCGGCCTGCGCGGCGGAGGTGCTGGCGCGCGGCGCGGCCCGGGCTGGCGTCCCGCTCCGGGTGCAGCGGGTCGGAACCATGCTGACCCCGTTCTTCACCGACAGCACCGTCACCAACTACGCCGAGGCCCGCCGGACCGACCGGGCGGCATACGCCGCATTCTTCCACGCCATGCTCGACGCGGGCGTGTATCTCGCCCCTTCGGCTTTCGAGGCGGCCTTCACCTCGGCTGCGCACGGCGAGGCGGAGCTCGCCGCGTTCGAGGCCGCCGTGGGCACGGTATGGGGTCGGTAGCGATCATCGGCGGCGGGATCGCCGGGCTCACCGCCGCCTATCGGCTCAAGCAGCAGGGCGCGCGGGTCGTGATCTACGAGGGGTCGGACCGGGTGGGCGGCTCGATCCGCACCGAGCGCCGCGATGGGTACGTGGCCGAGCTCGGACCCAACTCGCTGGCCTCGCCGCCGCAATCGCTCCGTGACCTTGCCGCGGCGGTGGGACTCGAATCGAGCCTGCTACCCGCCTCGCCTGCGGCACGGAACCGCTACATCGTACGCCGCGGGAAGCTGGTCCCGGTGCCGCTGACGCCGCAGGCGGTGCTCACCACGCGACTTCTCTCCAACGGCGCCAAGCTCGCCCTCTTTGGCGAGCCGCTGGTGGACGCCACCGACTCGCACGTCGAGGAGAGCATCGCGGCCTTCGTGCGCCGGCGCTTCAACCAGGAAATCCTCGACTACCTCGCCAATCCCTTCGTGGCCGGGGTGTACGCGGGCGATCCCGAGCAGCTCGCGGTCCGCCACGCCTTGCCCAAGCTGTACGCGCTCGAGCGGACCCACGGCTCGGTGATGAAGGCGTTCGCCGGGATGATGCGGGCGCGGAAGCGCGCCGCCGATGCGGCCGCGGCACCCGTCACCGGCGGCCTGATGTCGTTTCGCACCGGCCTGGCGGAGCTCCCCGAGGCGCTCGCGCGCGAGCTTCACGCCGAGCTCCGGCTCCGCGCGCCGGTGACCCGGCTTCGCGCCGGCGCCGGCGGATGGACCGTCGGTGCGGCGTTCCAGCCGACGGAGCTGTACGACGCGGTCGTCTGGACCGCGCCGGCCCACGGCCTCGACGAGCTCGATCTCGATTTTCCGGGCGCCGATCGGCTTCGCACCATGGCGAGCATCAGCTACCCGCCGGTGGGCGTGCTCGTGCTCGGCTTCCGCCGCACCGACGTGGCCCATCCGCTGGACGGGTTCGGCTTCCTGGTACCCGAGGTGGAGCGGCGGCACGTGCTCGGCGTGATCTTCTCGTCCAGCGTATTCCCCGGCCGCGCACCGGAAGATCACGTCATGCTTACGGCGTTCGTGGGCGGGGTGCGCAACCCGGACCTGGCCAACGCCGATCTGCCGACCATTACCGCCCGCGTGATGGACGACCTCCGCGCGCTGATCGGCGCCACGGGCGAGCACACCTTCCGAACCTTTCAGCTCTGGCCCCGAGCCATCCCCCAGTACGACCTTGCCTACGGCCGCTACCGCGAGATCATGGAAGACGTGGAGCGGCGGAATCCGCGGCTCGCGCTG
>DASUXW010000256.1:0-10825 GCA_036377715.1 Gemmatimonadales bacterium
ACGGCCGGCCGGGCCCGAGCTACTGGGTGCAGCGCGCGCGGTATTGGATCGAGGCACGACTGGATCCCGCCACTCACCGCGTCTCCGGCGAGGAGCACGTGGTGTACTTCAACAACTCGCCCGATACCCTGAGCCGGCTCGCGGTGCACCTCAGACAGAACGCCTTCGCGGCGGGAAACCCGCGCCGCCAGCCCGCGCCGATCACGGGCGGCATCACCCTGGACCGGGTCGCGGTCGCGGGACGAACGCTCACCCCGCCGTCCACCGGCGTGACGCCCGTGCCGATCACCGATCTGGCGAACCGCGGCTCCGCCGGGACGGGCGATTACACCGTGGACGGCACGGTCGCGTGGCTCTCGCTCTCCGCGCCGCTCCTGCCGCGCGACAGCGTGGCGCTGGACTTCGCCTGGTCCTACGAGCCGCCCCCCTCGCCGTCGGACGGCCGCCAGGGCCGGGAGGGCGACGTTTACCTCATGGGTTACTGGTACCCGCAGGTGGCGGTCTACGACGACGTGAACGGCTGGGTGGCCGACCCGTATCTGCTCCAGGCCGAGTTCTACATGGACCACGCCGACTACGACGTGCGCGTCACCGTGCCCCACGGCTGGACGGTCGGCGCGACGGGGCGGCTGGCCAACGCGCGCGAGGTGCTCTCGGCGGGCGCGCGAGCCCGCCTCGCCGAGGCGCGACGCGCCGGGACCATCGTCCACGTGGCGGAGCCGGGCCCTGGAGCGGCCGCCGCATTTGCCGGCAGCGGGCCCGAGGCCACCTGGCACTTCCTCGCGCCCAACGTACGCGACTTCGCGTGGGGCACGAGCGATCAGTACGTGTGGGATGCCACGCGCGCGCTGGTCGGCGACTCGGGAGCCCGACGCGACACGGTGGACATCTACAGCTTCTACCGCCGGACGCCGAACGCGACCGCATGGACCATGGGCGCGGCCCGCTTCACCCGGGACGCCGTGGAGCAGATGTCCCGCTATCTCTGGTCCTATCCGTGGCCCACGATGACGTCGCTGGAAGGCGTCCTGGACAGCGGCGGGATGGAGTACCCGATGCTGACCATCATGCAGCCGTTCACCGACACGCTCGCGCTCGCCGGCGACCTGATGCACGAGACCGGCCACATGTGGTTTCCGATGCAGGTCGGCTCCAGCGAGACGCGGTATCCCTGGATGGACGAGGGCTTCACCCAGTTCGACGTGGCGCAGGCGATGCGGGTGCTGTACGGCGAGCCCCGGACCGGCGGGCGGCCCACCGACTCGGAGCCGGGGCAGCGCGCGCTCTATCTCAAGGCCGCGGCTTCCGGCCACGACCTCCCGCTCATGTGGCCGGGCGACCTGTATCCGGGCAGCCTCTACTTCATCATGTACTACGACAAGACCGCGCAGGCGTTGGTCGCCCTGCGCGCGGTCATGGGCGAGGATCGCTTCCATCGCGGACTGCGGGAATACGGCCGCCGCTGGAACGGGCGGCATCCGTACCCCGAGGACTTCTTCAACACCATGGCCGAGGCCGCCGGCCGCGATCTGGGCTGGTTCTGGCGCACGTGGTTCTACGAGCCCTGGCCGCTCGATCAGGCGCTCGGCCCGGTGACGACCTCAGGCGATTCGACCACGATCGCCGTCGAGGACCGCGGGCTCGCGCCCATGCCGGTGCGGCTGGCGATCACCCGAGCGGACGGACGCGTCCAGCGTATCGAGCTGCCCGTGAACGTGTGGCTGAGCGGCGCGCGCACGGTGACCGAGCGGGTGGCGGCGCAGCCGGCAGTGACACGCGTCGAGATCGATCCCGAGGGTGCGTTTCCCGACGTCGCGAGGGGCAACCAGGTGTGGGACGCTAGATCGACACCAGCACGCTAACGATCTCGCGCGGCCCGGCGCGGAACGGGATCGCACGGCCGCCGTCCTCCAGGGCGAGCTCGGCCAGCGGCGTCTCGTCGGCGCGCACGCGAACGGCGCGGGCCGCGGGCCCGGAGAAACGCCAGCGTCCCTCCGCCGCCGAAGCGCGCGCGTTGTAGCAGCGCAGCACGACGCCCTCGCCATGGTCGGCGGGCTGGAGGGCAGTAAAGACCAACCCGTCGCCTTCGAGTCGGACATCGAGCGCGACGGGCCGGAGCGGTGCGGCCTGGCGCAGCCAGAGCGCCTGCGGCGGGAGGAACATATCCTCCCACAGCTCCGGCAGCACCGTTCCCCTCTCGACATCCCGGGACGTCACCGGCGCGACGGCGAACTGCAGCCCGTCGCGGCCGATGTGCTGCGCTTCGGGCGTGGCCGTGGGCCAGCCGGCGTGACCCGGACGCGTGGCCAGGTCGTCCCGGGAGAGCTGTCCGATGGCGCGCAGGATGGTGAGCCGGAGATCGCCGTCGGACCCGAGCTCGTACTCGAAGAAGCCCGGCGCGAGCAGCGCGAGCCCCCGAGCACCGTCGGCGACCGCGACGAAGCGCTGCGCCGGCGCGGTGCTCACGGGCGTCTCGAGCGACGCATTCGAGGTGTTCGGCGCTCCGGGTCCTCGCTCGACGGTGCCGAACGCCGCCCCGGCGGCAGCGGGAACGCCGGCGACGCCGGTAGGCAGACGCACCCGCAGGCGATGATCGGTGGCGCGGTTGTCGTACTCGAGCGTGCAGCGAAGTGCCGGACTGCCGGCGTGCATCGCGAGCACCAGCCGCAACGCCACGCTGCCGGTCGCGCAGACGAGCGTCCCCTCGACTTCCAGCGCGCCCACCAGCGGCCCCGACGCGAGCCGCCGCACCCGCACCGGGCCCCGCAGCCGGCGGAGCCGGTCGCGCGCGGGTGGCGCGTGGGTATAGGTGTCGCCCGCGTCGCCGGAGGACTCGAAGCGGAGCAGCGCGGGATAGAGCAGGCGCGTGCGAAGATCGGAGAGGGTCACGGTCCCGTCGCGCCCAACGAGCACCGCGAGAAGCCCGTTGTCGAGGCTCCGCGCGCCCACCCGCACGCCGGGCTCCGCGGGCGGGCGGCCGTCCCGGGCGGGCTCCAGCACATCGAGGCCGAACCCGCCGAGCGCGGGCGCGCGGAACGCCACCCGGCGCAGGTCCACTTCGTCCTGGTCCGGGTAGTGGCGCGGCGCGTCGAGCCGCTCGTGCGCGAGGCCGCGGCCGAGCAGCTGGAGCGGGATCCGTCCGCCGGCCCCGATCAGCGAGACGGGCCGCGCGCCCGCACCGTGCCGTGCCGCGCGTCCGCTCGGCGGTCCCACCAGCACATCGCGCCTGAACCAGGTGAGGTCGGTCACGACCACCGTCCCCGCACGCCGACGCGGCACGGGGTTCCACAGCACCAGCCGTGGGGCGGTGTCCTCCGGGTGATCGCGCGCGCGGTCGGGATCGTTGCCGGCCAGGGCATCGAGGCTCGCGCGGGCCACCTCGCGCGCGGCCTGCTCGGCATCCTCGATCCGCGCGGCCACCCGGCGCGCCACCGGATCCGAAGTACAGCCGCCGATCGAGTCATGGAACTGGGAGCGCGCCAGCATCCGCCAGGCATCGCGCAGTACCGGGCGCCGGTCGCCGCGGCCCCCGGCACGGGCGAGCGCCGTGAGCGGCTCCGCGATGCGCTCGAGCCAGAGCTCGGCCAGCGCGTGGCGTCGTTTGAGCGGCGCGCGCGTCCCGTGGACGCCCTGCAGCGTCCAGGTGTGGCCGTACTCGCGCAGCTCGCCGTGCAGCTCGGGGAGCGCATCCGACTCACGCGCGGCCGCGCGGAAGTACTCGTCGAGCCGGGAGACACGGACCTCGGCATCGGGCTCGAGCTCGGCGATGAGCTCGCGCACCCGGCCGATGCAGAGCGGGGCGGCGTGGTGGTCCGCCCCGACCGGAACCAGGATGTGCGACGTGGTGGCGCGGTCCACCAGCACCGGCCGGAGCCTCGCCCACGCGTGGGCCAGGTGCGCGGGATCGGCCGCGAGGCCGGAGCCCGCCTCATAGCCGTCAGGCGGGAGGTGGTGCAGCAGGACCGAGCGGCCGTCGGGCGCATACCAGCGGTACAGATCCCTCGGCCGGGCAGGATCGCCGGCCAAGCCGCGCCAGAGGACGCCGAACGGGACCCCGAACTCCGCCGCGAGCGCCGGCCACTCCGCCGGATGCCCGAAGGCATCGGGCGAGTAGAGCACGTCGCTCCGGCCGCCGAGCCGTCGCGCATCGGCCGCGCCGAGCTGGAGATTGCGAATCAGCGATTCCCCCGACGGGATGAGCTCGTCGGCCAGGACGTACCACGGACCCACCTGCAGCCTGCGGTCCCGAACCAGGCGGGCCACCGCGTCGCGCCGCTCGGGCCTCACCCGCAGGTAGTCCTCGAGCAGCACTGTCTGGCCGTCGAGCAGGAAGCTCCGGAACTCGGGCGAGGCGTCGAGCCGGTCGATCAGATCGTCGATGACGGGAACGAGTCGCGCCGCGAACGCGGCGCGCGTGAGGTACCACTCCCGGTCCCAGTGGGTGTGCGGGACCAGGTGGAACGTGCGGCCGGGTATCGCCTCCCGGCTCAATGGTCCGAGCTGCGAAACGCCCAGAACGCGATCCGGAGCGTCACCAGCCCGAACAGGGCGTAGGCGAGCGCGTGCCAGTTGAGCCGGGACGCCCAGTCGCCCACGTCCAGGGCGAAGGTCCGAAGCGAGGTGCTGGCGAGCAGCAACGCGTATTCGACCATGGCCCCACTAATGTAACCGCCGGCTGGCGCGGCGGAACGCGTCCGGGTCGAGCCGCGGGGCGATCGAGCTGTCGGGGACGTCCATGGTGCCGTCCGGGTGCATGCGCAGCTCGATCACGTCCACGCCGGGCCCGAACCAGCGCGCGCTCGGCTCCAGATCGGACGGATAGACGAAGCCGGGCAGCGCCGCCGCCGCGAGCGCCGCCTGGGAGCCCAGCCCTGATTCCGGCATGGTGCCGCCCCAGAGCTCCGCGCCATACTCTCCCGCGATCCGGTACACCCGGCACACCTCGGTGAGCCCGCCCATCCGGTGCACCTTCACGTTCCACACGCGCGGGCCGGTGAGCTCGGCGAGCTGCCGTGCCCAGCCGGCGTCGTGCAGCGTCTCGTCCACGCACACCGGCGTCCGGAGCGCGCGCGTGAGCGCCACGTGGCCCACGAGCTCGTCCGGGGCCAGCGGCTGCTCGATGTAGAGCGGCTCGGCGGCGTCGAGCGCGCGCAGGCCGGACTCGTGCCGCGGCCACTCGTAGGCGCCGTTGGCGTCCACGGTGAGCGGGATGCCGGTCCCGCGCAGCGTCTCGCATGCGGCCGCCACCGGCTGGGCATCCCAGCCGGGCGCGACCTTGATCTTCACCCGCCGGTATCCGTGTCCCAACGCCTGCTCGATCCAGCGCCGGAGCGTGCGCGGCGAACGGTCGGGCGGGATGCCGAGCGCCACGCCGCACGCGATCCGCGCCGCCGGTGCCACACCCAGCCGCCCCGCGAGCACCTGCGCGATCCCGGTGCCGCGCCGGTGCGCCTCGAGGTCCCACGTCGCGGTCTCGAGCGCCGCGCGGGCGAACGGATTACCCCGCACGCCGCTCCGCAGGATGGCATCGACCTCCTCGGGCCCCTCGACCTCCCGCCCCGCCAGCCGCGGGATGAGCACCTGCTCGAGCAGCAGGCGGGCGGAGCCGAGAGTCTCCGCCGAGTAGAAGGGCAGCTCGAACGGCGGCGACTCGCCGAAGCCCAGGTGCCCTTCCCCGTCGTGCAGCACCACCACCAGCGAGCGGCGCACACTCATCGTCCCGCCCGAGATGGTGAAGGGCTCGGCGAGCGGGAGCGCCAGCTCGTGGAGCTCGATCTCGGCGATGCGGACGCTCACGACGTACTCCCCGCAGCGGCGGCGCACAAGTCGAGGAACCGGAGCTCGCCCCCGCGCCGCTGAAGCGCGCCCGCGGCCTCGAGCTCCAGCATGCCGGCCACCAGCCCGTCCACCGGGTCGAAGAAGAGCGCGTGCAGCGCGCGCTGAGTGCGCGACCCCGCGCTGGCCGGATACTCGGACAGCGGGAGCTGGAAGAAGGTGTGCAGCTCGACGCTCTCGCAGCCGGCGCGGGCGTAGTCGAGAACGAGGCGTCCGGAGCTGACATTGCCGGTGCCCACGAGCGCCGGCCGGGCGCCGGTGCCGGCCTCGCCGCTCCGGAGCACGCGCAGGTTGCGGTCGCTCAAGTCCCGGCCGCCGTACGCCACGCCGGCCGCCGCGTCCCACAACCGATTGAAGCAGACGAGTGCGTCGGCGTCGGCCGCGGACGCCATCATCTCGCGCTGGAAGGCGTCGTCGAAGCGGGCGTTCATCAGCTTGACCGCAAGCTGGACCGGCGACGTCCCGGCGGCCGCACGGATGCGCCGCGGCACCTCGCGCAGCCAGCGGAGAATGCGCGCGCGCTCGTCGGCCAGCGGATCGCCGGCCAGGGTGGGCGAGAAGTCCTTCTCCAGCGGCAGCGCGCCGTCGCCCCAGGCCTCGGCCAGGCGACGGGTGGTGTAGTGGTACTCGGCGTCGCGGAACGGCTCCGCGAGACGGGGGAGGTGGTACTTGACCGAAGGCACCGCGATCAGCTCCCCGCTCCGCGTCAGGTCGGCGGCGGTGCGCACGAGGGCCAGGTAGTCGTCGAACGACCGATCCCACCCCCTGCCCTTCCAGGTGACGGTCCAGCCCTCGCGGCCGTCGGCAGCCGGCCTGCGCTCGACCCGCATCCGGGTTTCGTGGATGGCCCAGGCCGCCATCGCGCGCGCGCCTGCCTCGTCCTCCGCGATGACCGTCTTGAGCACCACGAACGCGAGCCCGGCCGCGCGGTCGGCCTCGAGCTGCTCGGCGTTGAGCGAGAGCTGGCCCGAGCCCTTGCCGATCGGGTGCGGCAGCTCGAAGCCGAGGTAGCGCGCGGTCAGATCGATCCCGTACGCCTCGCGGATGTACGATGCCGCGTCGCGCGGGAGCTCGCGGCCGAACCGCTCGAAGTCACGCGCCAGCCGAGCGTGCATCGTGCACCACGCGCTCGACGGCGGCGCGCTCTTCGGCGGGCAGGGGCGGGCCCCAGGGGTCGTCGCACGCCTCGGGCGGGAGCGCACCGTCGGCGGCCGCGGCCCAGAGCATCCGGCGGACGTAGCCCTCCATGGGCTCGATGAACGTCGCCTCGGCGAGCCGGTCGCAGATCGACGAGAGCCGCTGGAACTCGGTCCAGTCCTGGTTGGCGTACGCACGAAGCAGGCGGACCTGCAGGTCGGGGAGCGCGGCACCCATGCCCACCAGCGCCCCGCGCGCACCCATCATGAGCGAGTAGCCCAGGAAGCGATCCTCGCCCGTGATCAGCAGCTTGTCCGGATGGGAGCGCATGAGCGCCGCCAGACGCTGGAAGGTCATCACCGAGTCGAGCGTGGCGACCTTGATGCCGATGACGCCGGGGAGATCGAGAATCCGGTGCAGCGTGTCGTCGTCGTACGCCACGCCGCCGGCGGCCTCGTAGAGCCAGAACGCGATGAGGGGAAGCTCACGGGAGAGCCTGGTGTGATACGCCACCGGATCGGCCCGCTCGGGAAAGGCGAGCAGCGCGTCGGCGCGGCCGCGGCGGGCCTCGATCGCCATGGTGACGTCCCGCGCGCCGGCGACCAGGACGCGGTCGGGCAGCGCCTCGCGCCAGGTCTCGAGCACCAGCCGCCGCTGCTCGGCGGACAGGTGGGGACCGCGTCCGGTGTGGGACCAGATCGCGACGCCCGCCACCGGCTGATCGGCCATCCAGCGGGCGTAGTCGCGCTGGGCGCGCTCGTCGAGGGCGTCGCCGCGGAATGGGACCGGCACGGCGGGGAGCACGCCCCAGGTGAGGCGTTGAAGATCGAACGTGCTCATGATCGGCGGGGCGCCTGGGCGCGGAGGGCCTGCGCGTTGCCGCTCTCGATCGCGCTCCGGTCTCCGGGAGTGATGTCGAGCAGGTCGAGCTTGGCGCCGGCATTCTCCGGAAGCCTGAGCGGCTGGCCCGTGCCGAGCACGAAACGCGCGGCGCCGACGGTGCCGAGCAGCGTCTGGAGGTGGTCTTCGGGCGGGCCCCACAGCCAGCAGATGTCCCACCAGATCCGCGCGGCCTCATCGGGGGTGGACCCGAAGTGCACCTCTTCCACGAACGGCCGGTCGGCATGGGTGACCACCAGGCGGACGCGGGGGTGACTCCGGATGAGCGCGCGCACCGCCGCGGCGGGGAGCTCGGGTGCCGAATCGTTGGGGTGGCGCTGGCGACCGTCCTCGAGCCGCACCGCAAGCATCAGCGGCAGTCCCGCCTCCCCGCACGCGGCGGCGAGCGCGCGCATGGCCCCGCCCGCCGGCTCGATCCCGTAGTAGGTCGGGTCGGCACGGACGGCGGGTGCGCCGCGGTCGGTGACGCGCGCCAGCGTGTCCCCCCAGCTCGCGAGCCCCGGGTGCACCGCGGGGACCGGGCGCAGCCGTTCCTCCCGGCCGGTCATTTCGAGCAGCCACGCGTTTCCGTCGGTCGGATCGCGCCAGAACACGCCCGGCAGATGGGTCACCCAGGCCTCGTCGATTTCCACCCGGTCCATCGCGGCAAGCAGCGCCTCGGGGCTCGTGCCCGGCACGCGCCGGTAGGGGTAGTTCCCGACGAACGCGTTGACGTCGATGCGCATCAGTCGGAGGGGAAGGCGCCGGGAGGGAAGATGGCCGCGGCGTTGCGCCAGCGGACCCGCTCCAGCTCGCCGGGCGGGAGCAGGTGCTCGAGGTAGCGAAGCTTGGCCCAGCCGGTCTCGATCGTGAGGTCGCAGCCCCAGAGCAGGCGCTCCACCCCCACCGCCTCGATGCAGGCCTCGAGCATGCCGCCGTCCACGCCGCTGCCCGAGAGATCCACGTAGACGTTGGGGAGCGGCCGGACCGCGGGCAGCGAGTGCAGCCAGTCACCGCCGCCGCCGATGTGGGCCAGGAGGAAATTCACGCCGGGGTGTCGCCGGGCGAGCGTGCCGAGCTCCACGGCATCGGACGCCTCCTGCCCCGGCCAGTCGCGCCGCCGGTGCTGCCAGATGTGATGCAGAATGGGCACGCCGCGCTTCGCCGCGAGCCGGCAGATCGGATCGAGCAGCGGATCGTCCGCGCGGCGGCTCGCGGCGAGCTTCACGCCGATCATTCCGGCATCCAGGCAGCGCTCGATCTCCGCCAGCGCGGCCTCGGTGTCGTTGGGGTTCACCGCCACGTACCCGCGGACGCGCGCGGGGTGGCGGCGCTCGAGCTCGAGCAGCCAGTCGTTGGCGTAGCGCAGGTCGGGAACGGACGGGAAGTAGGTGGGCGACGTGGCCCCCCAACTGCCCAGAATCGAGGCCACGTGGTAAGTGATGCCGACCCGGTCACCCGCGCGCAGCCGGCTGGCGTTCCGGGCCTGCCAGTCGGCGCGCGGGGTGCGGTCGTGCAGGAAGTGCGCGTGCACGTCGATCAGCACGCGCGGCTACCTCTCCCCCGCCGGTCCGCCCAGCTCCTCCTCCTCGGCTGTTTCGGCGTCGCCACCCATCCCGACCTGGTCGGGGTCTTCGACTTCGAGGGTGAGATCGCCTTCACGGTTCACGTCTTCCACCAGCTCGCCGTCCTCGTCATCCACGTCGTCCGTGTCGTCGATGGTGGGTTTTCTCGGGGCCATGGGACCTCCTTCCGTCTCTGCGTGCAGCGGCCGGCGGAACCGCCGCCGGCCGGTCAACGGGAATCTAAGCTCCGGAGCGATTCATCGAGAGCGCCGAGCGCCCGGGCGATGACCACCTCGTCATGGGCCAGCGAGACGAAGTTGTAGGCCGAGCGCTTGAACAGTACCCCACGCCGGGCAGCCTCGACGGCAAGCGCGGCGCCCGCGGCCGCATCATGGAACTCCAGGCAGCACATCTCGGGCAGACCGGCGGCGCCGCGGACCACGGCGGGGTAGCGCGCCGCGAGCTCCCGGAACCCCGTGAGCAGCTTGGCGCCGAGCGCGCCGAGCGCAGCCGGCACCTGCTGATCCACCATGACCCGGAGCGTGGCGCGCGACGCGGCGAGCGACACCCACTCGGTGGCGAGCGTGGACGAGATCCAGGTGCGCGAGACGGCGTCCATGATCTCGCGCCGGCCGCCGACCGCGGCCAGCGGGAAGCCGTTCGCGATCGCCTTGGCCATCACGACGAGATCGGGCCGGAAGCCGAACCGCTCGGCCGCGCCGCCAACGGCCACGCGCCCGATCGTCTTGATCTCGTCCGCGATGAGCACGGCGCCGGCGCGGGCGGTCTCTTCGCGGAGCACCGCGAGCCACTCCGGATCGGGCGGCGCCAGGATCACCGGCTCGAAGACGACGGCCGCGAGCGTGTCGCCGGCGCGGCGGATGCGTTCCCGGGTGCGCTCGGCGTCATTGAACGGGAGCTCGGCGTACAGCGCGCGCGTGGACGCGGGGACCCCCGGCGCGTCGGGCCCCTGCGACCAGTCGAGCCAGCCGTGATACCCGCAGCCCAGCACCGCCTCGCGTCCCGTGACCGTCCGGGCCAGGCGCACCGCCGCCGCCATGGCCTCGGCGCCGGTCTTGAGAAAGCGCACCTGCTCCACCCAGGGCATGAGCGTGCGGAGATCGTGCGCCAGCTCCTCTTCCAGCACGGGCGGGAGCGGGCCCACACCACCGCCGCGCACCGCCTCTACCGCTGCCGCGACGACGCTGGGGTGTCCGTAGCCCAGCGCGACCGCGCCGAGCGCCATGATGAAGTCCAGGTACTCGCGACCGTCCGCGTCCCACACGCGGCAGCCCGCTGAGCGGGTCATGGCCCGCGGCACACCCGGAACGGCTCCGCCGAAGAGCGCCTCCGGCCGCTTGCTGCCGGTCGACGTGATGCCCGCGACCGCGTCGGTCACTCGAGCTCCA
>DASUXW010000257.1:0-11510 GCA_036377715.1 Gemmatimonadales bacterium
CATCCGGCTCTCCCCGAGAGGCGGCGCGCGGACCCGCGGATAGCAGCAGACCCGGCACTCCAGCAGACGCGGCCTCTCGTCGAGAGAGGCCGCGTTCGTTTTCACCCATACCGGAGCCGCGCCCGCCGATGGCCCTTCACCTGTACGACACCACCCTGCGCGACGGCACCCAGCGCGAGGGGCTCTCCCTGTCGGTGGACGACAAGATCCGGATCGCGCGGGCGCTCGACGCACTCGGCGTGCACTACGTCGAGGGCGGCTGGCCCGGCTCGAACCCCAAGGACGCCGAGTTCTTCCGCCGGATGCGCGAAGCGCCGCTGGCCCGCGCCAGGCTGGCCGCGTTCGGGAGCACCCGTCGGGCCGGACTGCGGCCGGAGGACGACGCCAATCTTTGCGCGCTGCTCGAGGCGGAGACGCCGGTGGTGACGCTGGTGGGCAAGAGCTCGGTGCTGCACGTCGAGCGCGTGCTCGAGACCACGTGGGACGAGAATTTCCGGATGATCGGCGAGAGCGTCGCGGTTCTGAAGCAGCAGGGTCGCGAGGTGGTGTATGACGCGGAGCACTTCTTCGACGGCTGGCGGCTCGACCCGGCGTACGCGCTCGAGACCCTTGCCGCCGCAGCCGATGCGGGCGCCGACTGCCTCGTGCTGTGCGACACCAATGGCGGCGAGCTGCCCGAGGTGGTGGGCGATCTCGTGGCTGAGGTGCGAAGCCGGTTCTCCGTTCCCGTCGGCATCCACCCGCACAACGACGCCGGTCTCGCTGTGGCCAACGCGCTGGCCGCGGTGCGCGCGGGGTGTACGCAGGTACAGGGGACTATCAATGGCTACGGCGAGCGCTGCGGCAACCTCGATCTCGTCCCCCTGGCCGCCACGCTGCAGCTCAAGCTCGGCGTGGAAGTCCTCCCGCCGGCCTCGCTCGCAAGGCTCACCGAGATCTCGCAGTTCGTGGCGGCGGTCGCCAACCAGCACCCGGACCCGCACGCGCCCTATGTCGGGCGGAGCGCGTTCGCCCACAAGGGCGGGATTCACGCGGCGGCAGTCGCCAAGCTGGCGGAGAGCTACCAGCACGTCGATCCGGCGCTGGTGGGCAACGAGATGCGGATCGTCGTGAGCGAGGTGGCCGGACGTCGCAACGTGCGGCTCCGGGCCGAGGCGCTGGGTATCGCGGTGGGCGGCGACGAGGCCGCCGTGCTCCTGCGGATCAAGGACCTGGAGCACCGGGGGTTCCAGTTCGAGGCGGCCGACGGCTCGTTCGAGATGCTCCTCCGCCGCTGCGCGCCCGACTACGCCGCACCGTTCGAGCTCGAGGACTTCACCGTGCTGGTGGAGAAGCGCGGCGGCGGCGGCACCCGATCCCAGGCAACGGTCCGCATTCGCGTCGGCGGCGAGGTCATGCACACCGCGGCCGAGGGCGACGGACCCGTCAACGCGCTGGACCGCGCGGTACGAAAGGCCCTCCTGCCGCACTACCCCGCGCTGGCGGAGGTGCATCTGGTCGACTACAAGGTGCGCATCATCGACGAGCACCTCGGGACGGCGGCGCGACCGCGAGTGGTGATCGAATCGGCGCGGGGGGCGGAGCGCTGGTGCACCGTCGGCTGCTCCGAGAACATCATCGAGGCGAGCTGGCTGGCACTGTGCGACGGGCTGGAGCTGGCGATCTTGAGGACACCGAGGTGACCCTTGCGGCAGCCATCGGGCGGGGAGCAGGTTGGGTAGTGGAACCGGCGGCGGGCGCACCCCGTTACCACTGATATCCGGAGTTCTGTCCTACCAGCACGGGGAGGCCCCTGTGACCCTCGCTGCGGCGCCGGGCCGCGTTGACCGGGAGATCATCGCCCAGAGACTTCGCGAAGCGCGTGAGCGCACGCTGCGCCTGGTGGCGCCGCTCACCGACGACGATCTCCGCCGCCAGCACGACCCGCTCATGAGCCCCATCCTCTGGGATCTCGGCCACATCGCCCACTTCGAGGAGCTCTGGCTCACCCGCAACCTCGACGGCCCCATCGAGTTCGTCGAGATGCCCGGCCTCTACAACCCTTTCGAGCACCCTCGCGCCACCCGCGGGGCCCTTCCGCTCCCGGGGCTCTCGGAGTGCCGAGCGATCCTGGACGAGATCCGCGGCCGCGTGCTGGCCCGGCTCGAGACGGTGGCGCTCGATCCCGACCATCCGCTGCTGCGCGACGGCTTCGTCTACGCCATGGTCCTGCAGCACGAGTATCAGCACAATGAGACGATCCTCCAGACCCTTCAGCTCAAGCAGGGGGAGCCGTACGCGCCGCCGGTCAGGATGGGCCGCGGGCTTCACTACCCGGCTGCGTCCGCCGATCCGGGCGGGATGGTGCGGTTTCCGGGCGGGCGAGTCTCGATCGGCACCGACGACCGCGCCGTGGCCTACGACAACGAGCGGCCGGCGCACCTGGTGGACGTTGCGCCGTTCCGGATCGACCGGTACCCGGTCACCAACGGGGCATTTCTCGAGTTCATCGAAGACGGGGGCTACGGCAGCAGCGCGCACTGGTCGGACGCCGGGTGGCGTTGGCGGACGGAGACCGGCGCGGTGGCTCCGAAGTATTGGGAGCAGCGCGACGGCGTCTGGTATTCGCGCATCATGGACCGGATCGGGCCGTCGGATCCGTGCCACCCGGTGTGCCACGTGTCGTGGTATGAGGCCGAGGCGTTCGCGCGCTGGGCGGGGAAGCGGCTGCCCACCGAGATCGAATGGGAGGCGGCCGCCTCGTGGGACCCGGCAACCGGGACGGCGCGGCCGTATCCCTGGGGCGAGGCCGTGCCCGATCGCGCCTTCGCCAATCTGGACCAGCTCATGTTCGGTACGGCAGCCATCGGCAGCTACCCGGCGAACGTGTCGCCCATCGGCTGCTCGGGCATGATCGGCGACGTCTGGGAGTGGACCGCGAGTGACTTCGGGCCCTGGCCGGGCTTCGAGAGCTTCCCGTATCGTGAGTACTCCGAGGTGTTCTTCGGCAGCGAGTACAAGGTGCTGCGCGGCGGTTCCTGGGCCACGCGGCCGGGCGCGATCCGCAACACCTTCCGCAACTGGGATTTTCCCATTCGCCGTCAGATCTTCAGCGGCTTCCGTTGTGCCCGCGATGACTGAGACCAGCGCGGCGGCGCGGAACCGCGTCGGCTCCCGCATGCTGGCCGAGGTGGCGGCCGGCCTCGCGGCACCGCAAAAGGAGCTGCCGCCCAAGTACTTCTACGACCGGCGCGGCTCCGAGTTGTTCGAAGAAATCACCCGGCTTCCCGAGTACTACCTGACCCGGGCCGAGCGCGGGCTGCTGGAGCGGTGGATGCCGGTGCTGATCCCTCGGCTGGGCGCTCGCACGCTCGTCGAGCTCGGCGCCGGCAGCGCCGTCAAGACGCGGCTCATCCTCGATGCGATGCGCGGCGCCGGCCTGGCCATGCTGTACGTCCCGATCGACGTGAGCGCCGAGTTCCTGGCGCGCACCGCCGAGCGCCTCGGTCAGGAGTACCCGGAACTCGACGTCGAGCCCGCCGTCGCCGACATCTCGGAGGAGCTCGCGCTCCCCTGCGACCTCCCGCGTCCAGCGCTGTTCGCCTTCCTCGGCAGCACGATCGGCAACTTCGCTCCGGTCGAGGCCGCCCGGCTCCTCGCCCGGGTGCGCCGCCACATGCTGCCCGGCGACCACCTGCTCCTGGGGGTCGATCTGCGGAAGGACGTGGCGCGAATCGAGGCGGCCTACAACGACAGCCGCGGCGTCACCGCGGATTTCAACCGCAACATGCTGCTGGTGCTGAACCGCGAGCTGGGAGCCGAGTTCGATCCCGACGCATTCGAGCACCGCGCATTCTACGATACGGCAACCCACCGGATCGAGATGCACCTGGTCTCGTCGCGCGCGCAGCGCGTGGCGGTTCCCGGGATCGGGCGGGTGTCGTTCGCGGCGGGCGAGTCCATCCGCACCGAGATCAGCTGCAAGTACGACCGCGCCAGCGTCGGCGAGCTCTTCGCCGAGGCCGGGGTCCGTCCCGCCCTCTGGCAGAGCGACCCGGAGGAGCTGTTCGCGCTCGTGGTGGGAGCGCCGGCGTGAACGGCAGCCTGCGGTCGGCGCTGCTGGGCGATCTCGAGCGCCACGCCTTTGCGGCCGGCGCGATCGATCGGCGCGTCGGGGCGGAGACGGAGCTCATTCCGGTGGAGTCGGAGACCGGCCGCCGATGTCCGCTCGACGATGGGCCGCTCGCCCTGCTGCCGTTCCTCCGCCGCTGGGGCTCGCGACAGGGCTGGACCGAGGACCTCACCGCCAAGGGCGCCCCCTGCTTCCTCCTTCCCGAGGGCGGGGATTTGACCTTCGAGCCCGGCGGACAGCTCGAGTACAGCTCGCCGCCGTGCCGCTCGCCGAGTGCGCTGCTGGCGCTCCTGCGCGGAGTGGTCACGCCGCTTCGGACGGCCGCCGAGTCCGAGGGGATCACGCTGTTGGCGATCGGCCTCGATCCGGTGAATGGCGTAGAGCAGGCCCCGCTGGTCCTCCGGAGCGAGCGCTACCTGCGCATGGCCGAATATCTCGCGCGCTGTGGTCCCGCCGGCGCGCGCATGATGCGTCAGACCGCGTCGCTCCAGATCAATCTCGATATCGGTGCAGAGCCGTGGCTCCGGTGGCGGGTGCTCAACGCGGCTGCACCGTACTTCGTCGCGATCTTCGCCAACTCGCCGCTCTCCGCGGGTGCCGACGCCGGCTGTGCGAGCGCGAGGGCGCAGGTGTGGCGTGCGGTGGACCCGGAGCGGACGGGGCTTCCCTGGCGCGCGCATGATCCGGTGGGCCGCTACCTCGACTTCGCGCTGGACGCACCGGCACTGGTCGTCCGGACACCGGCCGACGAGCACCCCCGCTTCGGGGATTGGGCCGTGCGGTGCGGCGCCGCACTCGAGCCGTGGCACGAGCACCTCACCACGCTCTTTCCCGAGGTGCGCCCGCGCGGGCACTTCGAGCTCCGCTCGACCGACGCGCTCGCGCCCGACTGGTACGCCGCCCCGCTCGCGCTCGCGACCGGGTTGATCTACGACCCGCCCTCCCTCCATGCCGCCGCCGACCTGCTTGGCGAGCCTGACACCGAGCTGCTGGACCGCGCTGGGCGGCTGGGCCTCCGCGACCACACGATCGGACGCACTGCCCCGGATCTGACCACCATCGCCCTCGAAGGCTGCGAGCGCCTCGGCGCCGGGTACTTCCACCCTGCCGACCTCGACGAGGCGCGGGCCTTCTTCGAGCGGTTCACCTGGTGCGGCCGCTCACCCGCGGACGAGCTGCGGCCCCCGCGCGGCATGCCCTCCTGGCGCACGAACGTCCGCTCCGGCTCCGCTCCGCACCCGCTCCATACGGTCCCGATGTAGGCCCTGCTCGCCAGCATTGCCCGGGTCTTGCCTGAGACGATCATCCGGCCGCTGGTGCACGAGGCGTCCCACACGAGCGGTTCGACCGTGGTCGCCGTGAGGATTCCTTCGATCGGTCAACTGCCTCCGTCCGAGCCCCGCCAGTGTGAGGGATGTCACCAATTGCACATGCGTTCCGCCCTAACTTGCCCGCCCTTGCTGGAACGGAATCGTGATCAGCACTGATTCCGGCCTGCGGCGCGACGAACCGCGGCCGAGTACCTACAGGAGGACCGATACGATGATGGCTCGCAACACGAACCCAAGCGACGTCACGCCCGGGACGCACGGCCGGACGGTCGTCGGGCTCTTCAGGGACCGCTCCAATGCGGAGAGCGCGATCCGGGAGCTGAAGGACGCCGGATTCACCGAGAATCAGATCGGCGTCGCGATGCGGAACTCCGAGGAGCAGCGTGAGCTCATGGAGGATACGGGCAGCACCGCTGCCGAAGGGGCGGCGGTCGGCGCGGTGAGCGGCGGCGTGGTAGGCGGCCTGATCGGGCTGCTCGGCTCGCTCCTGATCCCCGGCGTCGGCCCGATCGTGGTCGGCGGCGTGCTCGCCTCGACCCTCGCGGGAGCCGGAATCGGCGCCGCGGCCGGCGGGATCATCGGCGCGCTGATGGGCCTGGGCGTGCCGGAGGCCGACGCCCGGCATTTCGATGAGGGCATCCGCACGGGTGGCGTGCTGGTGACGGTGGACGCGGGCGACCGCATCGCGCAGGCGATTTCCATCCTGCAGCACAGCCACGCGGACCTGGGCCCCTCCGGGGTGGAGCGCTTCCGCGCCGCTGGCATGCTCAAGCCCGACGAGCTGGAGAACGAGCAGCGCATCCGGCTCCGCGAGGAGCAGCTCACGGTAGACAAGGAGCGGGTACAGGCCGGCGAGGTCCGGGTCCGCAAGGAAGTCGTCACCGAGCAACAGAACATCGAAGTGCCGGTGCAGCGGGAGGAGGTCGTGATCGAGCGCCGGCCCGTGGCCGAGGCTGCCGCGCCGGGCACCGAGATCGGCGAGGGCAAGGAGGTGCGCATCCCGCTGAGCGAAGAGCGGATCAACGTCGAGAAGCGGCCCGTCGTCCGCGAGGAGATCGACGTGGGCAAGCGGACCGTCACCGACACGCGGCACGTCTCGGATGACGTGAAGCGCGAGGAAGCGCGGATCGAGACCGAAGGCTCCGCATCGGTGCGGCCGCTCGGCGGACGCGAGCGCACGCCGTACAAGGGGAAGGAGCGTCGTCGCCGGCGGGACACGAGCTACGCCGGACCGGAGCGTCGCGAGGCGCAGCTCTAGGCGGGTGGAGCCGCACGAGGTGTGAGCACGCTCACCCATGCCGCCGCGTCAGGGCCGTATGCTTGGCGCGGCGGTTCGTACGAGGTGGAGAACGTGATCGATCGTGAGATGACGACCGGCCGCACCGTCGTCGGGCTGTTCGGCAGCCGCAGCGAAGCCGAGGCGACGATCCGCGAGCTCAAGGCTTCGGGCTTCACGGACGCGCAGATCGGTGTGGCCACCAAAGATGAAAAAGCGGTCCGCGACCCGGTGGCCGGCAGCGCGCTGGGCGGCGGGTTGCTGGGAGGCCTGCTGGGCCTCCTCGGCTCGCTGCTCGTACCGGGTGTTGGTCCGCTGGTCGTGGGCGGCGTACTGGCCTCGACGCTGGCCGGCGTCGGCGTCGGCGCGGCCACGGGCGGCATCGTCGGCGCGCTGGCCGGGATGGGAGTGCCGGCGCACGATGCCGAGCACTTCGACCAGGGGCTTCGCGACGGCGGCACGATCGTGACGGTGGACGCGGGCCCCCGCACGCGCGAGGCGCTGGTCCTGCTCGAGCGGCATGGCATGGACTTCGGTCCGTCGGGAATGGAGCGCTACGGGCGCTCGTACCTGCTGGGCGCGCGCGAGCCGTATACCGGGCGCGAGCGGCGGGCCGGGCCCACCGACGGCTATGAGGGTCCCGAGCGGCGTGTCGCCCTCGGCGGAGTGTGATCTGGGACGCGGCCCGGCCCGCGTGGGGGGTCTAACTTGCGGCCGACTCGAACGGGAGCACGCTCCATGAAGCGCCTGATCATCCTGGCCGTCGCCGCCTCGCTCGCGGGCTGCCACAGCGCCAACAACGAAGCCGCCGGCGCCGCCCCGGATCGGGGCGACACGACCGCTACCCCGACGACCAAGGTGGTGGACCCGCACCGCACCGGCCCCCCGGGCACCCAGGGCCGTCCGGGTGGCGCTACCATCAACGTGGACAGCGTGAGCCAGGACACCAGCGCGGTGCAGGTGGACACGGCGGCGCCCAGCGGGATGGAGAATGCCAAGGAAAACCGGTCGATCCCGCAGGACACCCTCGGGCCGAGCAACCTGGACAGCCTGAGCGGCGGCGCCGGCCACGACACGTCGTCGTACGATACGACGTCGTCCGGCACGAGCGCGTACGACACCACGTCGGTGGACAGCACCAGCCGCTGACGGCGGCCGGCGGGAATTCATCGGGGGAGGGCCATGGCGCCCTCCCCTTTTTGCCGTGCAGATTGGGCTGACCCAGGCCAGGAGCGATCGGTGAGACTCATCCGGATTCACGAGCACGGAGACGCGGGGGTGCTCTCGCTGGAAACCGCGGAGGTGCCTCGGCCCGGTCCGGGCGAGGCGCTGCTCCGCATCGAGGCGATCGGCCTCAACTTCGTCGAGATCTACCACCGCACCGGGCTGTACAAGGTCCCGCTTCCCTTCACTCTCGGATCCGAAGCGGCCGGCACCGTCGAGGCCGTGGGCCCGGGCGTCACGGTCGTGCAGCCCGGCGACCGGGTGGCCTCGCTCGACGTGCGCGGCGCCTACGCCGAGTACGCCGTCGCCGCCGCCGAGCGCCTCGTGCCGCTGCCCGACGGGGTGAGCGCGAAGCAAGCCGCCGCGGTGCTGCTGCAGGGAATCACGGCACACTTTCTGGCGTTCTCCACCTACCCGCTGCACCCGGGCGACACCTGCCTGGTGCACGCGGCCGCCGGCGGTGTCGGCCTGCTGTTGTGCCAGATTGCCAAGCGGCGCGGCGCACGTGTCATCGGCACCACGTCGACCGAGGAGAAGGCGGCGCTCGCGCGCGAGGCCGGGGCCGATCACGTGATCCTCTACACCACGACCAACTTCGTCGACGAAGTGAAGCGGCTGATGGGCGGGAAGGGCCTGCAGGTCGTGTACGACTCCGTGGGCCGGTCGACGTTCACCGGCGGACTCGATATTCTCGCGCCGCGCGGGCTGATGGTGCTCTTCGGCCAGAGCAGCGGCCCCATCGAGCCGTTCAATCCTCAGGTACTGAGCGCCAAGGGCTCGCTCTACCTGACCCGGCCGAGCATCGGCGCCTACACGCGCACCCGCGCCGAGCTGCTCGAGCGCGCGGGCGACGTGCTCGGCTGGGTGGCCGACGGCTCGCTCGAGGTCAGGATCGACCGGGAGTTCCCGCTCGCGCAGGCCGCGGAGGCGCAGCGCGAGCTCGAAGGCCGCCGCACGAAGGGCAAGGTACTTCTCATCCCGTGACCGCTCCCCTCCCGCCCCTGGTCTCTACCGAGTGGCTCGGCGCGCGGCTCGGCGGCCCCGGGCTGCGCGTGGTGGACGCGTCATGGCATCTCCCCGGCAGCGGCCGCGACCCCCGTGCCGAATACGCCGCGGCTCACATCCCGGGCGCCGTGTTCTTCGATCTGGACGCGGTCAGCGATTCGCGCTCGGAGCTCCCCCACATGCTGCCCGACGCCGCCGAGTTCGCCAGGAAGATGGCCGCGCTCGGCCTGAGCGACGCGGACGACATCGTGGTCTATGACGATTCCGGCGTGAACCTGAGCGCGCCACGGGTCTGGTGGATGTTCCGCGTCTTCGGGCACGAGCGTGTGACGGTGCTGGACGGCGGCATGGGCAAGTGGCGGCGAGAGGGCCGGCCGGTGGAGACCGGTGTCGTGAAGCTCCGGCCGGGCCGCTACACCGCGCGGCTCGATGCTCGGCAGGTGCGCGACCTTGGGGCGGTCCGGGCCAACGTGGAGACCGGTGCCGCGCAGGTGGTGGACATGCGTTCCGCGGGGCGATTCGCGGGCACCACGCCGGAGCCGCGGGCGGGGCTTCGGGGCGGGCACATCCCGGGGAGCTTCAATCTTCCGTTCGATGAGCTGGTGGCGCCGGATGGCACCCTGCTGCCGCGCGACGAGCTGCGGCGGCGCATCGCGCGGGCCGGCGTGGACCCCGCGCGGCCGGTCATCGCGACGTGCGGGTCGGGGACGAGCGCGTGCGCGCTCATCCACGCGCTGCATGTGCTGGGATACGATCGCGCGGCGCTCTACGACGGGGCCTGGACCGAGTGGGGCGGCCGGGGCGACACGCCCGTGGAGCGGAACTCCTAGCGCGACGGCGGCGCCAGGTTACCGCACGCCACGATCGTCCGCAGGTTGTCGGCCGATGCGTGCACGTTGATGAAGTACTGCCCGGACTCGGGAAGCTTCACCGGCAGGATCGCGTCCGCCTCCGCCTTGCCGTCGCCGTTCACCTTGAGGATCGGGTAGGCGTCGGCGGGACCGAAGATGCCCTGGTCGGCGCCACAGCGCCCCACGTGGACGTGCCAGGGGTGCTGCCCGCCGGGCGCGGCGTTCTCGATCCGCACGTGCGCTTCCGTCTGGAGCGAGTCCTTCGCCCGCACTCCCATCCACCCCGTGCCCCGCATCTGGGTCACGCCCACGAGCGGCGCCGGCGTGGCGAGGACCGCGTTCCACCGACTGGCCACCGGCTGCGCGTCCGGGTTGATCCGTACACCGCCGCCGCCGCCACATGCTCCGATGCCGAAGGCGGAAACGATCAGGCCGACGGTGATCGAAGTGCGCATGCGAGCCTCCGTGAGGGGTCAGGGAACCGTCCGATTCGTGGTCCTGACTATGGCCCGTCCGGAAGCGCCGCTGCGGTGACGAGCGACACAGGGTGGACGCTACCGTCCCTTGCGCGCGCCGCAGGCGCGGAGCAGCCGCGCCGGCGCCGGGTAATGGGGGAACAGCTCGCGCGCGGCGGTGGCGTGCGGAACTCCGCGGTCGCAGCGGCCGGCCGAGGCCCAGGAGCGCGCCAGCAGCATCCGGATGCGAAAGCTTCCCGGGTCGATGGCGATGGCGGTCTCCATCGCCCCGCGGTCGCGCGGGTCGAACACGCCCATCGCGATCGTCTGTGCCGCGCTTCGCCAGACGAAGCCGAGCCCCACGACGGCCACTACGGCCAGGAGGCGGCGCCGGGCTCGGCGGCTCAGCGGCAGCTCGCGGATCGGTCGAGCCGACGCCGCCAGGGCGCCCACGGCGGTCCAGGCGAAGAGGGCGGGTGGCGGCAGCAGCAGCACGGCGTCGAACGCTCCCACCACCGCGGCGGCCAGCAGCGTCGCCACCAGCGCGAGATCCGCAATCGCGGGCGCTTTCCCGGTACCCCGGCGCACCCGGGCCCACCCGCCGAGCGCCATGAGCCCGCCCGCGGCAGCCAGCAGCGCCAGCGCCGGAAATCCGCGCTCCGAGAGCACCGCCGCCCAGTCGCTGCTGGGCCACGGGTTGGTGGGGATGAAGTCGTCCTTGTCGAACGACGGATCGCCGGGCGACATGAACCGCGGGTAGTGGACCGGCCAGTTCCCCGGGCCCACGCCCAGAATGGGATGCTGCGCCGCCATGGTGAGCGTGTTGCCGTACTGGATGAGCCGCCCGCGCCCGCTGCCCTCGCGGTAGTTGGCGATCCCCGTCAGCGACTCGAGGTAGGGTGAGTCCGACCGCCAGTTGAGCCGGTTGGGGAGCGCGAGTGCGAGCAGCAGGCCGGTGGCGGCCACGCCGGCCAGGCGCAGCACCCGGCGGCGGAGCAGTCCTTCCTGCCACAGGCCGCCGGCCCAGAGCCCTTCGACCAGGAGAAATGCGGCGCTCACCCCCGCGCCGAGCCACGCCGCGCGCGAGCGGGACAACACCAGCGCCGCCGCGCACAACGCGACCCCCGCGGCCCCGAGCGTGAACCCCGCGCGCGTGCGCGCCGGCAGTGCCGTGCAGAGGAGCACGGGCAGGCCAAGCGCGACCAGATGCGCCATGAAGTTGCGGTTGCCGAAGGTGCCGCCCGGTGCGCGGGTGAG
>DASUXW010000258.1:0-9165 GCA_036377715.1 Gemmatimonadales bacterium
CGCTCGAGACGATGCGCCGCCGTCCCGACGGCTTTCTCAAGGCGCTGGTGCTCCCGTGAGCGCACGGGCGGCGCGCCGGCCGCGGCTGGGCTTCCTGGGCACCGGGTGGATCGGCCGCCACCGGCTCGAGGCGGTGGCCGCGAGCGGAGCCGCCGAGGTCGCCGCCGTAGTGGATCCGGCGCCCGCGAACGCGGAGGCGGCACGGGCGATGGCGCCCGGCGCGCAGGTGCTGGGCTCGCTCGACGAGCTGCTCGAGACGGAGCTGGACGGGCTCGTCATCGCCACGCCCAGCGCGCTGCATGCCGAGCAGTCCATCGGGGCGCTCGAGCGGGGGCTGGCGGTGTTCTGCCAGAAGCCGCTCGGCCGCTCCGCGGAGGAGACGGCCCGCGTGGTGGACGCGGCGCGCGCGGCCGACCGGCTGCTGGCCGTCGATCTCTCCTACCGCTTCGTCGAGGGAGCGCGCCTGGTGCGCGAACTGGTCCGCGCCGGCGAACTGGGCCGCGTGTATGCCGCCGACCTCGTCTTCCACAACGCGTACGGACCCGACAAGCCCTGGTTCTACGACCCCGCGCTCTCGGGCGGCGGATGCGTGATCGACCTGGGCATCCATCTCGTGGATCTGGCGCTCTGGACCCTCGGTCATCCCGGCCTGGCGAACGTCAGCGCGCGCTTGTTCGCGGGCGGCGCCCCGCTCGACGGCCGCACCGACGTGGTCGAGGACTACGCGGTGGCCACGCTCGACCTCGAGGGCGGCGCCGTGGTCCGTCTGGCGTGCTCGTGGAACCTGCCCGCAGGCCGCGACGCGGTGATCGGCGCGGAGTTCTTCGGTACCCGCGGCAGCGCGGCGCTCCGGAACGTGGGCGGCTCGTTCTACGACTTCGCCGCAACGCGGGCCCGGGGCACGAGCGAGGAGAGCCTAATCCAGCCCCCCGACGCGTGGGGCGGGCGCGCCCTCGTCGCCTGGGCCCGGCAGCTCGCGGAGCAGCCCCGCTTCGACGCGGCCGCCGAGCAGCTCGTGGAGGTGGCCGGGGCGATCGACGGCATCTACGGCCGGCGCGCCGCCGTGGAGGCCGCCTGATCTCCCGCGTGCTCCTCACCGCCGATACCGTCGGGGGCGTCTGGTCGCACGCGCTGGAACTGGCGCGCGCGCTTCGCGGGCGCGGGACAGACGTGCTGCTCGCCGCGCTGGGCCCAGCGCCGTCGGCGGGCCAGGAGCGCGAGGCCCGCGCGATCGCGGGGCTCGAGCTCCGTACCGCGCCGTGGAAGCTGCCCTGGATGGACGATCCCTGGGACGATGTCGCGCGGGCGGGCGACTGGCTGCTGAACCTCGCCGCTTCCTGGGACGCCGACCTGGCGCACCTGAGCGAGCCGGTGCTGGCGGCGGCGCCGTGGGAGATTCCAACCCTCGCCGTGGGCCATTCGTGCGTTCGGTCGTGGTTCGAGGCGGTGCGCGGGACGAGCGCGTCGCCTGAGTGGGACCGCTACGGCGAGGCCATGACGGCCGGCTTCCGGGCCGCGGGCGCGGTGGTGGCGCCGTCGCGCGCCATGCTCGACGCGTTGCGGCGGCACTACGGCGTGCGGCACGGCAGCGTCGTCCCGAACGGCCGGGACCCCGCCCGCTACCTGCCGGGCCCGAAGGAGCCGATCGTCCTCACGGCGGGCCGGCTGTGGGACCCGGCCAAGAACCTGGCGCTGCTGGCGCAGGCAGCGCCGTCGCTGCCCTGGCCCGTCTACGCCGCCGGCGACACCACGGCGCCGGAGGGCGGGGCCGGGCTGGATGCGGGCCGGGTCCGCCTGCTCGGCACGCTCGACCCGGACGCCATGGCGGCGTGGATGGGACGCGCCGCCGTCTTCGCCCTGCCGGCGCGCTACGAGCCGTTCGGGCTGACGGTGCTCGAGGCCGCGCTGTCGGGGTGCGCGCTTGTGCTCGGCGACATCGCGAGCCTGCGTGAGCTGTGGGACGGAGTAGCGATCTTCGTCCCCCCCGACGAGCCGGACACCCTCCGCGCGGCCCTCGCCGCCCTGGCCGACGATCCGGGCCTGCGACAGACGCTCGCGATGCGCGCGCGCCGACGCGCGCTCGCCTTCTCGCCCGAGCGGATGACGGCCGGCTACCTCGGCGTGTATGCCCGGCTGCTGGAGGAGGCCCCCACGTGCGCGTCGTGATGTTCTACCACTCGCTCGCGTCGGACTGGAACCACGGCAACGCGCACTTCCTGCGCGGGGTCGCGACGGAGCTGCTGCACCGCGGGCACGAGGTGGTGGTGCTGGAGCCAGCCGAAGGATGGAGCCGCACCAACCTGCTGCGGGAGCAGGGCCCGGAGGCGCTCGAGAGCTATCAGTCCGCTTACCCGGCGCTCGCCGGCGCGACCTACGGACCAGGGCTCCCCGATCTCGGCCGCGTGCTGGCGGGCGCGGACCTCGTGCTGGTGCACGAGTGGAACGATCCCGCCCTGGTCCGGGCCGTCGGCGAGCACCGCCGGCGGGCCGGCGGCTATCGGCTGCTGTTCCACGACACGCACCATCGCTCGGTGAGCGCGCCGGCCGACATGGCCGCGTACGACCTGCGCTGGTACGACGGGGTGCTCGCCTTCGGCGAGGTCATTCGGCAACGCTACCTCGATGAAGGATGGGCCGAGCGGGTGTGGACCTGGCACGAAGCGGCGGACGTCCGGGTGTTTCATCCGCTGGCGGACGTGGAGCCCGAGGACGACCTGGTCTGGATCGGGAACTGGGGCGACGAGGAGCGCACCGCCGAACTGGAGGAGTTCCTGATCGAGCCGGTCGAGGCGCTCCGCCTGCACGCCCGGGTGCACGGCGTCCGCTATCCGCCGGCGGCGCTGGAGCGGCTGGCGCGCGCGCGGATCGTCTACGGGGGATGGCTGCCCAATCACGCCGTGCCCGGTGTGCTGGCCCGTTTCCGGACCACGGTGCACGTCCCGCGACGCCCGTACGTGCACGCGCTGCCCGGCATCCCCACGATTCGCGTGTTCGAGGCGCTCGCCTGCGGCATCCCGCTGGTGTCGGCGCCCTGGGACGATGCCGAGGGGCTGTTCACGCCGGGCGCCGATTACCTGGTGGCGCGGAACGGGGCCGAGATGCGGCGGCACCTGTCCGACCTGCTCGCCGACGAGCCGGCTGCCCGCGCGGTGGCGGCGCGCGGCCGGCGAGCGATTCTGGCCCGCCACACCTGCGCCCACCGGGTGGACGAGCTGTGCGCCATCGTGCGCTCCCTCGGCAGCAGCCCGGCGGCGGGCGCGACGACCACACTCGACGGAGCGGCCTGATGCCCCAGGGTCTCGACATCGCCTTCTTCGGCTCGAGCCTGGTGTCGGCCTACTGGAATGGCGCGGCCACCTACTACCGCGGCATCATCCGGGCGCTGGCCGCGCGCGGGCACCGGGTGACCTTCTACGAGCCCGACGCGTACGGCCGGCAAGCGCACCGCGACCTCGACGATCCGGACTGGGCGCGCGTGGTGGTCTACCCGGGCGACGACGAGGCCGGCGCGCTCGCCGCGCTGGAGCGCGCCGGCGGCGCGGACCTCGTGGTCAAGGCGAGCGGCGTGGGCGTGTTCGACGAGCTGCTGGAGCGCGAGGTGCTCGCGCTGCAGGGGCCGGAGACGATGGTGGCCTTCTGGGACGTGGATGCGCCGGCTACCCTCGACCGCCTGGCCGGCAACCCCGCCGATCCGTTCCACGCGCTCGTGCCGAAGTACGACCTGGTGCTCACCTACGGCGGCGGCGATCCGGTCGTCTCGGCGTATGAGCGGGCCGGCGCCCGCCGATGCGTGCCGATCTACAACGCGCTCGATCCCGCGACCCATCATCCCGTCCCGCCCGATCCCCGCTTCACGGGCGACCTGGCCTTCATCGGCAACCGGCTCCCCGATCGCGAGGCGCGGGTCGAGGCGTTCTTCCTGCGCGCGGCGGAGCGGCTCCCCGCGCGGCGCTTTCTCCTCGGTGGCAGCGGGTGGGGTGACAAGGCGCTGCCTTCCAACGTCACGTACCTGGGCCACGTGTACACCCGGGACCACAACGCGCTCAACGTGACGCCGCTCGCGGTGCTCAACGTCAACCGGGAGAGCATGGCACGCTACGGCTTCTCGCCGCCCACGCGCGTGTTCGAGGCCGCGGGCGCCGGCGCGTGTCTCGTCACGGACCAGTGGGAAGGGATCGAGTTGTTCCTCGAGCCGGGGACGGAGGTGCTGGTGGCCGCCGACGGCGCGGAAGTGGCGGAGCACGTCGCGGCGCTTACGCCCGCCCGGGCGGACGCGATCGGCCGGGCGGCGCGCCGACGGCTCCTCGCGGAGCACACCTACGCCCACCGGGCCGCGCAGGTGGAGACCCTGCTCGCCGCGGTGCGTCCGGCACGGGAGGTGGCCCGGTGAGCGCGCCCGAGCTCCGCATCGTGATCCTCGGGCTCTCGATCACGTCGTCGTGGGGAAATGGCCACGCCACCACCTACCGCGGGCTGGTTCGCGAGTTGACGGCGCGAGGCCATGACGTGCTCTTCCTCGAGCGCGACGTCCAGTGGTACGCGGCCAATCGCGACCTTCCGCGTCCGCCGCACGGCCGCACCGCCCTGTACCACAACCTGGGCGAGCTCCGCCGCCGCTTCACCGCGCACGTGCGTGAGGCCGATCTGGCCATCGTGGGCTCCTACGTCCCCGAAGGCGCGCGCGTGGGCGAGTGGGTCACCCGCACGGCGCGGGGAGTGACGGCGTTCTACGACATCGACACGCCCGTGACGCTGGCCCGGCTGGCGCGGGGCGAGGCCGACTACGTCACGGCCGCGCTCATCCCGCACTACGACCTCTACCTCTCGTTCACCGGCGGCCCGACCCTCGAGCGGCTCGAACGGGAGTACGGCGCGCAGGCCGCGCGGGCCCTCTACTGTTCGGTGGACCCGGCCCTCTACTACCCGGAACCGGTCCCGCTCCGATGGGACCTGGGCTACATGGGCACCTACAGCCGGGACCGCCAGCGCGGCCTCACGCACCTGCTGATGGAGCCGGCGCGCCACTGGTGGGAAGGGCGATTCGTGGTGGCGGGGCCGCAATACCCTGACACGATCCGCTGGCCGGCGAACGTGCGCCGCACCGAGCATCTGCCGCCGGCGCGCCATCGCGGGTTCTACAACGCGCAGCGGTTCACGCTCAATCTCACGCGGGCGGACATGGTCGCCGCCGGGTTCTCGCCCAGCGTGCGGCTGTTCGAGGCGGCAGCCTGCGGTACCCCGATCATCAGCGATCCGTGGAACGGCCTCGAGACCATCCTCGAGCCCGGGCGCGAGGTGCTGCTCGGGCGGACCGCCGACGACGTGCTCGGGTATATCCGCGACCTCTCCGAGGAGGAGCGGGTCGCGCTCGGCGCGCGCGCCCGCGAGCGCATCCTGGCGGAGCACACCGCGGCGCACCGCGCCGAAGAGCTCGAGGGCTACGTGCTCGAGCTGATGGCGCGCCAGACATCCACCTGAAGGAGGACGCCGTGGCCCAGCCGATTCCGCAGGAGTCCCGGTCCCGCGCGGCCACTCGACGGCGCGGCGAGATCGAGCGGCTCGGCCCCTGGTTTCACAACCTGCACCTGCCGGACGGCTCCGAGACCGCGCCCGACCACCCGCTCGGCGACTTTCCGCGATACAAGTGGGAGGTGCTGGCCCGGCACATTCCCGCACGGCTCGACGGGTGGACCGCGCTCGACATCGGCGCCAACGCCGGGTACTACACCTTCGAGCTGGCACGCCGGGGCGCGCGGGTGACGGCGCTCGACCTCGACGAGCACTACCTCGCGCAGGCACGCTGGGCGGCGGGCGAGTTCGGGCTCCAGTCGCAGATCGAGTTCCGGCGCATGCAGGTGTACGAGCTGGCCCGCTCCGCGGAGCAGTTCGACCTGGTGCTCTTCCTGGGCGTGTTCTACCACCTGCGCTATCCGCTGCTGGGGCTCGACATCGTGGCCCGGCGGGCCCGGCGGCTGCTGGCCTTTCAGACGCTCACCACCGGCGAGATGGACGTGCAGCCCGACACCAGCGACCGGGGGCTGGACGAGCGCGCGGCGCTGCGGGCGCCCGGCTGGCCCCGCATGGCCTTCATCGAGGGGCGGTTCGCGGGAGATCCCACCAACTGGTGGGTGCCCAATCATGCGGGTGTGCTGGCGATGCTTCGCTCGAGCGGGCTCCGGGTCCGCTCGCAGCCGGGCCACGAGTTCTACATCTGCGAGCCGCTCTCCCCCGATGCGCCGGAGCGGGCGCCCTACGACTACGCACCCGAGCTCCGCGCCGCGACCGGCCGCCCCTGGTCGTGAGCACATGAGGCCCGCATGCTGGTCTACCGCGAGCAGCGGCGCGAGGCGCAGCCGGCGCGACTGCTGGGCGCGCTGCGCGATGATCTCGCCGCCCTGACTCCCTCCTCCGCGGACGTGCACGACCGGGCCGTCCGCATTCTGATCGACCTCGGCGTGCTCGAGGCCGCCCTGGCCGACGCGGTCCACTCCGAGGCCGACGGCCTGCACCCCCTCACCGACGCCCTCCGCCGTGCCAGCGTCGCCGCCGGCCATCTGCTCTGGCACAGCTGGCACGGGGGCCGGGAATGGCTCGGTCCGTGGGCGGCGCGCCTCCATGCCGCGATCGGCGCCGTCGGCGCGCTGGCAGCCCCCGCCCGCATCGAGACCAGCGTTCCCGAGGGGTACGCGTACTACGGGCTGTTTCCCGAGATCTATGTCGCGGCGGCGGTGCGGTGCGCGCGCGCGCTGCGGGCACCCCGCGTGGTGTGCATCGGCATCCGGAGCATCGGCACGAGCCTGTCCGCCGTGGTCACGGCCGCGCTGGAAGAGCTCGGGATCGAGACGCTCGCGCTGACGGTGCGGCCGCGCGGGCATCCCTTCGACCGGCGGCTGTGCCTGGCGCCGGATCTTGCGGCCCGGCTGCGGGACCACGTGAACGAGCCCGTGCTCGTCGTGGACGAGGGGCCGGGCCTGAGCGGATCATCATTCGCCGGGACGGCACGCGCACTGAGCGAGCTGGGATGGAAGGACGAACGCATCATCCTGCTCCCGAGCTGGCGCTGCGACGGCGCGACGCTGCGTTCCCACGACGCCCGCGCGCGCTGGCATCGCCATCCGCAATACTGCGCCGCATTCGAGGACGTGTGGGTCGCGACCGGACGGCTGCCCGCGCTCGCTCCCGATACCACACTGACCGAGGTCTCCGCCGGGGCGTGGCGGCCGCTCGTGCTCGACGATCCAACGCGCTACCCCGCGGTCCACCCGCAGCACGAACGGCGCAAGCTGCTGGCGCGGCCGAGTCGGGCCGATCGGGCGCCGATGCTACTGCGGTTCGCGGGGCTGGGCCGCTACGGCGATGCCGCGCTCGCCCGCGCGCGCGCTCTCTCGGCGTCGGGCATCGTCGCGGCGCCACTGGGCCTCACCCACGGATTTCTCATCCAGGAGTTCACTCCGGGCAGTCCCGTCGCACCCGGCACCCCCCGCGCCGAGCTGGTGGGCACCATGGCCCGCTACCTGGCGTATCTCCGGCGTTGCCACGCCACCGACGCCGCCGCGACCCCGCTCGGTTCGATGCTGGCCACCAACGTGCGGGAAGGGCTCGGCGACGCCGCCGCCGACCGCCTGTCGCGGCGCCTCGCCGAGCTCCCGGCGCCAACGGGCGAGCAGGCGGTGGCGCTCGACGGCCGCATGCTTCCGCACGAGTGGTTGGAGACCCCGAACGGCTATCTCAAGGCCGATGCCGTCGACCATCATGACGACCACTTCTTTCCCGGCCCGCAGGACATCGCGTGGGACGTGGCGGGGACCTGCCTGGAGTTCGGCCTCGAGGGACCGGCACGCCGCGACTTCCTCGAGCGCTATCGGCGCGAGAGCGGCGACACCACCATCGCGAGCAGGCTGCCGTACTGCGCCCTGGCGTATCTGGCCTTCCGCCTGGGCTACGCCGAGATGGCGGCCGGCTCGCTCGCGGGCACGGACGACGGCAGGCGATTCGGACGGCAGATGAAGCGGTACCGGGGACTCCTCGAGCGCGAGCTGACGCCGCACGCGGCGCCGGCGTGGGAGGCGTGACGTGGATCCGCTCGCCCCGTTCAAGCTCTGGATCTTCGACGCCGACGATACCCTTCGCCGCACCACCGTCCCCGGGCAGCCCTGCCCCCGCGCTCCGGGGGAATGGGAGCTCCTGCCCGGGGTTCGCGACCGCCTCGCGGCCCTCCCCTGGCAGCGCGACGGCGGCCCCTATTTCGGCCTGGCCTCCAACCAGGATCAGGTCGGCGCCGGGCTGTTCACCCGTCGCATGGCGCGCGATCTCCTGCGCGATCTCGCGCGGGCCGCCATCGGACAGGCGCCGCCGGACCCCGCCCTCCAGCTCTGTCCCCACCCGCTCGGCGTTGCATGCGACTGCCGCAAGCCCGGGCCGCGGATGCTGGTGCGCGTGATGGCGTTCTACGGGGTCGGCCCGCGCGACACGATTTTCGTCGGCGACAGCGAGTCGGACCGACGCGCCGCCGCCGCGGCCGGGGTGCGGTTCCTGGATGCGCGCGAGCTGTTCGGGTGGGATCAGCAGACGTAGCGCCGCACCATGCGGGCGCAGAAGTCGGCAAACTCGTCCACGTCGCGCGGGGGGCTGGTGTGGTGCGGGCGCAACCCGCTCGCCTCGGGGGTGAAGCAGAACGTGAGCGTCACGTCGAACGGCTCGAGCGCGCGCATCTGCCGGTCGAACCAGGCATCGGCATTCGGCCGCTGACTGTCGGCCCAGCTCAGTCCGGTGCGGAGATGGCGCACGCCCAGGCGGCGGAGCCATCGGACGGCGTCGTCCAGCCGGTGATCCTCGAAGTGGAACCACTGGCAGATGCCCATCTCGGGCACGTACTCGGGAAACTGGGCGATCGCCGGCTTGGGCGTCCCGTCCTCCCGCAGAAGGCCGAGATAGAAGTGCCGGTAGTACGACGAGCCCTCGGCTTCGCGGTGGCGGGTCGTGGCCGGCCACGCGCGGGGCAGGTCGTATAGACTGTACCAGTGGACCCGGGGCACCCGTCCCAGGAGCAGCTCGGCCGTGCGACGCAGCCCGAACTCCTGGACCTCTTCGGCGCCGAAGGTCGAGACCCCCACCTCGGTCACCCAGACGGGACGCGACGTCACCTCCTCGACCTCGCGCAGCTTG
>DASUXW010000259.1:0-11769 GCA_036377715.1 Gemmatimonadales bacterium
CTCCCCGCCGTGCGGCTCATCTGCGAGTCGTACGTGACCTTCTGCCGGAACCACTCGTGGCAGGAGGCGTGTGCCTCCTCGCTCACAGAGCTGTTCGCCCCGCGCATCCACCAGGAGCGCATCGAAGCGTTCCCGGTGCACTACCCGTGGATCCCCCCGGAGGCGCTGGACTACTTCAAGAGCCGCCTGGTGCAGGCGCCGCGCGACGTGAACCACGGGCTCCGCATCGTCCGCCAGTGGGCCACCACTGCCGAGCGCCAGGAGAAGGTATTCGCGGCACTCGCGTACAAGCTGGACATGCTCTGGGCGATGATCGACACGATCCACAACGCCTACCGGGAGGAGTGATGGTGGCGCTCGCGCTCGACGCCGTCCCCCGGCTCTGGCGGCTGGCCCGCCTCGAGTACGACCCGGCCCGTCAGCGTCCGGTGCTGCTCTACCCCGAGGGGGCGGTGCTGCTCAACGAGACCGGCCGCGCGATTCTGGAGCTGGTGGACGGCAAGCGCACCGTGGCCCAGATCGCCGAAGAGCTCGGCGCGCGCTACCAGACCGACGTGACCGCCGACGTGACCGAGTACCTGTCCCGGCTGGCGGAGAGGGAGTTGATCCAATGACCAACGAACGTCCGACCACGCTGCTGGCGGAGCTGACCCACCGCTGCCCGCTGCACTGCCCCTACTGCTCCAACCCGATCGACCTGCTCCGCGCCGAGCGCGAGATCGGGACGGAGGACTGGAAGCGGGTCTTCACCCAGGCCCGCGAGCTGGGTGTCCTGCAGCTCGGACTTTCGGGCGGCGAGCCGATGATCCGCAAGGACCTCGAGGAGCTGGCGGCCCATGCCCGGAGCCTCGGCCTTTACTCCACACTCCTCACCTCGGGGCTCGGCTTCACCCGGAAGCGGGCGGAGGCGCTCCGGGATGCGGGGCTCGAGCACGTGCAGATCTCGATTCAGGACTCGGATCCCGAGTCGGCGGAGCGGATCGCGGGCACGAGCTCGGTGAAGCAGAAGCAGGCTGCGATCGCGCTGGTGCGGGAGCTGGGGTTCGCGTTCTCCATCAACGTGGTGCTCCACCGGGCCAATCTCGACCGGGTCGGCGAGATCATCGACATGGCGGCCGCCTACGGCGCCGACCGCCTGGAGCTGGCCAATACCCAGTACTACGGCTGGGGGCTCCGGAACCGGGCCGCCCTCATGCCGCGCCGGGAGCAGGTGCTCCGCGCCAAGGAGATTGCGGAAGAGCGGATCCAGCGCTACAAGGGGAAGATGCAGATGCTCTTCGTCCTGCCCGACTACTTCGAGGACACGCCCAAGGCCTGCTACGGCGGGTGGGGCCGGTTCTACATCGTCGTCTCGCCCGACGGCAAGGCGCTGCCGTGCCACGGCGCCTACATCATCGACACGCTCGAGATGCCGAGCGTGCGCGAGCACTCGATGGAGTGGATCTGGCACGAGTCTCCCGCCTTCAACGCCTTCCGCGGGGACGTGTGGATGAAGCTCAGCGGCTGCCGCTGCCAGGCCATGGCGCTCACCGGCGACGCGGCCAACGCCGACCCGGTCTGCTCGCAGAGCCCGTACCGGTACCTGATCGACGAGGCGCTGCAGGAGTGCACCGGCCCCGAGGAGTACACCTATCGCCGGGTGACGGTCGAGCGCCCGGCCGCCCGCGCCGCCGAGCCCGAGCCCGAGCGCGTGTGACATCTGCGGCACCCGCCATTCTCACCGAGGGCCTCGGACGCGATTACGGCAGCGTCCGGGCCCTCGATGCATTGGACCTCGAGGTGCCGCCCGGTGCGCTGATGGGGCTACTGGGTCCCAACGGCGCGGGCAAGACCACCGCCATGCTCCTCTTCGCGACGCTGCTCGCCCCAAGCCGCGGCCGCGGCCGCATCTTCGGGCACGACGTAGTGCGGGAGCGCCGCGCCGTGCGCCGTCGTCTGGGCCTCGTATTCCAGGAGACCAGCGTGGACGGGCTCCTCACGGTGGAGGAGAACCTCCGCTTCGCGGGCCGCCTGGCCGGGCTGGGCGGCGCCGGGCTGCGTACGGCGGTGGCCGAGGCGATGATGCGCGCCGGTCTCGAGCCCCGCGCCCGGCAGCCCGCGCGGCAGCTCTCAGGCGGCTGGCGCCGGCTGGCCGACATCGCACGCGCGACCCTTCATCGGCCCGCGTTGCTGATCCTGGACGAGCCTACCGTCGGGCTGGATCCGGAGCACCGCGAGCTCATCTGGCGCATCCTGGCCGACGAGCGCCGCGAGCGCGGCACCACCGTCCTCTTCTCGACCCACTACCTGACCGAGGCCGAGCCGGCCGACCGCGTCGTGCTCCTGTCGCACGGACGGGCGGTGGCCAACGACACGCCGCGGGCACTCCGGCGCGCCGTGGGCGCGGAGGTGGCGGAGATCGAGGGGCCCGGCGCCGAGCGGCTGGTCCGCGCCCTCAAGGGACTCGGCACCGTTCGGACGGTGCTTCGGACCGAGCGCGGGTACCGCGTGGGAGTAGCAACGGAGCGGGAGGCCGTGGTGGACTTGGCGGCCAGGGCGCCCGGAATCGAGCGGCTGGCGCTCAGGCCGGCCACGCTGGAGGATGCCTACTTCGCGCGGACGCGGAGCGCGGACACGTGAGGCACGCGGCGACATGAGTGCATGGAGCGCGATCCACGGGATCGTCGCGCGCGACCTCGCGCGCACCACCCGGCAGACCAGCCGCCTGCTCGGCGGCGTGGCGCGGCCGTTCATGTGGCTGCTGCTGGTGGGAACGGGCTACAACGCGATCGCGCGGCTCGAGGGCGGGCTGCCGTATTACCAGTTCGTGTTCCCGGGCATCGTGGTGATGGCCTCGCTGTTCGGCGCCATGCTTACCGCCATCGGCACGGTCTACGACCGCGAGTTCGGCATGCTGCGCCTCATGCTGGCGAGCCCGGCGGGGGTGCCTGCCGTGCTCACCGGACGGGCGCTGGCCGCAGCGCTCGTAGGCATCGTCCAGGGCGGCGTGGTGCTCATCTTCGCGGGACTTTTCCTCCCGGCCACGGCAGCGCAATGGGTCGCCGCGGCGGGCGTGCTGGCGCTCGGCTCGGCGGTCAGCGGCCTGCTTGGGCTCCTGATCGCCAGCCGCCTCCGGTCGGTCGAGAACTTCGCGGGCGTGATCAACATCGTGCTGTTCCCGCTCCTGTTCGTGAGCGGCGCTCTCTATCCCACGGAAGGGATGCCCGCCCCGCTGAGAGCGCTCGCGAGAGTGAACCCCGTCACCTACCAGGTGGACCTGATGCGCCATGCGTTCGGGCAGCCGACGGAGTTCACCATCCACGCCGATCTGCTTGCGCAAGCGATCGCCATCGCCCTCGCGTTCAGCCTCACGGCGGTGCTGTTCGATCCGGAGCAGAGGTTTGTGAAGGGCGGTGAACGGTGAACAGTGAACGGTGAACGGGACCAGCACACCGGGACTGGTCTGGTGTGCAGGCACTGTTCACCGTTCACCGCTCACCGCCCCCTCTCCACCACCACCGTCTGCTCGAGCCTCGAGCGGAGTGGCTCCTTCAATGGGCCGCCCGCGGGAACGTTGGTCTCGACGATGATGTGCCGCTCGCGGCGGAGGAGGCCGCGGGCGGGGTCCCAGGCCAGCCGCCCTTCCTCTACCGTCGTCTGGGAAGCGGGGAGGGCCAGGGTGTCACCGCGGAGGTCTGCCTGGCTCGACTCGGTGCGCGAACGGAGCTCCAGCCGCAGAATGGTTCTCCCGCTGGCCGAGCTGTCGGCCAGGCGGCGGAGCTCGAGGCCGCTGGAGTCGGTCCACCGCTGGCCCGCGGCGAGCGGCACGGCAGGGAGCGGGGGGAGCAGGTCCTCCATCGCCCGGCTCAGCTCGGCGACCTCGGCGACCTGATCGGGGATGAATGGGCGGGCGCGCGGGGTATATGCGCCGGTGGGGGAGAGGGTGCCGCGATAGCGGCCGCCCAACAGGCCGTCGGTGTCCGGGGCCAGCGTCCCCTGCGCCGTCTCGCGCACCAGCGCCAGTGAATCGTACCAGGCCTCGATCGCGAGGCCGTTCGTCGCCGGGATGGCCCGCATGCGCCAGAGCCCCTCGCGGGTGATCGTCTCGCGGCGGACGCGGGTGCCGGTCTGGCCGTCGAGCCGGGCGGTGGAATGCTCGGCGAACGTGGCGCGGTCGAGCTGGGCCGCGGTGTAGCGGAAGCGAGCGGTGACGGGGGCAGCCTGGGCGTCCGCGCCACCAGCCGCGCTGACGAGGAGCAGCAGCGCGCCGCGGCCCCTGCCGCCGCGGCTCACGCCTCCGCCATGAACGGATACCGCCACTCCTTCGGCGGCACGAGCGTTTCCTTGATGCTCCGCGGGCTTACCCACCGCAGCAGGTTCAGCATCGAGCCGGCCTTGTCGTTGGTCCCGCTGGCGCGCGCGCCCCCGAACGGCTGCTGCCCCACCACCGCGCCGGTCGGCTTGTCGTTGATGTAGAAATTGCCCGCCGAGTTCCGGAGCGCGCGGTCGGCCTCGGTGAGCGCCGCCCGGTCGCGGGCGAACACGGCACCGGTGAGCGCGTACGGGCTGGTCCGGTCCACCAGCGCCAGCGTGTCACTCCACTTGCCCGCGGGGTAGACGTGCACCGTGAGCACCGGGCCGAAGATCTCCTCGCACATCAATCGATAGCCCGGATCTTCCACCTGCAGCAGCGTGGGCTGCACGAAGTAGCCGACGCTGTCGTCGGTGCCGCCGCCGGCGAGCAGGGTGACGCCGGAGTCGCGTACCGCGCGCTCGAGGTGTCCGCGGATCCGCTCGAACGCCCGGTCGTCGATCACGGCGCCCATGAAGTTCCGGAAGTCGGCGACGTCGCCCATGCGGATCTGCTCGATGGCGGCGACCATCCGGTCGCGCACCGCGGGCCACAGGGTGTCGGGGACATAGGCGCGCGAGGCGGCGCTGCACTTCTGTCCCTGGTACTCGTACGCCCCGCGCACCATCCCGACCACCAGCTCGTCCACGTCGGCGCTGGGGTGCGCCAGGATGTAGTCCTTGCCGCCCGTCTCGCCCACGATACGCGGGTAGCCGCGGTATTGGGGCAGGTTTTCGCTCACCGTTTTCCAGAGGCTCCGGAACACCGCCGTCGAGCCGGTGAAGTGAATCCCGGCCAGCTCGGGGTGCGCCAGGAGCCGGCGGCTCACCTCGACCGGGTCGCCCGGGAGGAAGTTGATGACGCCCGGCGGGAGTCCCGCCTCCTCGAGCAGGCGGAAGAAGTGCCAGTTGCTGAGCGCCGCCGAGTGGGCCGGCTTCCAGACCACGGCATTGCCCATGAGGGCCGGCGCGGTGGGGAGGTTGCCTCCGATAGCGGTGAAGTTGAACGGCGTGATCGCGTAGACGAACCCCTCGAGCGGACGGTGGTCGAGCCGGTTCCACGCGCCCGGGACGGAGTTCGGCTGCTCGGCGTAGATCCGTTCGGCGTAGGAGACGTTGAACCGGAGGAAGTCGATCAGCTCGCAGGCGCTGTCGATCTCCGCCTGGAAGGCCGTCTTGCTCTGGCCCAGCATGGTGGCGGCGTTGATGCGCTGCCGCCACCGCGTGGCCAGCAGGTCGGCCGCCTTGAGAAAGACCGCCGCCCTGTCCTCGAGCCGCCAGTGACTCCACTCACGCTGCGCCTCGACGGCCGCGTTCACCGCCGCGTCGATCGTGGCCCCGTCGGCCTGGTGCAGGGTGGCCAGCACCCGCGCGTGGCAATGCGGCGAGATCACGCTCTGGGTTACGCCGCTCCGGACCTCGCGCCCGCCCACCACTGCCGGAATCTCGGGCCGTTCGCTGCCGACTTCGCCAAGCGCGCGCTTGAGTGCGTCGCGCTCCGGCGTGCCGGGTGCGTAGCTCAGGACGGGCTCGTTGTGGGGCTGGGGGATGTTGGAGACACCGCTCATCTGGGCTTCCGGCTGGGGGAAAGAGAAAAATACCCCCGTCGGCGCGGGTGCACGCGGGCCGCGACGCGGATCGGCAGGGACGGGCGGTTCTCGCAGGCATCGGTTGCCGGGTTACCACGGAAGCACGGAAGGCACGGAGGGTACACGGAAGGACTCGGCTTCGGACGGGTTCCTTGGACCCGGACAACCACAAATTGTTGGTGTTGGCTCCGCTCCCGGAACGCCTTCGGTGTCCGTGCCACCTCCGTGCCTTCCGTGCTTCCGTGGTAAACCGGCAACCGCTGCCTGTCCCGCCACCGCCCTTCCGGGAAACGCCGGCCGGGAGTAAATCCGAGTGGCTCCCCGAGGAGAACGCATGCGCAGGTCCTGGCTGTTCGTCGCCGGACTGATGGTCGCTGTCCCGCCCGCGGCGCAGGGACAACAACTCCGGATGAGTCCTTCCTCCGCGGCGGTCCGGGCATCGTTGCGTCCCGCTCACCCGGTGGAGTCCGCTTCGCGGCTCATGGCGAGCGCGGTGACCGTGCCGGACAGCACCGTGGGGTCCCGACGCTCACGGGTGGGCGCGGCGGGGCTCGGGTTCCTGGCCGGCGCGGCGGCCGGTCTGGTGGTGGCGTATGTCGTGGATCAGTCGAGGAGCAGTGGGGACGGGAGACTCGAGAACTACCTCGCCATCCCGCTGGCGCTGGGGACCGTCACATTCCTGACCGTGTTCATCGCGATGGGCGACTGAGCCTCAGAAGCTTCCCTCCCAACCCAATCCCATCCCGCCGGGCGCGGCGATCAGCGACGGCGGCCTGAAGTTGAAGATCCGCCAGCGACCGGACGCCAGCTTGGCCGACGTGATCCCCACCAGCGCCCCGGCGGTCACGTCGGTGAGCCAGTGCCGGTTGTCGTTGATCCGCGACCAGCCGACCGCGGTGGCCATGCCGTAGAGCCCGACCGTGGCCCATGGCCGATGGATGTCGTCGGCCAGCGAGGTGGCGAGCGCGAACGCGGCCGCGGTGTGCCCAGACGGCATCGCGGCCTGGCCGCTGAAGGGGGCGTAGCCGTCGGCGTCGAGGCTCTGCTCGGGTCTGGGCCGGCCGGCCACCGTCTTGCCCACCAGGACCGTTCCTCCCGCCAGCACCAGGGAGGCGCCAAGGCGTCCGCCCACCCGCGCCAGCTCGGGGCGATGGGTCAGCAGGCCCACACCGACCAGCCCGAGCGTCACCGTGCCATACACTTCCGGCTGCCCGAAATGGCGCACCACGCCGGCGACGTTGTCCGCGCCGGTCCCGCTGTTGTCGCGGGCGAAGCGCTGCATCGGGTGGTCGAGCAGCATCAGCGCCGAAAGCCCCCCGGCCGCCGCGGCGCCCTGCCACCAGCGGATGACCGGGACCGACCGCTCCGGCGTCTGGGCCGGGACCGAGTCCACCGCCTGCGCCCCCGCGAACCCGGGTCGCCCCAGCGCCAGGAGACCCAGCACCAGCACCGCAGATCGCATCCAGCGTCCTCCGTGGTTAGCTTCGGTCGAGCCGTTGTGCGATCTCAGCCAGGGGAACCGATGAACCGACCACTCTGCGCGTGGCTGGCGATCCTGATGCTGGCGGGGTGCCGCCCGTACCAGTATCAGCCCAAGATGGCGTCCCAGGACGGCCTCACGCCTCCCGACCAGTTCGCCCGGTACGGCAGGGAGCAGGCCGAGGCCGTGGCGATCGGCCGCGAGTTCGCCCGTGCCCGTCAGGGGAACAGCCGCGAGGCGCTGGCCCGCCAGGCAGAAGCCGCGATGACCTACGCCCGCAGCCTTCCGGACGTCGTGGATGTTCACGCGGACCCCCTCGGCTACCGCCTGGCCGTGCAGTTCAGGAGCGGGTGGCGGGCCGGGGTCGCGCCGATCGATGACGGGAAGAGCGGAGCCGAAACGCCCGGAATCGGAGCCCCCGCCGCGCCGAAGAGTTGACGCCCGACGGCGGACGCTCCGACACAGAATATACGCCCCGTGACCGCCGCCGCACCCGATCCACCGGCCTGCTGTCAGATCACCACCACGCTTCCCGACCGCCCCGCCGCCGACCGGATCGCGGCGGCGCTCGTGGGCGAGCGCCTCGCCGCCTGCGCCCAGATCAGCGGCCCCGTCGAGAGCACCTACCGCTGGCAAGGCAAGGTCGAGCGCGCCACCGAGTGGTACTGCCACATGAAGACCACCCTCGCCCGCGCGCCCGATCTCCAGGCCCGCATCCGCGAATTGCACCCCTATGATGTGCCCGAGATCGTGGTGGTCGCGCTGGTGGGGGGAGACAGGGAGTCCCTGCGCTGGATCGGGGATACGGTCGCTAGTCGCTAGTCGTTAGTCGCGAGCAACCCCGCGATCTCCCCCACCCCCATCACCCACCCCGCTCCGCCCCGCTGCACCGCGGCGCGCGGCATGCCGTAGACCACGCAGCTCGACTCGCTCTCGGCAATCGTGACCCCGCCGCCGGCACGGATCATCGCCATCCCTTCGGCCCCGTCTTCGCCCATGCCGGTGAGCAGGATGCCAAGTGCCTTGCCCGGTCTGGCGCGCGCGGCGCTGCGCATGGTGACGTCCACGCTCGGAATGTGCTTGGCGTCGCTCGGCTCGGGCGAGAGCACGACGGCCAGGTTGGGCGAGAGCCGCAGATGCGAGCCCGCGCGTGCCACCAGCACCGTGCCGCGCGCGAGCCGCATGCCGTCCTCGGCCTCGACCACCCGCACCCGGCTGAGGGAGTCCAGGCGCTCGGCGAACGGGCGCGTGAACCCCACCGGCATGTGCTGCACCACCACGACCGGGAGCGGGAACGCTGCCGGGAGCCCCTGCACGATCCGCTGCACCGCGGCGGGACCGCCGGTGGACGCGCCGATGACGCACAGCTCGCATCGCGCGAGCGCCTCCTGCGGCGGCCCGTCCGTCCCGGCGGCGCGGCGCGGGCCCGAGCCGTTCCGTTCGCGGTCCGGCACCACGGCGCGGAACCGGTCCACCACCTCCCGCCGGAGGTACTCGAGGTCCATCACGTTGAACGTGGTCTTGTCGATGAAATCCACCGCGCCCGCCGCGAGCGCGGCCACGGTGGCCGCGGCGCCGTCGCGCGTGTGGGCCGAGAGCATGAGCACCTTGAGCGACGGCTTCCAGCGGAGCAGCGCCGGCAGCACCTGCAACCCGTCCATCCCCGGCATCTCCACGTCGAGGGTGACGAGATCGGGATCGGCGGGAGGAATCCGGGCCAGCGCCTCGGCGCCGCTCGCCGCTTCGCCCACCACCTGGAACGCCGGCTCGAGCGCCAGCACCCGCGTGAGCGCCCGCCGCACGAAGGCGGAATCGTCCACCAGGAACACCCGCGTCACGCCGCCTCCAGCTTCCGGTACACGACCGCGCCGCCCACCATCGCGGGCGCGAACGGCGTCTTCCGGTCGAGCAGCGATTCCGAGTGCCCCAGAAACAGGTAGCCACCCGGCGTGAGGCAGCGCGCGAACAGTCCGATGGCCGCGGCGAACGCCTCCTCGCTGAAGTAGATGAGCAGGTTGCGGCAGAGCACGGCGTCGTAGATCGCCCAGCCCAGCGTGCCGTTGGGCGCGAGCAGATTGGAGTGGAAGAAGCGCACGCCGCTTCGGTACCTGTCCTTGAGCCGGAACCCGCCCGGCTCTTCGGTGAAGTAGCGCCGCCGGGCTTCGGCGTCGCACGCGCGGAGCGAGCTCTCCGGGTACAGCCCGTCCTGCGCCCGGGCGATCCGCTCCGGGTTGAGATCGCAGGCATCGATCTCCCAGGTCACTCCGTGGAGCGGCAGCCCCGCGTTGGTGAGGGCGATCGCGAGCGAGTACGGCTCCTCCCCCGACGAGCACCCGGCCGAGAGGATCCGCAGCGGCCGGCCGCGGAGCGCGGCCCGGCGTTCGGGAATCACGTGCCGCACCAGCAGATCGAACTGGTGGGTCTCGCGGAAGAAGTAGGTCTCGTTGTTGGTGACCATCGCGGGCAGGCGGGCGAACTCGGCTTCCCGGTCGGGATGGAACCGCAGGTGGTGGTAGTAGTCGCGGAGATTCGTGAGATGGAGCTCGCGCAGCCGGGGCCGGAGACGTGCCTCCAGGATCTCCAGCCGGATGCCGTTGAACATCAGCCCGAACCGCTCCTGGATCAGATCCGTGAGGAGCTTGAGCTCGGCCTGATCGAACCCGGTCACGCCGGGATCCGGATGGCCTCGGGCTGCAGCCGCTCGAGCGCGGCGCGCGCGGTCGCGGCGACGACCGGCTCGACGTCGCGCGCCAGCGCGAGCAGGACCGGCCGCGTCGTCGGTCGGGCCAGGCGGCCCAGCCCGCGCGCGACCTCGTTGCGGATGTTCCAGTCGGCGTCGTCGGCCAGGGGGAGCAGCACCGGCAGCTCGTCCTCCTCGGCCAGGTCGGCGAGGCCCTGCGCGGCCATGCGGCGCATCTCCACCTCGCTGTCGTCCAGCCGCTCCCGGAGAAAGACTCCGATCCAGGGCGGCGCGATGCGGATGAGCGCCGAGACGATCTGCAGCTGCTCGTGGGGTGGGCAGTCGGGCAGCAGCGTCCGAAGCTTGGTGGCCGCGGACTGCGCGCGGCAGTGCCCCAGCGCGCGGATCACGTGGAACCGGAGCGAGTCGGAGGTGCCGAGCATCGCCACCAGCACGGCGACCGACTTCTCACCGCCGCGGCCCACCAGCAGCTCGAGGGCGTCCACCTGGGTCGCCCGGTCGCGGTCGGCCAGCCCGCGGAGCAGCAGCACGTCGGCTTTCGAGCCGGGCACCCGCGCGGCGGCGCGAAGGCCTGCCCGCCGCACCCGCGGCCGGCGGTCCTCCGCGAGCTGAAGCACCCGGGGCTCGAGCGCCGGCACCGGCCGCGCCGCGAGCACCTCCAGGGCGGGGACGAGGAGCTCCTCGTCCGCCGACGGAGAAAGGCAGCTTTCGAGGTCGCTCAGCGCCTCGGCCGAGAGGCGAGCCAACGCCTGCGCGGCCGCCGCCCGCTCCTCGGGTCCACCGCGCCGGAGTCGCTCGACCAGGAGCGGCGCCGTCGAGTCGAGCTCGAGCCGGCCCATCGCGTAGCACGCCGCGGCGCGGACGGCCGGGTGCGTGTCCTCCAGATGGTCGAACAGCACCGCCAGCTCGTCGTGTCCGAACACGCCCGCGCGGAGCATGCCGGCCCGCACGTCGGGATCGGCATCGCCGAGCAGGCGGGCGCGGCTCGCGGCGAGCGCCTGCGGGAACCGGCGGAAGAGCCCCTCGATCCAGAGCGCGTCGGGGTCGGTCGCGAGCCGCGCGAGGAGGGTCGGCTCGAGCGCCTCGATCCCCGCGGCCGTCACCAGCGTCGCGGCGGCGCGCTGGAGGCTCTCACCCTCGTCTTCGGTCTCGGCCACCGGCGCGGCCAGCACCTGCGCCAGGTAGTCGGTCAGCGTGCCCGACGCGCCGAGCTCGGGCCCCGCCGCCGCGAGCAGGGGCTCGGGCCCGGGATGGAAATCGATCACCACCGCGATCGCCAGGAGCAGCGGGTCGCGCAGGGCCCGCTCCTCGACCGCGGGAAGCAGCGCGAGCAGCCGCTCCAGCGACTCGGGCGCGGCGATGGCCCGCAGCGCCTGCACCGCGGGCTCCGCCAGCACCGAATCCGGCACCAGCGAGAGGAGCGGCCCCACGGCTTCCGGCGCGCCGATCGCGCCCAGCGCGTTGATGGCCGCGAGCTGGAGCCACAGCTCACCGTTGACCAGCTTGAGCAGCTCGGGAACGGCCTCGCGGGCCCGGAGCTGGCCTACCGCCTCGATCGCGGCCTGGGCCACGTTCGGGTCCTTGTGGCGCAGCAGCGGGAGAATCGAGCGGCCGGCGGCCGTATACCCGATCCGGGCCAGGCTCTGCAGCGCGAACATGACCAGCTCGGG
>DASUXW010000260.1:0-5572 GCA_036377715.1 Gemmatimonadales bacterium
CGCTCTCGCCCAGCCCGGAGAAGAGCGGGACCTTGCGCAGGACTTCGATGGGGGACAGGGGCACGCCGGCCTCGCTGTGGCGGAAGTGGTTGGGGGTAGGTTACTTGCGAATGGTGGGGCTGTCAATGAAGACGGGCGGACAGGCGGAAAGGGCACACCGATGCGGTGTGCTGTCACTGTCCGTCTGTCCGCCCGTCCGTCCGCCTTCCATCAAGCCTCGCCCCCCTCTACATTTACGTGCTTCGCCCAACTCAGGAGCCCATCGTGAAGCCCGATCTTCACCCGACGTACAAGAAGGTGATGGCCGTCTGCGCCTGCGGGAACTCATTCGAGACTCGCTCGACTGCCGGCTCGATCCACGTCGAGGTCTGCGCGCAGTGCCATCCCTACTTCACCGGCAAGCAGCGACTGGTGGACACGGCCGGTCGCGTCGATCGCTTCCGCCGGAAGTATCAGACCGAGCCCGCCGCGCCCAAGGCGTAACCCATGGAGGCCCGACTCCGCCAGGCGCTCGAGCGGGCGGAGGAGGTCGGCCGGGCCCTCGCAGACCCCGCCATCGCCCGGGATCCAGCCCAACTGGAGAGTCTCGGCCGGGAGCACACCCGGCTCGCCCCGGTGGTACGCCTGGCCGAGCGCCTCGACAAACTCCAGCGTGAGCTCGCCGACGCCCGCGAGCTGGCCGCCGAGCCGGATCCCGAGCTCGCCGCGCTGGCCCGCGCCGATCTGGCCCGCCTGCAGCCGGAGATCACCACCGTCGCCGAGGAGCTTCACGAGCTCCTCATCCCCCGCGACCCGCACGACGACCGCGACGCCATCATGGAGATCCGCGCCGGCACCGGCGGGGATGAGGCGGCGCTCTTCGCGGCCGATCTCTACCGCATGTACCAGCGCTACGCCGAGCGACACGGGCTCCGCTGGGAGCCGCTGTCGCTGAGCGACGGCACGCTGGGCGGCATCAAGGAAGCCATCGTCGCGGTGCGCGGGCCCGAAGCCTACGGGCTGCTGCGTCGCGAGTCGGGTGTGCACCGGGTTCAGCGCGTGCCCGCCACGGAGACCCAGGGCAGGATCCACACCTCGGCCGCCACGGTGGCGGTGCTGCCCGAGGCGGAGGAGGTGGACGTGAAGATCGAGCCGCAGGACCTCAAGGTCGACGTCTTCCGCTCCTCGGGCCCAGGCGGACAGAGCGTCAACACGACCGACAGCGCGGTGCGGATCACCCACCTGCCCACCGGGCTCGTCGTGAGCCAGCAGGATCAGAAATCGCAGCTTCAGAACAAGATCAAGGCAATGGCGGTGCTCCGCGCGCGGCTCCTCGACCGCATGCTCGCCGAGCAGGAGGCGGCCCGCGCGCGCGACCGCCGGGCGATGGTGGGCACCGGTGACCGCTCCGCCAAGATCCGCACCTACAATTTCCCGCAGAGCCGCATCACCGACCACCGGATCAACCTGTCCGTGCACAACCTGGGCGACGTGCTCAACGGCGATCTCGACCCGGTGATCGAGGCGCTTCGCATGGCGAGCCGGCAGGAGCAGGATGCTGGCTGAGATCGGCCGCTCGCGCCGCGCGCTGCTCGCCGAGGCGGCGGCGTCGCTCGGGGCGGCGGGCATACCGGCGCCTCGACGGGAGGCGCGCCGACTCTGGAGCGATCTCCTCGATGAGCCGGCCGAGACCACGGTGCTCCATCCGGACGAGATCCCGCCGCTCGAGCACGCGGAGCGGTTCCGGCAGGCGGTGGCGCGGCGCGCGGCGGGAGAGCCGCTGGCATACGTGAGCGGATGGACCGGCTTCCGTCACCTGACGCTCCGGTGCGATGCGCGCGCGCTGATCCCGCGACCGGAGACCGAGGGACTGGTGGAGCTGGTGCTCGCCCGGGTGCCGACCGGCCGCGTGGCCGACGTGGGAACCGGTACCGGCTGCATCGCGCTCAGCCTGGCAGCCGAGGGCCGCTACGACCAGGTCGTCGCCACGGACCGCTCGGCCTCGGCGCTCGCCCTCGCGGCGGAGAACGCGCGGCGCCTGGCCGCACGCATGTCACTGGTGCGCGGCGATCTGTGCACCCCCCTCCGGCAGGCCAGCTTCGACGCGCTCGTGGCAAATCCCCCCTATCTTACGGAACGGGAGTACGCCGCGCTCGCGCCGTCGGTCCGGAGTTGGGAACCGGCCGCGGCGCTCCTAAGCGGCCCCGACGGACTCGAGGCCACCGCCCGGCTCCTCGACGAAGGGCGCGCGGTGCTCCGCCCGGGCGGCTGGCTGGCGCTCGAAGTGGACTGCTCCCGGGCGGGCGAGGTCGCCCGCCGCGCCCATGCGCTGGGCTGGAGCGATGTCGCCGTGCATGCGGACCTTTTCGGCCGCGAGCGCTACCTGCTCGCGCGAAGGAGCAACGGCTCGTGATCTGGGACAAGGCACAGGACCTCGGCAGGTTGATCGGTCAGTCGGCGGAGTATCAGGCGCTGAGGCGCGCCGAGGCCTCGCTGCGGGAAGACAAGGACACCCAGGCCAAGCTGGAACAGATCCAGACGCTGGCCCGACAGGTGGACCAGCTGGTCGGCACCGGGCAGATGCCCGATCAGGCTACCGCGGAGTCCTACGAGAACGCCGTGCGGGATCTCGAGAACAGCGCGGTGGGCCAGGCCTACGTCGTGGCGCGCGCCAATTTCGAGAAGCTGATGGCCAAGGTGAACCAGCAGATCGGCGAGGGGATGGAGAAGGGGGCCACCAGCAGCATCATCACGCTGGGATGAGCCGCCGCGGGCTCTTCGTCGTGCTGGAAGGGCCCGAGGGAGCCGGCAAGTCTACGCTCGCTGCCGGGCTGGCCGACCGGATGCGGCAGGCGGGACAGGACCCGGTCGTGACCCGCGAGCCCGGCGGCACCCCGGCCGGCGAGCGGGCCCGGGCGGCACTGCTCGATCCCGACCACCCGGTGGGTCCCTTCACCGAGCTGTTCTTCTATCTCGCGGCCCGTGCGGAGCTGGTCGAGAAGGTCATCGGGCCGGCCCTGGCCCAGGGCCGGGTGGTATTGTCGGACCGGTTTTCGCTCTCGACCGAGGCCTACCAGATCGCCGGGCGCGGGTTGCCGGCCGACGTGGTGCTCGGCGCGGGGCAGGCCGCCGCCTCGGGGATTCGGCCGGACCTGACCCTCGTGCTCGATGTGCCGGTGGAGGTCGGGCGCGCCCGCCAGGTGGCCGCGGGCAAGCGGCCGGACCGGCTCGAGGCCGAAAACGCCGAGTTCCACGGCCGCGTAGCCGCCCGCTACCTGGCGGCGCGGGGCGAAGGCGTGCGACATTTGGATGGGTGCCTCCCGCCCGACCGGCTGCTGGAGGCGGCATGGGAGGAAATCGTCCGGCTCGAGCCCACGCGGTTCGGGGGGACGTCGGTGGGCCGGATGACTTCATTGGCAGGACCGGAGGCGCTATGAAGCAGCGTTGGGGTCTGATCGCGTTCGTCGCGGTCATTTCGTTTCTGAGCGGCGGGTGGCTGCTGCAGCGTGGAGTCGCGAGCGGCGGCAACGTGTACCAGCAGGCCCGGCTGTTCGACGATGTGCTGGGCCACGTGAGCGCCTACTACGTCGATTCGATCGGCGAGACCGATTTGTACGAGCGCGCGACCCGCGGCATGCTCGAGCAGTTGAAGGACCCCTACTCGGTCCTCCTCACGGGCGAGGACTATCGCGCCCTTACCGAGCAGACCTCCGGGAACTACGCCGGCCTCGGCATTCAGATCGACGTGCGCGACGGGTGGATCACCGTCGTGGCGCCGCTCCCCGAGACGCCCGCCGAGCGCGCCGGGGTGGCGACGGGCGACCAGATCATCGAGGTGGACGGCAAGAGCACCGAGGGCTGGAAGAACGACGAGGCGGTGAAGGCGCTCCGCGGCGAGCCGGGCAGCAAGGTCACCATCTCGGTTCGCCGCTCGGGGGTGGCCGCGCCGATCAAGTTCACCCTCACCCGGGCGCAGATTCACATCCGCTCAGTGCCGCAGGGGACGCTGTTCGAGGGCGGAGTCGGCTACATCCAGCTCACCCCCGTGGCCGAGACCTCGGCCCAGGAGCTCCGCAGCGAGATCGTCCGCATGAAGCAGAAGGGGATGAAGTCCATGGTCCTCGACCTGCGCTTCAATCCGGGCGGGTTGCTCGACCAGGGCGTGCAGGTGGCCGATCTGTTCCTCGATCCCAAGCAGGAGATCGTGGCCACCCGCGGGCGCGCCCGCGGCTCCACCCGCGAGTTCTTCGACGACGCGCGGCAGAGCTGGCCCGATCTGCCCATCGTCGTGCTGGTGAACGACGGGACGGCGAGCGCCGCCGAGATCATCGCGGGCGCGCTGCAGGACCACGATCGTGCCGTCGTCGTGGGGACGCCGACCTTCGGCAAGGGCCTGGTCCAGACGCTCTTTCCCCTGGGCGATAGCGTGGCGCTCAAGCTCACGACCGCGCGGTGGTACACGCCGAGCGGCCGGACCATCCAGCGCGAAGCGAAGAACGAGCAGGAGCAGGCCCAGATGGCCGCCATGGAAGCGGGCGACACGGTGCCGGGGCTGCCGCAGGAGGAGCACAGCGACTCCGCGATCCGCACCCGGCCGGTCTATCACACGGATGCGGGCCGCGTGGTGCGGGGCGGCGGCGGGATCGTGCCTGACATGGTCGTGCGGCCGGACACCCTCTCCGCCTCGGAGCGGGAGTTCGCCAAGGCGCTCGGCAGCCACGTGCCGGAGTACCGGGACGTGATGACGACGTTCGCGCTCGAGCAGAAGCAGAAGGGCACCGTGAAGAGCGAGTCCTTCACCGTGACGCCCGAGATGCGGCAGGAGGTCTACCAGCGCCTGCGTGCCAAGGGGATCGAGCTGCCGCCGGAAGTCTATGCCGGCGCGAGCGGGCTGATCACCGAGCAGCTCGGCTACGAGATCGCCCGCTATGTGTTCGGGCGGTCCGCGGAGTTCCGGCGCCGGGCGCACGACGACGCCCAGATGCAGACTGCGATGGGACTGCTCCGGAAGGCGGGAACGCCGCGGGAGCTGCTCAGCCTCGCGACCGCGAGCCGCGCGGCGGCGCCGGTGCAGAACTAGCGCGCGTGACGTTCGTCCGGCGGAGCGGGCGGGCGTGACGGACGAGCCGGTCGCGATCATTGGGGCCGGGCGGATGGGGCGAGGCGTGAGCCTCGCCCTTCGTGCTGCGGGGGTGTCGGCGCTCGTGCTGGGCCGCGAACGGAGCTCCGACGACGTGCGCGCCGCAGCCCTGGTCCTCATTGCCGTCCCCGACGACGCCATCGGCGCGGTGGCTGCCGAGCTGTCGCGCGACCGGGCCATCGAGCCGCGCCACATCGTGCTGCATCTCTCCGGCCTGCTCGATCGTCACGCGCTGCACGCGCTCGCCGATACCGGCGCGGGCCTTGGCTCTTTCCACCCACTGCAATCGATTGCAGACCCGGACACCGCGACCATCAGGCTTCGAGGTGCCTACGCGGCCCTCGAGGGCGACCCGCGGGCGCTCGAAGCCGGTGCGCGGCTCGCCCGCGCCCTCGGCATGCGTGGGGTGCGCCTCGCGCCCGGCGCCAAGGCGGCGTATCATGCGGGAGCGGT
>DASUXW010000261.1:0-9857 GCA_036377715.1 Gemmatimonadales bacterium
CTTCCGTGCCTCCGTGGTGAACACGGCAAGACGGTACCCGCCTGGATCATCAATGGCGGTCGATTACCCGCCGAGCGTCCGCAAGAGCCACTCGTGCATGGCGGGATTGCCGGCGACCACGGCGGTATGCTCCACTCCCACGTCACGGCCTCGTAGATCGGTCACGACTCCCCCGGCTTCGCGGATCAGGAGAACGCCGGCCGCGATGTCCCACGCCGAGAGATTCTGCTCCCAGAAGGCATCGAACCGCCCCGCGGCGACGTCGGCCAGGTCGAGCGCGGCGGAGCCGGGGCGGCGGATGCCGCTCGCGACCGGGGCGACGCGCCCGAACTGCGCCTGGTACTCGCCGAACCGCGAGCCGTCACGGAACGGAAACCCCGTGCCGATGAGCGCGAAGGCCGGATCGTCGATGGTCGAGACGGCAAGCCTCCGCTCACCCTGCCACGCGCCGTTCCCGCGCGCCGCCCAATAGGTCTCCCGCCGCGGCACCTGTACCACGACCCCGGCCTGCAGCTCGCCGTCCACCGCGGCCGCGACGGATACCGCGTAGGCAGGGAAGTCGTGCAGAAAGTTGGTGGTGCCGTCGAGCGGGTCCACGATCCACACCAGCCCCTCGCGCACCACCTCCGGGCTCAACTCCTCGCCCACGATCCGGCTCGACGGCGCCGCCGCCAGCAGCTCTTCCGTCACCAGCCGCTCGGCGGTACGGTCCACCTCGGTCACGAAGTCGTGGCTGCCCTTGATGGTCCACCGGTCGGGCCCGCCGGGGCGCTCGACGCCCCGGATGTACTCGGCGGCCCGCTCGGCGGCGGCCCGGGCCAGGTGCAGTAAGTCCAACGCGGACACTGTCTTGCCGCCCTCCGCCGAACCGGGTAAACTTGGGACCATGCCACGCATATTCTCGGGGATCCAGCCGTCCGGCGAGCTGCACATCGGCAACTGGCTCGGCGCGGTGCAGAACTGGGTCACCCTGCAGCAGAGCTACGACTGCATCTACTGCGTCGTGGACCTCCACGCGGTCACGGGCAAGTACGATCAGGCCACGCTCGCGGAGCGCACCCGCGACATGGCCATCGGTATCCTGGCCTCGGGGATCGATCCGGAGCGCGCGGTCCTGTTCGTGCAGTCGCACGTCCCCGAGCACTCCGAGCTCCAGTGGCTGCTCAACACGGTCACGCCGATCGGCGAGCTGGAGCGGATGACGCAGTTCAAAGATAAGGCGCAGCGGTTCGAAAGTGTCCCGGCGGGGCTGCTCAACTACCCGGTGCTCATGGCCGCCGACATCCTGCTCTACCGCGCCGATCTGGTGCCGGTGGGCGAGGATCAGACGCAGCATCTCGAGCTCACCCGCGAGATCGCGCGCAAGTGGAACGCCGAGTTCGGCGGGGGCGAGGAGTTCTTCCCCGAGCCCAAGCCGCTCCTGACCGAAGCCAAGCGCATCATGGGGCTCGACGGCCAGGCCAAGATGTCGAAGAGTCTCGGCAACACGATCGGGCTGCTCGACACGCCCGACGAGATCTGGCAGAAGCTCCGCCCGGCGGTGACCGACCCCGCGCGGGTGACGAAGAAGGACCCCGGCACCCCCGAGATCTGCAACATCTACCACCTGCACCGCTACTTCTCGCCGCCCGAGACGGTGGCGCTGGTGGCCGAGAACTGCCGCGGCGCCAAATGGGGCTGCCTCGACTGCAAGCGGGTGCTGGCCGACAACATCATCGCGACGCTCGCGCCGATCCGGGCCAGGGCCCTCGAGCTCAAGGCGCAGCCCGACCGGGTCGAGGAGATCCTGGGAGACGGCGCGGCGACCGCGCGGCGGCTTGCGGGGGACACCATGCGGGAGGTGCGGGACCGGATGGGATTCCTGGCGCCGCTCCCGGCGCTCGTCGATCGTCAGAGATCCGATTAACTGATTCACCACGGAAACACGGAAGGCACGGAGGTTACACGGACACCGGAGGCGGTCGGGGAGCGGAGCCAACATCAACAGCTTTGTTGTTGTCCGGGTCCAAGGAGCCCGTCCGAACCCGAGTCCTTCCGTGTCACCTCCGTGCCTTCCGTGCTTCCGTGGTGAATCTTCGAACCAACAACCACGCCGGCGAGGTAGCATGGAGAAGATCATCAAGGCGGCGGTCGAGCGGGGCGCGTCGGACCTGCACATCAAGGCGGGCGACGTGTTCCGCGCGCGGATCAACGGCAAGCTCGTCGCGCTGACCAAACAGCGGCTCACGCCCGACCAGACGCGGGCGATCGCGCTCAAGCTCACCAGCAGCGAGGAGGATCGCGCGAAGATCGACCGGCTGCGCGATTTCGACTGCTCCTGGGGGATGCCCGGCGTGGGGCGTTTCCGGGTGAACGTGCTCAGGCAGCGATCCTCGTTCATGATCGTCATGCGGGTGATTCCCTTCACCGTCCCCACCGTCGAGTCGCTCGGCCTGCCCGCGGTGATCGGCACCATCGCCGAGGGGGACCGGGGGCTGGTGCTGGTGACGGGCGTGAGCGGGAGCGGAAAGAGCTCCACCGTGGCCGCGATGGTGCATCACATCAACCGCACGCAGCACAAGCACGTCGTCACGATCGAGAACCCGATCGAGTTCCTGCACCGCGACCTGAGCTGCTCGGTGACCCAGCGGGAGGTGGGGGTCGACACCGAGAGCCTCGCCGTCGGCCTCCGCGCGGCGCTGCGGCAGGACCCCGACGTCGTGGTGCTGGGCGAGATCGGCGACGCCGACACGATCGACACTGCCATCAAGGCCGCGGAGACGGGGCGGCTGGTGATCGCATCCATGCCCACTCCCGACGTGGTCACCACGCTCGATCGCATCATCACGGCGCTGCCGCGCGAAGAGCGCGAGATCGGCCGCATGCGTCTCTCCGAGGCGCTCCGCGCGGTCGTGTCGCAGCAGCTTCTGCCGCGCACGGACGGCGACGGCCGTGTGGCCGCGATCGAGGTGCTGGTGGCGACGCCCGCCGTTCGCGCCTCCCTGCGCGACGGCGGCCGCGCGACCGATCTGCGACGCCACATGACCGAGGGCCGCCAGCAGCTCGGCACCGGCACCTTCGAGCAGCACGTGCGCGAGCTCAGGTCGGCCGGCACGATCACCGATGAGACCGCCAGGGCCGCGCTCTCCGTCGGCAGCGCGGCGGCGTCGCCCCCCGGCACTCCCTCCGGCAAGCGGGGCTCGCGGCAGGCCGCGTCCGCCTGAGGCGGCGTGCCCACCCTCGATGACACCATGCGGCGGGTGCTCGCGCTCCCGCGCGAGGCCGGCACGCCCGCAGCGGCGGAGGCGCGGAACCTGGTCGCCGCCCACCTCGAAGCCCTCGGCTGGCGCGTGGAGCGCCGGCCGTTCGCGTTTCGTCCCTCCGGACTGCTCGGCTTTCCGGTCTTCGGCGCGGGGCTCGGCGGGCTCGGGCTGCTGCTCCTGCCGCTGCTCGCGAGCGGGCGCGCGCCCGCATGGGCGGCGGCGCTCGTGCTCGCCGGCGGACTGGCGCTGCTGGTCGTGCTCGCGGTCGGCATCGGGCTCGGCTGGCTCTCGCTCGGCGGCGTCCCGCGCGAGGACGCCAATCTCGTCGCCGTGCGCGGCGACGCGCCGGTGCGCCGCTGGATCGTGGCGCATCTCGATACCAAGGCGCAGGCGCAGTCGATGGCGGGGCGGCTGGTCGCGGTATGGGTAATCGGGCTCGCCATCGCGGTGCTGCTGGCACTCGCGATCGGGCGACTGTGGGGCCCGGTGCCGCTCTGGGCCGCCGGCGGCGGGGCGGTGCTCGCGGTGCTGGCCGGTGCGCTGGCGGGGCGGGGGAGGCTGCGCGGGACCTCGCACGGCGCGCGGGACAATGGCACCGGTGTGGCCGCGGCGCTCGCGGCGGCGGAGCACACGCGCGACGCCTCCACCGGCATCCTCATCACCGGCGCCGAGGAGTTCGGGCTGGTGGGCGCGAGGGTGTTCGTGCGGGAGCGACCGGCCGAGCTCCAGGGCGCCGAGGTCGTCAACCTCGATACGATCGATCAGGAAGGCGAGCTCGCCGTCGTGTGTCACGATGAGTTGGGCGCGACCCTCGGTCGGGGCGAGGCGCTGCGTTTGGCGGGCGCGGGGCTCCAGGGTCGTGTGCGCCGGCTGCCGCTCGGGATCCTCACCGACAGCGTGCCCTTCGCGCGCGCTGGGACTCCGGCGATCACCATCGGCCGGCTCACCTGGCGCACGCTGCGGGTGATTCACACGCCGCGGGACACGGCGGACGGGCTGTCGCTGGAGATGGCGATTTGCGTGGGAAGGGCGTTGGGTCAGGAGCCGAGACCCCGGAGCGTCGGCGCGACGCCCCCGTGACGACGCACTCACTGCCCCGGCCGGTACACCCGTTCCGTGTGACCCTTCAGTTGATTCGGGTAGAAGTACACCTCCCGCAGGTTCCCCGCCGCGTACCGCGTCGCCTGGTCGTTGAAGTGGGGCGACCCGGGGTGGCCGCTCTCGCCGCCCGCCGTCACCGCCCGCGCCCGCACGCTGTCGCCGAACTCCACCACCGCGACGAAGCTGTTCCCGCTGGTGCCGTACCATCGCCTGGTGCCCGGGTAGGGGCGCGCGCCGAATGACGCCAGCGACCCCCACCGCGCCGAAGTGAACGGCACCGGGTTGCTCGGCGCCGAGTCGTTGAACGGCTCCACGATGTCGCCCGTGAGACGCTGGAAGCGGTTGATCTCGCCCCAGGGGGTGCGCCAGTCGCCGAAGTCGGCGGCGAGACGGTCGGAGGCCGCGGCCAACGCATCCAGCAGCAGCGCCGGTCGGGCCCGCGTCGCCAGGAAGTCCTCGAGCAGCAGCCCGGCGCGCTGCGCGTCAGTGCCCGCCCGGGCCCGCAGCTCCTCACCCCAGAACACCGCGAGCGAGGTGGGCACCGACACCGCCGACCAGCGCCGGTCCCAGGCGCGGAGCAGAGTCACCTGATCGCTCAGCGTGGCCTTGAGCGAGTCGCCGGCCGGGAGCGCGTCCCACGCCCGCACCAGCGCCGGCAGTGGCCGCTCGAACCAGGTGAGATAGCTGTCGAACGCCGCCTCGAGCAGGCGGTCGAGCGTGAAGTCCTTCCGGTGCTCCAGCAGCCGCACCGCGTGCCGCCCGCGCGCGGAGGGGCCGCCGGTCTCGACGTACTTCGGGTACTCCGCGCGCTTCGGGCTGTCCGGCCCCGCGGCCGACCACGGCCAGTCGTTGCTGTTGTACACCCAGCCCACAGACGGGTTGATCACGTTGGGCGACGAGTCCACCGGCAACACGCCATGCCACTCGGTGCGCGGGTCGCTCCCGTCCACCGGCGCGTTCCAGTCGAAGCTGGTGTCGCGCCGGGGAATGAAGTTCGCGTGGAAGTACGCGATGTTCCCGTCGGCGTCGGCGAAGACGGTGTTGTTGGACGAGTTGGTGTGCAGCGCCATGGTGCGCTCGAACTCGGCCAGGTTCCGGGCCCTGGTGCGGGTGTACGACTGCATCAGCGCCTTGACCGGCTCCTCCATCAGGCGGACCGTCACCCACTTGCCGTTCTCCGCGCGGACCACCGGGCCGTGATGGGTGCGGAATACGGTGAAGGTCCGCTGCGCCATGCCGCTGTCCGCGCGGTAGGGGACGGTGATTCGGCTCGTGATCATCGGCCGCTCGGCGTCCCCGTACCGGTAGTACCATCGGCCGGCGCGCTGCACGACCGTCTCCAGGTACTCGTCGATCGCGTCCACCCCGCTCGAGGTGTGCATCCAGCCGGCGGTGCGGTTGAACCCCTGGTAGATGAAGAACTGACCCCAGGTCGCGGCGCCATAGGCGTCGAGCCCCTCGTCGCTCGTCATGTGCAGCTCGGAGCGGAAGAAGAACGAGGTGTGGGGGTTGATCAGGAACAGCGTGTGATGGTTGACCGTGTTCGAGGGTGCGATGGCGATGCCGTTCGAGCCGCGGGGCTCCCCGTCGCCATGGCCATCGCCGGCGCCGTCCCCCGGGCTGGTCGCCGGCACCGTGCTGGGCGGCTCCCGCTCGTAGAACGCCTGCAGGGCGCCGAGGTCCACCCGCTCGATGTCTCCGCCGATGCTTCCCTCGCTGAAGGTGAGCGCCATCCAGGGCTCGAACCTGCGGATCACGCGCGGGTGAACCCTGGGGTGGGTCACGAGGTAGTAGTTGAGCCCGTCGGCCCACGCCGTCATCAGCCGCTGCAGCCACGCGGGACTCTTCCGATACAGCGCGCGCATCGAGTCCGGCTCGATGAAAAGCTTCATCCGGAGGTCCTGGTACACGGCCGATTCGCCGTCGGCCTCTGCCATCCGGCCCATGGCGTTCAGGTAATTGGTCTCGATCCGGTTGAAGTCATCCTCAGCCTGCGCGTAGATCATCCCAAACACGGCGTCGGCGTCGGTGCGGCCGTGCACGTGGGCGATGCCCCAGTCGTCGCGCGTGATGGTCACGTTGCGGGCGCGGAGTTCCCACCGTGCGGCGGGCGTGACGGGGTCGGGGCGTGGGGCAGTGAGCACCAGCGTGGTGAACAGCAGGAGCGCCGGAGCAGCCATCGAGTCTCCGTTCCAAAGGCCAGGGGTCTGTAGCGCGCCGGCCGCGGCGGGCAGCGGGCCAGTTTCGAATCTAGCAGCCGCGGGTTCGGCGCAGGGCTCCGGGTCGCCGGCGTCTGAATTGACTGCCGCCCCACCCCCGCCTACTTTTGCACGAGGATGCACGAGCCCCGCGCGGGGCTCGTTTCGTTTTCGCTCCGGAGAATCCGCATGTTTGACGCGCGGACCACCTGCGTGGTGGTCGTCGGTGCCCAGTGGGGCGACGAGGGCAAGGGGAAGCTCGTGGACGTCCTGTCCGAACGAGCCGACTTCGTCGTGCGCTACCAGGGCGGCGCCAACGCCGGCCACACGGTCGTCATCGGCGACTCGCACTTCATCCTGCGCCAGATCCCCTCGGGCATCCTGCATCCCACCGTCACCTGCATCGTCGGGAACGGCGTCGTCCTCGAGCCCGAGACCTTCTTCGGCGAGCTGGATGAGCTGGCCCGCCGTGGCGTAGACACTACCGGCCGCATCTTCGTCTCCGACCGCGCCCACCTGGTCCTCCCCTACCACAAGCTGCTCGACGCCGCGAGCGAGCGGAGCCAGAACATCGGCACGACGGGCCGCGGGATCGGCCCCGCCTACGAGGACAAGTACGGCCGCCGCGGGATCCGGGTGGCCGACCTCCGCCGGCCCGACTGCGCCCGTGCCATGCTGGCCGAGCGGGTGGAGCGCGCCAACCGGCTGCTCGAGCTCATGGGGAGCGGCGAGCGGGCCTCGCTCGAGGCGCACGTGAAGCTGGTCGACGGCTGGGCGCCCCGGCTCCTCCCGCTCGCGGCCGACACCAGGCTGCTGGTGCACCGGGCCCTGCGCGGCGGCCGGCGGGTGCTGCTCGAGGGCGCCCAGGGCTCGCTGCTCGACGTGGACCACGGGACCTACCCGTACGTCACGTCGTCCAACACGACCGCGGGCGGCGCTTCGGTAGGCGCCGGGATCGGCCCCACCGCCATCGACGGCGTGCTCGGCGTGGTGAAGGCCTACACCACCCGGGTCGGCAACGGACCGCTTCCCACCGAGGCCGAGGGCGCCACCGGCGACCGGCTGCGCGAGCTGGGCGGCGAGTTCGGCTCGGTCACCGGCCGCCCGCGCCGCTGCGGCTGGTTCGACGCCACCGTGGTGCGGTACGCGGTCCGGGTGAACGGGCTCACCGGCCTCGCCGTCACCAAGCTCGACGTGCTCGACACGTTCGCCGAAATCCCGGTCTGCACCGCCTACCGGCTCGACGGGCGCGAGTGCGAGCAGATTCCGGCCGAGGCCGACGCGCTCGGCCGCGTCGAGCCGGTGTACGAGGTGCTGCCCGGCTGGCAGCAGTCCATCGGCGGCGCGCGGCGCCTGGCCGATCTCCCCTCCGCCGCGCGCGCCTACCTCGACCGGCTCGAGGCGCTCGCGGAGACTCCGCTCCGCTACGTGAGCGTCGGTACCCGGCGCGACCAGATCATCGAGGTATGACCGAGACCACCGACCTCCTCGTTGTCGGCGCGGGTCCCTGCGGGCTGGCCGCGGGCATCGCGGCGAAGCAGGCGGGGCTCCGGTGCGTCCTGCTCGACCGGCGCACCATCGTCTCCACCATCGAGCGCTACCCGCTCGGCATGACCTTCTTCTCGACGCCGGAGCGGATCGAGATCGGCGGCATTCCCTTCATCGCCAGCCACGAGAAGCCTACCCGGAAGGACGGCCTCATCTACTATCGGCGGGTCGCCGAGCATTACGGCCTCGACGTGCGCCCGGGCGAGGAGGTGGTGGACGTGGTGCGCGAGCCGGATGGGATGTTCCGCGTCGAGGTGGTGCGCCCGCACGACGCCACCCGCTACCGCGCCGCGAACGTGGTCTTCGCCAGCGGGTACTTCGACAACCCGAACTTTCTCGGCGTCCCCGGCGAGGACCTGCCGCACGTGGAGCACTACTTCCGCGAGGGTCACGCCTACTGGCGCAAGCAGGTGATCGTGATCGGGGCGGGGAACAGCAGCGTGGACGCGGCGCTCGAGTGCTGGCGCGCGGGGGCGACGGTGACGCTGGTGCACTTCGGCGAAGGCTTCGACCGCACGGTGAAGGCCTGGGTGTTGCCCGATATCACCAACCGGGTGAAGGAAGGAAGCATCGGCGTGCGCTGGCGCTCCCGCGTGCGGGCCATCACGCCCACCGACGTCGAGGTGGCGTCAGAGGTAGACGGCAGCGTCGAGCGGATTCCGGCCGACGCGGTCCTCGCCATGACCGGCTACCATGCCAACACCACGTTGCTCCGCCGGCTCGGCGTCCCGGTGGACGACGCGACCGGCGTCCCCGCCCACGACGAGCGCACGATGGGGACGCCGGTGGAGGGGATCTACCTGGCCGGCGTCATCGCCAGCGGCAACGACGCCAACCGGCTCTTCATCGAGAACGCGCGGGGCCATGGGGAGCTGATCGTGCAGGACATCCTCGCCCGGCGCGCCGTCATCGCGGCACGGGCTGGCGGATTCACCACGGAAGCACGGAAGGCACGGAGGTGACACGGAAGGACTCGGGTTCGGACAGGTCCCGTGGACCCGGACCATAACAAACTCGTTGGTGGTGGCCCCGCTTCCCGACAGTCTCCGGTGTCCGTGTCACTTCCGTGCCTTCCGTGCTTCCGTGGTGAATCAGCCTGCCGATCCCGTCACCCCGCTTCCTGCAGCGCAATCCGGCTGTCCCACTTCCGCATCATCTCGATGAACGCCGCCGCCAGCGCAGGATCGAACTCGCGGGCGGACCGTTCGTGGATGTACTCCAGCGCCTGCTCCGAGGACCACGCGTCGCGATAGGGGCGCCGGGTACGCAAGGCGTCGTACACGTCGCAGACGTGGACCAGCCGGCTCGCCTGGTGCAGCGGGCGCGCGTAGTGGGCGTGGGGGTAACCTGAGCCGTCGTGACACCGGTGGTGCTCGTAGGCCACCACCGCCGCGAGATCCAGCGGGTCGGTGCCTTCGAGAATCATCCGCGCCCCGTCGGCCGGGTGCGCCTCCACCACCTGGCGCTCTTCGGGGGTGAGCCGGCCGGCCTTGTTCAGGATCTCGAGCGGGATGCGCACCTTGCCCAGGTCGTGCAGCAGGCCGGCGAAGCCGAGCGCGCGGGTCATCGTCGCCCCCACGCCGAGGTACTCGCCCAGGGCCATCGAGAGTACCGAGACGTTCATCGCGTGCGTGGTGGTGTACTGGTCGAACTCCTTGAGCTCGAGCAGCGGCATCATCATCACCTGCCCGCCGTGCATCGCGAGCGAGAGCGAGCGCACCACCCCGTACGCCTCGAGCAGCGGCAGCTGCCCGCCGTTTCCGACCTC
>DASUXW010000262.1:0-9930 GCA_036377715.1 Gemmatimonadales bacterium
CGAGACGATGATGTCGCCCGGCTCGAGCCCGGCCTGCCTGGCCGGCGAGTTCTCGCTGCCGAAGTCCTCGACCACCACGCCGCGGATGTTGGGCAGGCCGACGTAGGCCGCGTCGTTGGGCGACGCGTTGCTGACCCGGACACCGAGCGCCGCGCGCCGCACGTGGCCGTGCTGGATGATCTGGTCCATCACGCGCCGGGCCAGGTTGATCGGGATCGCGAACCCATACCCCGAGTAGTAGCCGGTCTGGCTGGCGATCGCGGAGTTGACGCCGATGACGGCCCCGTTCACCGCCACCAGCGGACCGCCGGAGTTGCCGGGGTTGATCGCCGCGTCGGTCTGGATGAAATCCTGGATGCTCCGGTCACTCGAGTTGGGGAGGGCAAGGGTCCGCCCCTTGGCGCTGATGATCCCCGAAGTGACGGTGAAGGTCAGGTTCTCGCCCAGCGGATTGCCCACGGCCAGCACCCACTCGCCGACGCGGGCGCCGTCGCTGTCGCCCAGGGGCGCGGGGGTCAGGTTGTCGGCGTCGATCTTGAGCACCGCGAGGTCGGTCGACGGATCGGTCCCCACCACCTTGGCCTTGAACTCACGCCGGTCGAGTAGCCGCACGGTCACTTCGTCCGACTCATCCACCACGTGGTCATTGGTGAGGATGTAGCCGTCCTTCGAGACGACGAATCCGGAGCCGGCGCTCTCCTGGAATTCCGGCTGCTGCGGCATCTGCGGGAAGAACTGATCGAATCCCGGCGGAAGCTGCATCTGCGGACGTCTGGTCCGCTCCGTATGTCCCGACTTGATGAAGACCACGCTCGGCTTCACGTGCTCGGCGACCGAGGCAAACGCTTCGCTCAGGTTGGCGAGCGCGGCCGAGCCCGCGGGAGGCGGGGTCACCGCCGGCAGCGCCGTCTGGGCGTCGCGCTGCTGGGCGAAGGTGAAGTGCGGCAGGTTGAGGAGGCCGGCAAAGAGCAGTCCGGCGAGGAAGGCGAGTCCGATGCTGCCGGACCGCATGCGGTGCCACCATCCATGCGACATGAAGTGCTTCTCCTGAGACGTGAGCTGAGGCTCGAAGAGCCGGTACGTCTCAGGAGATGCCCGGGCGGCACGGGTGGTTGCACCCGCGCGCGTCAGTCGCGTTCCAGCACGATCATGGCGCGTCGAGCGGGACGGCGGGTGAGCACGAATGCCGCCGCGACCACGACGGCGAGGGCGATGCCGAAGATCCACCACATGGGGTCCTCCTGGTTCAGGGTACGACGTTGCCGGTGAACACGAGGAAGACACCGCCCGGCGACACACACCGGCTTGTCGGCTTCGGCGTTTCTTCGGTATATTCGATCATGCCCAAGGTCAGCGACGACTTCGATCCCGACAGCTACGCCCCGGTGGCGGCGCGGGTCGAGCTGTTCTATCAGCGGTACCCCACGGGCCGGATCCTCACCGAGTTGGTGCGCCACGACGACCGGGAGATCGTCTTCCGCGCCGCGGTCTACCGCGCCGCCGAAGATCGCGACCCGTCGGCCACCGGCTGGGCCGCCGAGCGCGTGGGCGATGGCGAAGTGAACGCGGTGGCCTGCCTCGAGAATACCGAGACTTCGGCCATCGGCCGGGCGCTCGCCAACCTGGGATTCACCGCGTCGCGGCTCCGTCCCAGCGCCGAGGAGGTGGCCAAGGCGAACCGGGCCCGCGCGCGCATGGGAGCCGAGCCCGACGTCCTTCAGCTCCTTCGCACGGCCGAGCGTGCCGGGCTCGCCGCGCCGCGCGCCGAAGCACTCCGTGGCCGCGTGGCGCGCGGCCTCCCGCCGGGCGAGCTCGCCGAAGTGCAGCACGAGCTCCGCCGTTTTATTCAGCGCCGCATGGAGGACCACGCCGCCCGCGCCGCCCGCGGTAGCTGAGGGCGTCCCAATCCCGCCGGTGACCCCGACCTGTCGCCGTTCGGTGTCTCTCTCCTGGAATCAGACGGGTACGGCCTCGACAACGGAGGGGGTGCGTGGCGTGGACCAGGAGCGGACGCGGTGGCGGGACGTGGCGGGCGGGAACGCCGCAATGGGCGACCACGCGCTGCTGGCAGCGCTTCGCTGCCAGGATGAGGGTGCGCTGCGCGAGTTCTTCCTCCGCTTCCGGCCCGGGCTGGTGCGCGCGGCGCGCCGGCTGGAGGTGGAGCCCGGCGAACTGGACACCCTGGTCGACGACGTGCTGGCCGATGTGGCCGTCCACCTCATCAGCTCCGAGGCACCCGCCCCCCGATCGCTCCCGGCTTACCTCGCCAGGAGTCTCCGCAATCGCGTGCTCAATCAGGTGCGCTCGCGCGACCGCGCCGAGCGGCGGCTGGTCGAAGGCGCCGACCTCCCGGCGGTCGCGAGCCCGGGCGCCGCTGCCGATGGCGCGCCGCTCTCCCCCGCGCTCCAGCGCCTCGCCGCGGCGCTCGAGGCGCCGCTCAGCGTCGAGGAGCGGCTGCTCACCGTGTGGATGAGTCACTGCGTGCCCCGGCCGGAGATCGCCGCCTGGCTCGGCATCGCCCCGAAGGCGGCGGCCAAACGCATCGAGCGGCTGCGCGAGCGGCTGCAGCTTGCCGCACTGGAGTACGTGGATCGGAGCGAGGGCGCTGAGCGCCGGGAGTTGCTCGCGTTCCTCGGGCGCGCGGACCTGGCGGCCAGGCCGGCGGCCCGGCTGGTGGCCGTCCGCGCCACACCGGAGCGAACCGCTCATGAATGATCGGACCGAGTGGGAGCGCGATGCGCTCGCCTGGCTCGCGGGCCGCTGGATCGAGCACCGGGGCGCTGCGCTCGCGACGGCGCCGCGGCTCGCGCGTGCGGCTGCCGCGTTCGACCTGTGGAGGGCGGAGCAGGAGCGCGCGGGTGAGGCGGCGCGGTTCGCGCGGCGGGTCACGGCGCGCCTCGGCGCACTGGGCCGCGGCATCCGGCTGGTGGACCACGCCCCGGAGCCGGCGCGGGCCGGGATCCCGGGCCCGCTCGCGCTCGCGGTGGCAGCCGCGCGCGGCACGCATGCCGCACCCTTGGCCGAGCTGGGCGTCGCCGCCGGGAGCGGGCGCGAGCTGCTCGACGAGCCGTGCGATACCTGGGTCGCGCTCCCCGAGGATCTCGCGCCCGGGCGGCATCTGGCGCTCCGCGTAGTGGGCGACAGCATGCTCCCGCTGCTCCACTCGGGCGACGTGGTCCTGGTCGATCTGGACCGGTCGGCGCACACGGGCGAGGTGGCGGTGGCCCGCCATCCCGAGCACGGTTACGTGGTGAAGCGCCTGGCGCGGGCGGCGGGAGGTACGGCGCTCGCCCTGGTCTCGCTCAACCCGGCATACCAGCCGCTCGAACTCGCCGCCGAACCCGGCGCGGTGCTCGGCCCGGTGGTGCTCCGGTGGTGCCTGCACGGGGCGGCGAAACCGGGGGTTGCTCCCCGAACGTAGTCAGGGCATCATCCCGCCGGCCGCGCGGCGGCTCCAACTACCGTATTCCGGAGCACTTGATGTCACAGCACCCGGTCCGCTCCCCCGTTCTGCTGCTTCTCGTACTCGCCGCGTGCTCCAGCGGCCGGTCCACGCCGCCCACGCCCGGGCCGGCGCCGGCCCCGGGGCACGCGTCCGCGCGGCGGCACGTCATGGAGGTGCCGTCGCTGGCGGGCTACGACATGGCGCTGAGCCGCGGGACCCGGAGCGCGACCGGCGCGCCGGGCCCCCGGTACTGGCAGCAGTGGGCCGACTACAGGCTGGAGGCCGAGCTGAACCCGGTCTCCAAGCGGCTCGCCGGGAAGGGGACGATCACCTACTACAACCGCTCGCCCGATACCCTCCGCACAGTGTACGTGCAGTTGCTGCACAACATCTTCGCCCCCGGCTCCCGCCACAACACGAACGTTCCCTGGGCCGTCGAAGGCGTGGAGCTCGACCGCGTGAACGCGCAGGGAAGCGATCTCGCGGCGGGCGGGACCGAAGGCCCGGGCTATGACGTCAACGGGACGATCATGCGGATCCGGCTGCCCAAGCCGGTCGCGCCCGGCGGCACCGCCGACTTCGCGTTCGCGTGGCGGCTCCGCATTCCGCCCGACGGTGCGCCGCGCGGCGGCCAGGACGGCGAGGTCTACTTCATCAACTACTGGTACCCGCAGATGGCGGTGTACGACGACATCAACGGGTGGCAGACCGACCAGTACCTCGGCACCGCCGAGTTCTACATGGGCTACGGCAACTACGACGTGAAGCTCACGGTGCCGGCCGGCTGGCTGGTCACATCGACCGGCACTCTGCAGAACCCGGACGAGGTGCTGAGCCAGCAGACCCGCGCGCGACTCGACTCGGCGCGCACCGATACCGCCGTGGTCCATGTGGTCACCGATCTCGACCGCGAGCCGGGCCGCTCCACCACGGCCGGCCGCGACGGCAAGCTCACCTGGCACTTCCACGCCGATAGCGTGCGCGACGTGGCCTGGGGCGCCTCGTCGCGCTATCTGTGGGACGCGACGCACGCGGTGGTCGGCGACGCGACCGGCGACCACCGCCCCGACACGGCGATGATCGGTGCGTTCTACCGCCCGGAGGAGGTCGCCAACCACTGGGACGAGAGCGCCCGGTACGGCCGCTACTCGGTGGAGTTCTTCTCGAAGTATCTCTGGCCCTATCCCTGGGAGCACATGACCGCGGTGGACGGCCCCACCTCCTGCGGCGGGATGGAGTATCCGATGATGACCTGCATCGGCGGCCAGTGGGACACGCTCGGCCTGTACGAGGTCACCACCCACGAGATCGGGCATATGTGGTTCCCGATGATGGTGGGCTCGGACGAGAAGCGGTACGCCTGGATGGACGAGGGGCTCACCCAGTTCGACCAGTCGCAGTCGATGGACTCGTTCTTCAAGGGCTTCGACGACGAGGAGCGGAACCGGCAGAACTACATCGACTTCGCGGAGACGGGCGGCGAGGTCGAGCTCATGCACCACGGCGACCGCTACCCCAACTACAACTCCTACGGGGTCGCGAGCTACTACAAGCCGGCCACCGTGCTGGTGGCGCTCCGGGGCGTGCTGGGCCGCGACCTCTTCCACCGCGCCTACACCGAGTACGGCCGGCGCTGGCGCTACAAGCACCCGTCGCCCTACGACTTCTTCGCCACGTTCGAAGACGTGACGGGCCGTGACCTGTCCTGGTTCTGGCGCACCTGGTTCTTCGAGACCTGGCGGCTCGACCAGGCCATCGACACCGTCACCACCGTGGGCGATTCGCTCGAGATCGTGGTCGCCAATCGCGAGCGCGCGCCGATGCCGGTGAAGCTGGCGGTCAGGCGGACGGACGGACGGACGGACAGCGTGACCGTGCCGGTGGACGTGTGGCTTAACGGCGCGAAGCGCACCACGGTCACGGTGGCCAAGGAGCCCGCGGTGCGCAGCATCGAGATCGACCCGGCGCAGGAGTTTCCGGACGTGGATCGGGGGAATCAGCGCTGGCCTAGGTAGGCGGACGGACGGGCGGACGGGCGGTCGGAATCGGCACGCCGCCCTGGTGTGCTGTTTTCTGTCCGCCCGTCCATCCGCCCGTCCGCCCGTCCGCCCGTCCGCGTTACCTTTCCCCCATGCCCCGCCTCCTCATCGTCGCCAACCGGCTCCCCATTACCGTCAGTGTGACCGACGGGCGTGTCGAGGTGGTGCGGAGCATGGGGGGGCTCGCGACGGGGCTCATGCGGCCGCACGAGCAGTCCGACGGGCTCTGGATCGGCTGGTCGGGCGCGCCGGAGGGGCTCGCGCCCGAGCAGCAGGCCCGGCTCGACGAGGAGCTGGCCGAGATGCGGCTGGTCAACGTGCCCCTCACCGAGCAGCAGGTCAGCCGGTTCTACGAGGGGTTCTCCAATAGCGTTCTGTGGCCCCTCTTCCATTATCTGCTCGATCAGATCCCGCTCCACGTCAGTGATTGGGACGGATACGTCGAAGCCAACGAGGCCTTCGCCGAGGTGGTCGCGTCGCATTACCGCCCGGGCGACCTCATCTGGGTGCACGACTACCAGCTGCTGCTCCTGCCCGGCATGCTCCGGGAGCGGCTCCCCGACGCGCGGATCGGCTTTTTCCTCCACATCCCGTTCCCCTCCGAAGAGCTGTTCCGCACGCTCCCCGCGCGCGACCGGCTGCTCCAGGGGATGCTCGGCGCCGACCTGGTCGGTTTCCACACGCCCGCCTACCTCCGGCACTTTGCCGTCTCGCTGACCGACATCCTGGGACACTCGGTCGAGATCGACCGGGTGCAGGTCACCGGGCGCGAGGTGCGGCTCGGCGTGTTTCCGATGGGAGTGGATGCGGCGTCGTTCACGGCGCTCGCCGCCGACCCGGCCGTGGAGGCGGAGGCTCGGGCGATTCGGGGCGACGGCAGCGTGCGGATTCTGGTGGGCGTGGACCGGCTCGACTACACCAAGGGCATCCCGCGCCGGCTGCTGGCCTACGAGCAGATGCTCGAGAGCCATCCCGATCTTCGGGGCAAGGTGCGGCTGGTCCAGGTGGCGGTCCCGTCGCGCACCAACGTCGGTGCATACCAGCAGTTCCGCGAGCTGGTGGACGGGCTGGTGGGCCGGATCAACGGCGCGTTCGGCACGCCGCAGTGGGTGCCGGTGCACTACATCTTCCGCGCGGTCTCCGAAGCCGATCTGGTGGCGCTCTACCGGGCGGCCGACGTCATGCTGGTGACGCCGCTGCGCGACGGGATGAATCTCGTGGCCAAGGAGTTCATCGCCTCCCGGGTGGACGGCGACGGCGTCCTGGCGCTCAGCGAGTTCGCCGGTGCCTCCTGGGAGCTGCCCGAGGCGCTGCAGCTCAATCCGTACGACGTAGACGGCACTGCCGAAGTGTTCTACCGCGCGCTGGAGATGCCGGAGGACGAGCGGCGGGCGCGGCTCGCGCCGCTCCGGACCCGGGTGCAGATCTTCGACGTGCACCGCTGGGTCGCCTCGTTTCTGGAGCAGCTCGCCGACATCGGACTCGGCGCGCCCTCGGGGCCCGAGATCGGCGCCGCCGCGGTGCACCGAGCCCTCGCCTGTCGTCTGGCGGAGACCGACGAGCTGCTGCTGCTGCTGGACTACGACGGGACGCTGGTGCCGTTCACACCCACGCCCGAGCTGGCGCGGCCCGACCGCGAGCTCCTGTCGCTGCTCCGGGCGCTGGCCGGCCGGCCCGAGACGCAGGTGCATGTGGTGAGTGGCCGCCCCCAGCAGACCCTGGAGGACTGGCTGGGCGACCTTCCGATCTGGCTGCATGCGGAGCACGGTTTCGTCTCACGCGACCCGGCGACCGGCCAGTGGGTGCCGGCGGCCGAGCTGGGGGCGTCCTGGCGAGAGCCGGTGCTGGCCATTCTGCGCGAGATCACCCAGCGCACGCCGGGTTCACTGGTCGAGATCAAGGCGGCCGCGCTCGCCTGGCACTACCGCATGGCCGACCCGGAGACCGGCGCGCGGCGGTCCAACGAGCTGCGACTGCATCTGAATCAGTTGCTGAGCAATCAGCCGGTGGAGATTCTGGCGGGCAACCGCGTCATCGAGATCCGCCCCTACGGCGTGCACAAGGGACGGATCGTGCCCCCGCTGGGTCCCGAGCGCCAGGCCGCGACGACCATCCTGGCGGTCGGCGATGATCGCACCGACGAGGACCTCTTCGGCGCGCTGCCGACGGAGGCGATCACGGTCAAAGTGGGGGCGGGGGCGACCAGGGCGCGCTTCCGCCTGGACGGTGTGGGTGCCGTCCGGCGCCTGCTCCATTCCCTGCTCGAGAGCGGCATCCCCGCGGGCGGGACGCCGCGGTGAAGATCCGGACTACTGTCCGGCCAGCGCTTCGGGCTGAATGGTACGGATCGCGCGCCGGGCGGCCGCGGCGATCTCGTCGTTCGTTTCCTCTTCCATCATCTTCTTGAGCCTGGGCACCGCGGCGGCCGCGGCGGGGCCGATCTCCCGCAGCGCGACGGTCACCGGAAAGCGAACGGCGGGCGACGGGTCGTCGAGCGCCTGGATCAGCGCGGGAACCGCCGGCGCGGCGGCCGGCCCCAGTCCCGAGATCTCATAGGCTGCGGCGTTGCGCGTCTGAGGCGCGGGCGCCTTCAGGTCGGCCACCCACTGCGACAGGGTACGGCCGTCGGCCACGGGCTCCTTCTTCGCGGACGCGCCCTGCGCCACCGCGTTGGTGGTGACGAACACGATCGCCGCCACGAGCAGGCCGAGGATACGACTGAACATGAAGCCTCCATCGAGGGTCAAGGTGAAATATACCCGCCTCGGCCGACTGGCCGTGATGGTACTGGCCGGTTCGCTTTCGCCCGGTCGGGCCGCAGTGGCCCAGGGAGGCATTGCCGCCCGCTACCAGCCCGCCGCCGACAGCCTCATCCGGGCGGCCACGCGGGACAGTGCCGCGTACCGGCGGCTCGGCCTGCTGGTGGACACGTTCGGGCCGCGGCTCAGCGGCTCGGCGAGCCTCGAGGCGGCGATCGACTGGGTGCTGCGGGAGATGAAGGCGGACGGGCTCGAGAACGTCCGCGGCGAGCCGGTCATGGTGCCCCGCTGGGTCCGGGGCGCCGAATCGGCCGAGCTGGTGCAGCCCCGCCGCGCGGCGCTCGCCATGGTCGGCCTGGGCGGGAGCGTCGCGACTCCGGCGCGAGGGATCACCGCGCCGGTCCTCGTGGTCGGCTCGCTCGAGGAGCTCGCGCGGCGCGGGGCGGAGGCCAGGGGAAAGATCGTGCTCTTCGACGCGCCGTTCACCGAGTACACCGCCACCCGGCGGGTCCGCACCGACGGCCCCTCCGCGGCCGCGAGGGCCGGCGCCGTGGCGTGTCTCATCCGCTCCGTGGCCTCGTTCTCCATGCGCAACCCGCACACGGGCGAGACCGTCTACGATTCGACGTCGCCCAGGATCCCGGCTGCCGCTCTCAGCATGGAGGACGCGGAGATGCTCCACCGGTTCCAGGACCGTGGCGCGCGGGTCGTGGTGACGCTCCGGATGGAGGCCCGGCGGCTCCCCGACGCGTCGTCCCGCAACGTGGTGGCGGAGCTGGTCGGCCGCGAGCGCCCGGACGAGGTCGTGGTGCTCGGCGGCCACATCGATTCCTGGGACGTGGGCCAGGGAGCCATGGACGACGGGGGCGGCGTGGTCGCCGCGTGGGAGGCGGTGCGGCTCCTGAGGCAGCTCGGTCTCCGGCCCAGGCGTACGGTGCGCGTCGTCCTCTGGACCAACGAGGAGAACGGCGGCCGCGGCGCCGACGCCTACCGCGATGCCCACGGCGGCGAACGGCACGTGCTCGCGATGGAGTCCGACAACGGCGCCTTCAACCCACGCGGCTACGTGCTCTCCGCGCACGACTCCCTGGCCGCGGTCGTACAGCAGGTGGCGAGGCTCATGGGCGCCATCGGCGCGACGCACGTGGAGCGGGTCGCCGAGAGCCCCGCGGCGGACATCGAGCCGCTGGCCCGGCTCGGCGTGCCCACGATGGAGCTCGATGTGGATGCCACCCGCTATTTCTGGTATCACCACAGCGACGCCGACATGCTCGACAAGCTCGACCCCGCCGAGCTCGCGCGGTGCGTGGCGGCGATGGGCGTGATGGCGTACGTGATGGCCGACCGTTGAGGGAGGGTGGACCTCCGAAACCACCCTCCCCAAGCCCCCGTAGATCCAGTACATGCTCCTCCCGTTCCTCCTCCTCGCCGCCGATGCCGAACCTGCCGCCGTGTACAACGGGCGCGCGGGCCGACTGGACGTGCACGTGCCGCGGCTCGAGGCGGAGATCGTGGTAAACGGGGTGCTGGACGAGGCGGCCTGGGCCCGTGCGGCCGTGCTGACGGGGTTCTCGCAGTACACACCCGTGGACGGCGTCGCCGCCGCGGACTCGACCGAGGTGCTGGTCTGGTATTCGCCGGGCGCGATCCACTTCGGTATCCGGGCGTTCGAGGCGCACGGCCGGGT
>DASUXW010000263.1:0-12348 GCA_036377715.1 Gemmatimonadales bacterium
CCGCGCGGCCCATCGGTCGGTCTGTCCGTGCCAAGGCGCTGGCCTCTGGACGAGCCCGGCTACATCACCCGGGGGCAGGTTGGGACCGGGACGGAGGACGAGGCCCACCCGGGACTCGACATCGCGGTGGCGGTCGGGAGCGTCGTGCGCGCGTCGGGCGGCGGGACGGTGCGTCAGTCCGGGGAAGATCCCGAGTACGGGTTGTTCGTCCTGCTGGACCATCCCGATGACTACCAGACGATGTACGGTCACCTCTCCCGCGCGCTGGTCTCACCGGGCGCTTCGGTTGCCCCGGGGCAGGTGATCGGGCTGAGCGGGAACACGGGGCGCTCCACCGCGCCCCATCTGCACTTCGAGATTCGACTGAAGGGCGTCTCGATCGATCCGCGAACCATGGTCAAGGAGGGGGGCTGATGGGGATCTTCAACAACCCGGCGCGCGACGAGCAGGGCAACGAGCTCAAGCGCCGCCGGACCGACCAGATACCCTTCTCCATCATCGCGAGCGACATGACGGTGGTCGGCGATCTGGAGACCGAGGGTGTGGTGCGGATCGAAGGCCGGGTGAAGGGCACGGTGCGCGCCGGCGGCCAGGTGCTGGTCGCCACGGGCGCCGTAATCGAGGGCGACCTCCATACCCAGGAGGCCGTCGTGGCCGGACAGGTCAGCGGCGCGATCATGGCGCGTGAACGAGTGGAGCTTCAAGCCACCGCCGTGGTGGCCGGTGACATCCACACCCCCCGCATCGCCGTGCTCGAGGGTGCCAGAGTGAGCGGCGAGGTGAAGATGGATGCGGGCATCGGCGCGGCAGCAGCGGATTCCCACAAGAGTTGATAAGCCAGCCTAAGTTGTGGAAAATGAGGGTTTTGTCGCCTAAGTGGCTCTATAGTGTCGCTTTACTGGCACTGACAGCATGCTCCCAGTCTGCCGGTGTGACAGGCATCCGAGTCGGCCTCATTACTCCGGGGAGCGTGACCGATGCGGCCTGGAATTCAGGCGCGTACGCTGGGCTGCAGCGCATCCACGATTCGCTGGGACTCGCGATCAGCCATGTCGAGGCCCGGACCCCGGCCGAACAGGATGAGGCTCTCCGTACCTACGCGGCCCAGGGCTACGACCTGGTTTTCGCACACGGGTTCGAATTCCAGGGTCCCGCCGAGCGGGTCTCCCCGGAGTATCCGAAAACCGTCTTCATCGTGACTTCGGGCTCGAGGGCGCACGGCAACGTGGCGCCTTTGATCTTCCGCCTCGAAGAGGCGAGTTACCTGGCCGGGATGGTGGCCGGGGGGCTCACGAAGAGCAACGTGCTCGGCTTCATCGGGGGCATCGAGCTGCCGCCGATCGTGGCCGCCTACGATGGCTGGGTGAACGGGGCCAGGGCAGTGAACCCGCGGGTGCAGAGCCGGAAGATCTACCTCAACAGCTTCGACGACGCGGCTGCCGGGCGCGAGGCCGCGCTGGCGCTCATCCGGGTCGGCGCGGACATGCTGCACCACAACGCCGACGCCGCCGCGCTCGGCGTGTTTCAGGCGGCCAAGGAATCGCCGGGGGTGTACGTCTTCGGTGCGAACGCCGACCAGTCCTCCCTTGCGCCGGAGCGAGTGCTCGGGAGCGCCGTGATCGACCTGCCCCGCGCCTTCCTCCTGGTGGCGGAAGAGGTAAAGAGCGGCACCTTCAAGCCCCGGGTCGAGGCCTTCGGGCTCGCGAGCGGCGTGGTGCGCTACGACCCGAATCCACGGCTGGAGAGCATGGTGCCGGCGACGCTGGTCGCGCGGGTACGCGCCGCTGCCGACTCGATCGCCGACGGTACCCTGATCGCTGCTCCTCGCCCGGCGTCCATGCAGGCCTCGGCGGCTGCGCCTCACGCGCGGAAGCCGACATGAGCGCCGTGCCGCTCTCGGAGATCGTCGGCTACCTCGACGAGTACCTGCGCGTGCGCGAGGTGCCCGACGAGCGGAACGCGGTGAATGGGCTCCAGGTCGAGAACCAGGGGCTGGTGGGCAGCATCGTGGCGGCGGTGGACGCGTCGCAGCCGACGATCGATGGTGTCGCCGCCGGGCGAGCGGGAGAAGAGGGCGCGCCGCCGCTGCTGCTGGTGCATCACGGTCTCTTCTGGGACGGGAACGTGCCGCTGACCGGTCGGCGCTATCGGCGCGTCGCCGCGCTGCTCGAGCATGACATCGCGCTCTATTCGGCGCACATCCCGCTCGACCTCCACGCGGTCGTCGGGAACAACGTCGTGCTCGCCGAGCGGCTCGGCCTTGCCGTCGAGGGGTGGTTTGGGGACTACAAGGGGGTGCCGCTCGGCGTGTGGGGGCACCCGCCGGCGCGACTGGTGCCACGCGAGACGCTACTCGCCGAGGTGAACCACGCGCTGGGCCGCACGGATCCGGCGCGCCTGATCCCGGGCGGGCCCGATCGGGCGGCGCGAGTCGGCATCATCACCGGCGGGGCGGGCGGCATGATCCAGGCGGCGCGCGATGCCGGCCTCGACACCTTCATCACCGGCGAGGGTCCCCACCACAGCTACTTCGACGCGATCGAGTGGGGGCTCAACGTCATCTTCGCCGGCCACTACGCGACCGAGACGCTCGGGGTCCAGGCGCTGGCGTCGCACCTGGGAGAGCGCTTCGGACTGGAGTGGGAATTCCACGACCACCCGACGGGGCTGTGAGCCCTCCGCCCGCGCTGTCACTGCGGGGCATGTACAAGCGCTTCGGCTCCGTGCAGGCACTGCGCGGGGCCGATTTCACGCTCATGCCCGGCGAGTTGCACGCCCTGCTCGGCGAGAACGGGGCCGGGAAGACGACGCTCATGCACGTGGCGTACGGCCTGGTTCGGCCGGACGCGGGTGAGATCCTGGTGCGCGGCGCGCCGGTCCGCGTGCCGTCGCCGCGCGCGGCGCGCGCGCTCGGGATCGGGATGGTGCACCAGCATTTCACCTCGGTCCCCGCGCTCACGGTGGCCGAGAACGTGGCGCTCGCGGCGGGGTGGCCCGTGCGACCACGCGAGCTGCGGGAGCGTGTGCGTGAGGCGTCCGAGCGGGCGGGGCTGCCGCTCGATCCGGACGCCCGCGCCGGCGAGCTCACCGTCGTCCTCAAGCAGCGGCTCGAAATCGTGAAGGCGCTGGCATCCGATGCGCGCTTGCTGCTCCTGGACGAGCCGACGGCGGTGCTGACGCCGGCGGAAGCCGGGGAGCTGCTCAGGGTGGTGCGGGAGTTCACCGAGCGTGGCGGGTCGGCGGTGCTCATCACCCACAAGCTCGACGAGGCACTCGGCGTGGCGGACCGGGTGACCGTGCTGCGGCACGGGACGGTCGTCTTCGCGGGCTCGATCGAGGGCCGGACGGCGTCGCAACTGGCCGGACTCATGGTGGGTGAAGCGGAGCACCATGCCCCCCGACCACCGTCCGGCATCCCGCGCGCCGAAGCGAGCTCCCCGGCCGCGCGCACTCCGCTCGTCCGGCTCGACCGCCTCGAGGTGCCGCGCGAGAGCGGCTATGGCCTCGCGGTGCGCGGCGTCTCGCTCGCGGTCGATGCCGGCGAGATCGTGGGGATCGCCGGCGTCGAGGGAAATGGCCAGCGCGAGCTGCTCCGCGCGATCGCCGGACGTCTCCGGCCGCTCCGCGGCAAGCGCGTCGTGGCAGGGCCGATCGGCTATGTGCCGGAGGACCGCTCGACCGAAGGGCTGATCCTCGAGCTCACCCTGACCGAGAACGTGGTGCTGGCGTCCCGCGCGGACGATCCCTGGATTCACCGGGGCCGAGTGGACTGGGGCGTCGCGCGCTCGCGCACCGCGGGACTGCTGCGAGAGTTCGAAGTCGTGGCCTCCGGGCCGGACGCGCCGGCGGGCGCGCTCAGCGGCGGCAACCAGCAGAAGCTCGTCGTGGCCCGCGAGCTCGCGCGCGAGCCGCGCGTGGTGGTGGCGGAGAATCCGACCCGCGGCCTCGACCTGCGCGCCGCCGAGGCGATTCATGCCCGACTCCGCGGCGCAGCCGCGGCCGGCGCCGCGGTGCTGGTATCGTCGAGTGATCTCGACGAGGTCCTGGCGCTCGCGACGCGACTGTTCGTCGCCGCGCGCGGACACCTGATCGAGGTGCCGCCCGGCGCTTCCCGTCTCGACATGGGCGAGCTGATGGTGACCGGTGGGCGCTAGAGTCGCGCTCGCCGCGGTGGTGCTCGGCGTCGCCGTGCTCGCGGCCGGGCTCCAGGCGGCGGGGTACGACGCCGTGGCCGCGCTCGCGGCGCTGTGGCGCGGGGCGTTCGGCTCGTGGTACGCGCTCACGTCGGCGACGCTGGTGCGTTCGGTGCCGCTCGTGGTCATCGGGCTCGGAATCGCGCTCGCCTTCCGCGCGGGCGCGCTGAATATCGGCGCGGAAGGGCAGTTCTATGCCGGCGCAATCGCCGCCACCTGGGTCGGGCTGCACATGGCGGGAACGCCGCCGGCGCTGGCGATCGGCCTGCTTCTCGCCGCGGCCACGGTCGCGGGGGCGGCCTGGGTCATCGTGCCCGTCTGGCTCAAGCTCCGGTTCGACGTGCTCGAGGTGATCAGCACCCTGCTCCTCAGCTTCGTCGCCGAATCCCTGGTCAGTCTGATGGTGCAGGGCCCGCTGCAGGAGTCGCAGCACATCTATCCACAGAGCGATCCGATCGCGGTGTCGGCGCGGCTCCCGCTCTTTCCGGACACGCGGCTGCATGCCGGCTTTCTGCTGGCCGTGGTGGCCGCGCTGGGCCTCTGGTACCTGTTCCGGCGCACGCTCTGGGGATTCAGGCTCAGAGCGGTAGGCACGGGTCCGCGCGCCGCGGCGCTGAGCGGGGGGATCGATGCCGACCGAACCGGCGCCGTGGCGCTGCTCGGCTCGGGCGCGCTGGCCGGACTCGCGGGCGGCATCGAGGTGAGCGGCGTCTCCTACGCCTTGTTTCAGAATCTCTCGCCTGGATACGGGTTCACCGCCATCGCCGTCGCGATCCTCGCGCGGCTGCACCCACTCGGCGTGCTCGCCACGGGGATCCTGTTCGGCGCGTTGGAGGCGGGCGCGGGGGCCATGCAGCGAGACGCCGGCGTGCCCGCGGTGGCGGTCTACGTGGTCGAGGCCGTGGTCATCCTGGTGGTCCTGCTGGCGGAGGCGGCGGCGCGGAGGGCCACGGTCGAGCGGGCGGGGCCGTGAGCGAGCCCGCGATCATCGCCGGATTTCTCGCGGCGGCGGTGCGGGTGGCGACACCGCTCCTGCTCGCCGCCACCGGCGAGACGGTGACCGAGCGCGCCGGCGTGATCAACCTGGGCCTGGAGGGGATCATGCTCACCGGCGCGCTCGCGGCGACGCTCGGGGCGAGCGCCTCGGGGCCGTGGACCGGCGTGCTCGTGGCGGTGCTCGCCGGCATGGCGCTGGCCGCCGTGTTCGCCGCGGTCGCGATCGGCGCCCGCGCGGATCAGATCATCGCGGGAACCGCGATCTCGTTGGGCGCCGTGGGCCTCACCGGGACCATCTATCGCGAGGCGTACGGCACCAGCGGCGCCGGACTGGCGCTGCCGACGCTGCCGGCGCTGCCCGTCCCGGGCCTCTCGCGGATTCCGCTCCTCGGGCCGGCGCTGTTCGATCAGCCGGCGCCGACCTACATGGCGCTGGTCGCGCTGCCGGTGGTGTGGTGGATGCTGTTCCGAACCCGGGCCGGCCTCGAGCTCCGCGCCACGGGCGAGGCCGCGGCGATGGCCCGCGGGGCCGGGATTCGCACGCGGCTGGTCCGCACGGCCGCGACGCTGGTCGGCGGTGCGTTCGGCGGGCTCGCGGGAGCGACGCTGGTCCTGGCACAGGTGGGCACCTTCGCGGAGCGGATGACGGCGGGCCGCGGCTACGTCGCGATCGCCATCGTGGTGCTGGGCCGCTGGCACCCGGCCGGCGTGCTGGCGGCCTCGCTCCTGTTCGGCGGGGCGACGGCGCTGCAATATGTGTTTCAGTCGCTCGGGCTCGACGTGCCCTACCAGTTGTTCCTGATGCTGCCCTACGCGCTCACGCTGCTGGCGCTGGTGGGAGCGGTCGGCAAGGTGCGGGCACCGGCGGATTTGGGGCGGGCGGAGTCGCAGTGAGGCGTCGAGTCACCCTGAGCGAAGCGAAGGGAGCCTGCCTCAGGTGCTGGCCCCGTCCTTCTCGCTGCGCTCGGGGTCAGGGTGACTCGACAGTCCTCAGGGGAATCGGCGGTCTTCAGGGGGATCGATGGTCCTCAGGGCGACTCCGACGGCCCGAGCGACTCCGGCCGCTCACACCAACTCGCCGCGCGCGAGCCTGGCACGAGTCGTCGCGATCAGGTCGCGCACGCGGGTCCTGAGGGCGGAGACATCGGCGGGGGTCAGACCCGTGGTGTCGATCGGCTCGAGCACCCGGACCTCGGCGATGGCCCGGCCGAAACGCCAATCGTGCTTGGGGAGGGCGGAGGAGGTTCCGTGAACTACCAGTGGGAGAATCGGGACGCCGGCGTCGATGGCCAGGCGAAAGGCGCCGTCCTTGAACGGGAGGAGCTCACCGCTGGTGGATCGCGTTCCCTCGGGGAAGATCATGACGGAGACCCGGTTGGCCAGCGCGTGGCGGCACCTGGCCATCGCCTCGACGGCGCTGGGGCCGAAGCCGCGGTGGATCGGGATGTCTCCTGCCAGCCACATCAGCCAGCCGACCACCGGGATCCGGAACATCTCCGCCTTGGAGAGCCACTTCATCTCCCAGGGCAGATGGCTGATGAGGAGGATGTCCACGAACGACTCGTGATTGGACACCACCACGTAGGGATGCCGTGGATCGGACGGCATGGTGCCGGTGCGCCGAAAGCGCCAGAGCGGGTTGGCGGCGGAGACGATGACGGGGATCTGGCGGAACAGGTAGCCGACGGCGTAGCGTCCCCGGTCGAACGGTGCCGTGAGCAGCAGCAGGATGGCCATGAGCGGAAGCCAGAGGATCGCGCAGACGATCAGCACCAGCCATACCCAGATCGAGACGATCGTTTGCCAGACGCGCGTCATGGCCCTCTCCTCACGAACCCGCAGGTGTGCTGGCGCACAGCCGCACGGCCCTGCGCCGGGTAACCTTAGCGACTGTCCTGAGGCACGTACAAGGGGAACCCATGGCGAGTCGAAGCGCCGACGACTCGGCTGACGCCGAGGTGTTCCGGCCCGACGTGGACGCGCCGCCCGCCTCACGCGAGGAGGGCGGGGTGGTCGAGCAGCCCGATCTCCGGAAGCTCGGCGAGGCGCTCCGCGACCGAGTCGAGGTCCGATCGCTCGCCCTCACCGGCCTGCTGGTGCTGGCGGTGCTGTACACCCTGTACTTCGCGCGCGCCTTTCTGCTGCCGATCGTGCTCGCGGTGCTGCTCGATTTCCTGCTCAGCCCGGTGATCCGCCTGCTCAAGCGGGGCCGCATCCCGGAGCCGGTCGGGGCCGCGCTGGTGCTCCTCGTGCTGCTCGGGGCGCTGGGCGCCGGCGCCTACAGCCTGGCCGAGCCGGCTAGGGAATGGATCGCCCGCGCGCCGGAGAGCGTGGCGCGGGTGCAGTCGCGGCTGCAGACCCTGCGGCGCCCGGTAGAGCAGGTGACCCGCACCGCCGAGCGGGTGGAGGCGGCCACTACCATGGAGAAGGGCGGCCCCCAGGAGGTGGTCGTCCGCGGCCCGCGGCTGAGCGAGCGGCTCTTCGGCACCACGCAAAGCCTCCTCACGGGCGCGCTCGAGACCATCATCCTGCTCTACTTCCTGCTCGCCGTGGGCGACCTGTTCCTGCAGAAGCTGATCAAGGTGCTGCCGCTCCTGCGCGACAAGAAGAAGGCGGTCGCGATCGCGCGCGAGACCGAGGCCTCGATCTCGACCTATCTCTTCACGCTCGCGCTGGTGAACACCGGGCTGGGCGTGGTGGTCACGCTGGTCATGATGGCCATCGGGATGCCCAACGCGGTGCTGTGGGGCGTGCTCGCGGGGCTGGCGGAGTTCGTGCCCTATCTCGGCGCGAGCGTTTTGCTGGTGCTGCTGGCGATGGCGGGGCTGGTGCACTTCGACACGCTCGGTCACGCGCTGCTCGTGCCGGGGGCCTACCTGACGGTGAACATCCTCCAGTCCAATTTCGTCTCGCCTTACGTGCTGGGGCGGCGGCTCACGCTCAATCCGGTGGCGATCCTGATCGGGCTGGTGTTCTGGTGGTGGCTCTGGGGCGTGCCGGGAGCGTTCATCGCGGTGCCGCTCCTCGCCACCTTAAAGATCTTCTGCGACCACATCGAGTCGCTGGCGCCGATCGGCGAGTTCCTGGGCGAGTGAGCGGCGGCCGGGGATGATCGGACTGACGAGCGAGGAGCGTGCCCGCCTCGCGAGCCTCGCGGCGCGGGTGGATCTAGGCCGGGTGCGCCTGCACCGCGCGGGCACCGGGGGCGCTGCCGGCGCGCTGCGACGCATCGTCCTGCGGTTGAGCCGCGGCCGAGCGGTCACGCTGGGGAACCACGTGTTCCTGCCCGACCGCTGCGCCGGCGACCTGGCCGTGCTGGCCCACGAGCTCACCCACTGCGGGCAGTATCAGTCGTGGGGTTCCTGGCGCTATTTCCGCCGCGGATTCGACGCGCAGTTCCGCGATCTCGTGCATCGGACGTTCGGCGTGGGCGAGAGCCCGTATCGGTACCGGCTCGAGGCGGGGAAGCCATTCGATGCATACGGGATGGAGCAGCAGGGGCAGATCGTAGAGGACTCGTTTCGGGGGGATGCGGCGGCACTCGCGGTCTCACCCTACCGGCCGCCCGCCGACCTGGCGTAGCCCGTCAGGCCGCGCCGTCGGCCTGATCCATCGCGGCCTGGTCTTCGTCCTGCGGCAGCCGGTCCTCCCACAATGCCAGCACGTTGCCGTCGGGGTCGGCTACCATCGCCATGATTCCCCATGCCTGCTGCGTCGGCTCGGCGACGAAGCGGACGCCGCGCGCGTGGAGGTCGCCGCAGTAGTGGAGCAGGTCGGACACGAAGAGGGTGATTCCGGTGTGCCGGCCTACCAGCGACTTCGCGTCGCGATGCACCGCTGGATGCACGCCGATTCGCGCTCCCTCTGCGAAGAACTCCGCGCCGAACGACCCCTCCCGCGCCAGCGGCAGGCCGAGGTCGTCGCGGTAGAACTCGACCGCGCGGCCGATGTCGGTCACGAAGATGGCGATACTGTACAGCGCCGGAACCGGAGCCGTCATCGCAGGAGCCCGCCCTGCAGCGCGGACGCGATGAGCTGGACCAGCAGCACCCCCAGCGCGATCGCGCCGGCGGTCACCAGGATCAGCCCCAGGATCACGAGCCAGAGCACCCGCCGGCTGGCGCGACGGGTTTCCGCGGGACGCTCCACCATCCCGTCGAGCAGCGCCAGGTTGCGCAGGTTTGCCTTGAAGCCGACGTCGAACAGGTCGCCCAGAATGGGCACCTCGCCCACGAGCGTATCGATCGCCACGTTCCATCCCATGCGCGCCAGCACCGGTCCGGGCGCGCCCATCCGGTGCGCCTCGAGGATGATGTAGAGCGACAGGGCGCCGCCGACCAGGTCGCCGATGCCGGGCACGAGGCCGATGACGTTCTCGAGCCCGAACCGGATCCCGGTGCCCGGGATGGGAATCGAGCTGTCGAGCAGGATGCCGAACCGGCGGAGCCGCGCGATCCGCTGTGGGTCGAGGGTCGCTACTTCGGGCACGAATACGGGAGGCGTGGATCCGGTCATCTCAGAAGAACCGCCGCGCAAGGTAGAGCAGCAGACTCAGTACGACGGAGATTACCAGCATGCTCACGATCGGGAAGTAGATGCGCACCGACTCCCGCTCGATCCGCACATCGCCCGGCAGCCGGCCGAACCAGGCGAACGCGCCGGCCCAGACCAGCAGCCCGATCAGCACGATGGCCATGCCCAGCCCCACCAGCAGCGGCCCAGGCGACCAGGGCGCGCTCATTCGACGAGGCCCGACCGGACGGCGTGGATGAAGTCCGTGTACGCCGGCGTGCCGCCCGCCTCGCGCACCGCGGCCGCGATCTGGCCGCGATGGTAGCTCGCGTGCAGCACCACGTGCGTCAGGATGTCGCGCGTGGTGCTGGTCCAGAACTCGCCCCTGGTGTTGCGGTAGGCGACGCCGTCCTCGAGCTCCTCATCGCTGACCTCGTCGAGGTAGCGGGCCCACTCGCCCTGGAGCTCGGTGAGCTCGGCGGCGCACTCTTCCAGGTCGAGCGCCGGCCAGACGGGGAGCGATGACGGCTCCTGTCGGAGCCGTGCCAGCCAGAGCCGCTCGGTCGCGACCAGGTGCGCCATCAACCGGAGGGCGCGCTCCGGCGCGGGGTTCTCGCGCAGCGATACGAGGGTGGCGGCATTGGCCCAGCCGTCGTGCTCCAGCAACTGCCGGAAGCGGTCGCGCTCGGTGCTCATCGCTCCGGCTCTCCGGCGTGCACCGACGCGAGTGCCGCACGGACGTTTCGCCGCATACCGGCGAGGCCTGGGCGCTCGAACGGTGTGCCGGCGTAGCGGCGCGCGAATTCTTTCTCATCCATGCGGTCGAGGAGCCCCTCGTTCGCCCCCGCGAGCGAGTGGCGAGGCCTGAGCTCCTCCACCGGCGTCGGCTCCGCGAACCGCACGTTCCAGGGGCAGACGTCGTTGCAGATGTCGCAGCCGAATGCGAACCCTTCCATCTGCTCGACCACCTCGGCGGGGATCGGCCCCTTTTGCTCGATGGTGAGGTAGGAGATGCACGTCGTCGCGTCGAGCAGCCGCGGCTCGAGCAGGGCGCCGGTGGGACATGCCTCGAGGCAGCGGGTGCAGCTCCCGCAGTGATCGGTGGTGAACGGCGGGTCGGCCGCGAGCGGAAGATCAGTGAAGATCGAGCCGATGAAGCAGAACGAGCCGGCGCCCGGCCGGATCAGCATGGTGTTCTTGCCGATCCATCCCAGACCGGCGCGCTGCGCCAGCTCGCGCTCGGGCACCGGACCCGCATCCACGTATGGCCGCGCCACCGTGGCGCCGTTCGCCGTCAGGAACCCGGCCAGCGCTTCGAGCCGCCGCATCGTGACCCGATGATAGTCTTCGCCCCGCGCGTACTTGGCCACGCGCGGGGCCTCGAGATCCTCCTCGCGGTCCGGCGTGTAGTAGTTCTCCAGCACCACCACCACCGCGAGCGATTCCGGGACGATGAGCCGCGGGTCCTTCCGTCGGCGCGCCTGACGGTGGAGGTAGCGCATCGTGCCGGCGTACCCGTCGGCCAGCCAGGCGTCGAGCCGTCCGGCATGCGCGGACGGACCGGGATCCGTGATGCCGCACGCCAGGAACCCGAGTTGGGCGGCGCGTGCCTTCACGGCGGCGGCCAGGGTCACGACGCCTCCCGGGTCCGGCCCTCGCCCGTGATGAGGCGCGCGCCGCGGCGGTAGGTGAGGTACGACCAGGCCCACTGCAGCAGCACCAGCACCCGGTTGCGGAACCCGATCAGGAAGAAGATGTGGACGAAGATCCAGACCAGCCACGCGATGAACCCGCCGAAGTGGAGCCGCCAGATGTCGGCCACCGCCTGCCCGCGTCCGATGACGGCGAGCTGCCCCTTGTCCCAGTAGCTGAAGGCGCGCCGCGGCTTGCCCTGGAGGTCGCCCTCGATGGTCCGCGCGGCGTATTGGCCCATCTGGATCGCCACGGGCGAGACGCCCGGCAGCGTGCCCCCGTCCGGCGTGGGATAATGGGCGGCGTCGCCCAGGACGAACACCTCGGGGTGACCGGGGATGGTGCAGTCGGGCTCGACGATGGCGCGGCCCACCCGGTCGAGCGGTGTGCCCAGCGTCTTGAGCAGCGGGCTCGCGGTGTTGCCCGCCGCCCAGACGACGGTCTGCGTGGGGATCGTCCAGCCGGCGGCGCTCACCGAGCCGGGCCGGATGTCGGTGACCAGGGTGTCGAGGCGCACCTCCACGCCGAGCCGGCGGAGCTCGTGCTTCGCTTCCTCGCTCAGGCGTTCGGGGTACGAGGGGAGCAGCCGCGGCCCACCCTCGAGCAGCATCACGGTGGCTTCGCGCGGGTCGATGTGGCGGAAGTCGCGGCGGAGCGCGTAGCGCCGGATCTCGGCGACCGCGCCGGCCATCTCGACGCCGGTCGGGCCGCCGCCCACGATCACGAACGTGAGATACGCGTGGCGCTTCACGGGGTCGCGCTCCCGCTCGGCGCGCTCGAAGGCGAGCAGCACCCGACGGCGGATCTCGAGCGCATCTTCCAGGCTCTTCAGGCCGGGCGCGAGCGGCTCCCACTCGTCATGGCCGAAGTAGGAATGCCGTGCCCCCGTCCCGACGATCAGGTAGTCATAGGCGATCGAGCTCCCGTCGGCGAGCCGCACTTCGCGCCGCTCGAG
>DASUXW010000264.1:0-11381 GCA_036377715.1 Gemmatimonadales bacterium
TCGCGCCACAATATGTGCCAGCCCGCCCCTCCAACGCCATATGAAGACGCAATGTCAGAGTAGCGGTGTATGCAACTACTTCGTATGCCTCCGTTCTCCCTTCCGAGCCTCCATGGCTTCGTGGCCTGGGTGCGCCAATAGCGACGCCGTAAGCTATTGAAATCGTTCGGTTTGATTGCTTCACACCAATATGATTGCACGAATTGACAATCCCGACTTTTTCACTTAAGATTGCCGTGCTATGGGTGCCACGCTCCCGCTATTTGCAGACGGCAGCGCCCCGCTCGGTCAGAAGGGCCAGCGCGGGGCCGTCCTCCTGCATCTCAAGCGCGAGCAGCGGCTCACGGCTCGGGAATTGGCCGATCGCCTCGGCGTCTCCCTGAATGCCGCGCGCCACCACCTCAAGGAACTGGAAGCCGAGGGGCTGGTCGAGTACCAGCGCGAGCATCGGGGAGTCGGCGCGCCCGCCTTCGCCTACCGGTTGAGCGCTGCGGGCGAGGCCCTGTTCCCCAGGCGCTACGAGACCACCCTCACAGCCGTCCTCGATCAAATGGTCGAGCGGGAAGGGCGGGCTGCCGCGGTGGCGCTGCTGGAGTCCTACTTCGCGGCGTTGGCGCGTCGGGTCGAGGGCGAGCTGACCGGTGCCACCCCGGCCGAGCGTCTGGAAGCGATCCGCCGGGTGCTCTCGGAAGAGGGCTACATGGCGGAGGTAGCCGCCCACGGAAGCGGCGCCATCCTGCGGGAGCACAACTGCGCTATTCCGGCCGTGGCCCAGCGGTTCCCCGAGATCTGCGCGGCCGAGGCCCGCTTTCTGGCCCGCGTGCTGGGCGCGGAGGTCGACCGCCGGGAGCATCTGCTGAGCGGCTGTGGCGCCTGCGAATACCACGTGCGGTTCACGACCGCCCAGGAGAACTCATGAGCTCCACCGTCGAGAGCCTGGTCAACAAGGCATACAAGTACGGCTTCGTGACCGACATCGAGGCCGATGTCGCGCCCAAGGGGCTCAACGAAGACATCATCCGCCTCATCTCGGCCAAGAAGCAGGAGCCGGAGTGGCTGCTCGAATGGCGGCTCAAGGCGTTCCGCGGCTGGCAGAAGATGACCGAGCCGCACTGGGCCAACGTGAAGTACGAGCCGATCGACTACCAGGCCATCCGCTACTACGCCGCGCCCAAGACCGCGGCGCCGCTGGGCAGCCTGGACGAGGTGGATCCCAAGCTGCTCGAGACCTACGAGAAGCTCGGCATTCCGCTCCGGGAGCAGAAGCTCCTGGCCGGCGTCGCCGTGGACGCGATCTTCGACTCGGTCTCGGTGGGCACCACGTACAAGAAGAAGCTCGCGGAGCAGGGCATCATCTTCTGCTCGTTCGGCGAGGCCGTGCGCGAGCATCCCGAGCTGGTCCGGAAGTATCTGGGCTCGGTCGTTCCCGCGTCCGACAACTTCTTCGCCGCCCTCAACTCGGCGGTGTTCAGCGACGGCTCCTTCGTCTTCGTGCCGAAGGGGGTACGCTGCCCGCTCGAGCTCTCGACCTATTTCCGGATCAACGCGTCCGGTACGGGGCAGTTCGAGCGCACCCTCATCATCGCCGAGGAAGGTGCGTACGTGAGCTACCTGGAGGGGTGCACCGCTCCCAAGCGGGACGAGAATCAGCTCCACGCCGCGGTGGTCGAGCTGGTGGCGCTCGAGGGTGCCACCATCAAGTACTCCACCGTGCAGAACTGGTACGCGGGCGACGAGCGCGGTGTGGGCGGCGTCTACAACTTTGTGACCAAGCGCGGCAAGTGCGCCGGCGCCAATTCGAAGATCTCCTGGACTCAGGTCGAGACCGGCTCCGCGATCACCTGGAAGTACCCGAGCGTGATCCTCCAGGGCGACAACTCGGTGGGCGAGTTCTACTCGGTGGCCGTGGTGAACGGGAAGCAGCAGGCCGACACCGGGACCAAGATGATCCACCTCGGCAAGAACACCCGCTCCACGATCGTGTCCAAGGGAATCAGCGCGGGCGAGGGGCAGGGCAGCTACCGAGGCCTGGTGCGCATTCTCCCGCGCGCGGACCACGCCCGGAACTACACCCAGTGCGACTCGATGCTGGTAGGGAACCGCTGCGGCGCGCACACCTTCCCCTACATCGACGTGCAGAACTCCACGGCCAGCATGGAGCACGAGGCTTCCACCTCGAAGATCGGCGAGGACCAGATCTTCTACCTGAAGCAGCGGGGCCTCAACACGGAGAACGCGATCTCCATGATCGTGAACGGCTTCTGCAAGGAAGTCTTCAAGGAGCTGCCGATGGAGTTCGCGGTGGAAGCGCAGAAGCTGCTGGCGGTGAGTCTGGAAGGAAGTGTTGGGTAAGCCTTCTCACAGGAGAATGACGGTGCTGTCCATCAACAACCTGCATGCCTCCGTCGACGGCAAGGAGATCCTCAAGGGGATCTCCCTGACCGTGAACCCCGGAGAGATCCACGCCATCATGGGCCCCAACGGCTCGGGCAAGAGCACGCTGGCCCAGGTGCTGGCGGGGCATCCGGCCTACCACGTGACCGACGGCCAGGTGCTCTTCGAGGGACGGGACCTGCTGGACATGGAGCCTGAGGAGCGGGCGCAGGCCGGGTTCTTCCTCGCCTTCCAGTACCCGGTCGAGCTCCCCGGTGTTACCAACGCCTACTTTCTCCGGGCTGCGTACAACGAGATCCGGAAGTCGCGCGGCGAGGAGGAGCTCGATTCCATGGACTTCCTCGACCTGCTCGAGGAGAAGCTCAAGCTGGTCGAGTGGGGCCCCGAGATCATGCAGCGCGCCGTGAACGCGGGCTTCTCGGGCGGCGAGAAGAAGCGCAACGAGATCCTGCAGCTCGCGGTGCTCGAGCCGAGGCTCGCGGTGCTCGACGAGACCGACTCGGGCCTCGACATCGACGCGCTCCGCACCGTGGCGGCCGGGGTGAACAAGCTCCGTCGGCCCGATAACGCCTTCATCGTCATCACCCATTACCAGCGGCTGCTCAACTACATCGTGCCCGATCGGGTGCACGTGTTGTCGGACGGCAAGGTCGTCATGTCGGGTGGGAAGGAGCTCGCACTCGAGCTCGAGGCCAAGGGCTATGAGTGGGTGGATGCCCAGGCGGAGGCGCTGGCCCAGTGAGCGGCGTCTCGGTGAAGGAGCTCGAGGGCCTCGCCGGCCCGGCCACCGTCGAGGGGCCCGAGTGGCTCGAGCCGGTGCGCCGCGCCGCCATGGAGCGATTCGCCCGGACCGGCTTCCCCTCGGCCCGTGAGGAAGAGTGGCGGTTCACGCCGGTCACGCCCATCGCGCAGGAGACGTGGCAGCCCGCGTGGACGCGCGAGCCTGTGGCGGCGGCCGTCTCCCGGGAGCAGATCGCGCCGTTCGTCTTCGGCCACGAGGAGTGGGCCACGCTCGTCTTCGTGAACGGGGAGTACACCCCCGAGCTCTCGACCGCGGCCGGGCTTCCTGACGGCGTCCTGGTCACCAGCCTGGGCGAGGCGCTCCGGAACGGCGACGAGGTCGTCCGCCGGCACCTGACCCGGTACGCGCGGCCCGAGGACAATCCTTTCGCGGCGCTCAACACGGCGCTGCTCCGCGACGGCGGCTTTCTCCACGTGGCCGGGGGGGTCGAGCTGTCCGCACCGCTCCATCTGCTCTTCCTCACGACGGCCGACGCCGCCGGTACGGTGACCCATCCACGCAACCTCGTGGTGGTCGAGCGGAACGCGCGCGCGGCGGTCGTGGAGAGCTACGTGACGCTCGCCCCGGGCGCGCGCTACTGGACCAATCCCGTCACTGAGGTGGTGACGGGGGCGAACAGCTGGGTGGAGCACGCCCGGATCCAGCGCGAGAGCGAGTCGGCCTACCACGTGGCCACCACGCAGGTCGAGGTGCAGCGCGACGGCCACTACCGCTCGTTCTCGATGGCAATGGGGGCGGCGCTCGCCAGGCACAACCTGAACGTGCGATTGGCCGACCAGTACTCGGAGGCGCTGCTGTACGGGCTCTACATCACCCGGGGGGAGCAGCTCGCCGACACGCACACCGTCCTCTACCACGACCATCCCAACTGCCACAGCTGGGAGGTGTACAAGGGCATCCTGGACGGCCGCTCGCGCGCGGTGTTCAGCGGCAAGGTCGTGGTGCAGCCCGAGGCCCAGAAGACCGATGCCAAGCAGACCAACCGGAACCTGGTGCTGTCGGACCACGCCAAGGTCGATACCAAGCCCCAGCTCGAGATCTTCGCCGACGACGTGAAGTGCACCCACGGGGCCACGGTCGGCCGGCTCGACGAACGGGCCCGATTCTATGCCCGGAGCCGGGGACTCCCGGCCGAGGTGGCCGACCGGCTCCTCACCTACGCGTTCGCGGCGGAGGTGGTGGACGAGGTGGCCATCGCGCCGGTGCGCGAGGAGCTCGACCGGCTGGTGTTCGAGCGCCTGGGAGCGCTCTGAGACGGCCATGACGGCGACCGCCGCGCCCGTGATCAACGTGGAGCGACTGCGGCAGGATTTTCCCATCCTGGGGGAGCGGGTACGCGGGCGGCCGCTGGTGTACCTCGACAACGCCGCCACCAGCCAGAAGCCGCGTGCCGTCATCGAGGCAGTGTCGCGGTTCTACGCCGCGGACAACGCGAACGTCCACCGCGGCGTTCACACGCTGAGCGAGCGGGCCACGGTGGCCTACGAGGGCGTGCGCGAACGGGTGGCGCGGTTCCTCAACGCAGCCTCGCCGCGGGAGATCGTCTTCACCCGGGGCACCACCGAGGCCATCAACCTGGTCGCGCACAGCTGGGGCGCCAGCGCCCTGCGCCCGCGCGACGAGATCCTCGTCACCGCCATGGAGCACCACTCCAACCTGGTGCCGTGGCAGCTCCTTGCCGAGCGGGCCGGGGCCGTGGTGCGGGCCGTGCCGATTACCGATGCCGGCGAGCTCGACCTCGACGCGTTCGAGCGCCTGCTCACGGAGCGCACCCGGCTCTTGGCGGTCACCCACCTCTCGAATGCGCTTGGCACGGTGAATCCCGTGCGGGAGCTCGTGGCGCGGGCCGCGGCACGGGGTGTCGTGACGCTGATCGACGGCGCCCAGTCCGTCCCGCACCTGGCCGTGGACGTCCGTGCGCTCGGCTGTGATTTCTTCGCGTTCTCCGGGCACAAGGTTTACGGCCCGACCGGAGTGGGCGTGCTCTACGGGCGTGAAGCGCTGCTCGAGCGCATGCCCCCCTGGCAGGGCGGCGGCGACATGATCGAGACGGTGACGCTCGAGGGCAGCACGTACGCCCCGCCCCCCGCCCGCTTCGAGGCCGGCACGCCGATGATCGCGCAGGTGATCGGGCTCGGTGCCGCGCTCGAGTATCTCGAGGCGGTCGGGCGGGCGGCGACCGGCGCCTGGGAGGAGGAGCTGCTGGCCCGGGCCACAGAACAGGTCGGTGCGCTGGACGGTGTCCGGCTGATCGGCACGGCCCGCGAGAAGTCGAGCGTGCTGTCGTTCGTCATGGATGGCGTGCACCCGCACGACATAGGGGCGGTGCTCGACGATGAAGGTGTGGCCGTCCGTGCCGGCCATCACTGCGCCCAGCCTGTCATGCGCCGGTTCGGCGTGCCCGCCACGGTGCGCGCGTCCTTTGCCTTCTACAACACCCATGAGGAGGTTACCGCCCTGGTGCGCGGACTCCGGCGGGTGCGGACGATCTTCAGCTGATGCCCAGCCTGAGCGAGCTGTACCAGGAGCTCATTCTCGAGCATAACCGGTCGCCCAGGAACTTCCGGGAGATGCCGGAGGCCGACGCCCGCGCCGAAGGCAACAATCCGCTCTGCGGCGACCAGGTCCGGGTGTTTATTCGGCTCAACGGCGAGACGATCGAGGACGTGAGCTTCCAGGGGTCCGGCTGCGCCATCTCCAGGGCGTCGGCGTCGCTCATGACCGGGGCGGTCAAGGGCAAGACCCGGGAGCAGGCAGCAGCGCTCTTCGAGCGGTTCCACGGGCTGGTCACGGGTGCGGTGCCGGCCACGGAGGCGGCAAGTCTGGGCAAACTGGCCGCGTTCGCCGGAGTGGCGGAGTTCCCGATCCGCGTGAAGTGCGCCAGTTTGCCGTGGCACACGTTGCGAGCGGCGCTGGCGACAGAGCAGAGCTGATTTCTTTTCTCACGGAGGAGTTTCGGAATGCCGTACAATCCCGCCCTCGTGGCGCCCATGCGCGAGGAGATGACCCGCATGGGAGCCCGCGAGCTGACCACGACCGAGGAAGTTGACGCCGCCATGGGTGATCAAAAGGGCACCATGCTGGTGTTCGTAAACTCGGTGTGCGGCTGCGCCGCCGGCAACGCGCGGCCGGCACTGCGCTTCGCGCTGCAGCACGCGGTGCGTCCCCAGCAGGTCGTGACCGTCTTTGCCGGGCAGGATGTCGAGGCGACCGCGCGCGCCCGACAGTATTTCGGTGAATACCAGCCCAGCAGTCCGTCAATGGCGTTGCTGCGGGACGGCGAGGTCGTGCACTTCGTTCACCGTCATCAGATCGAGGGGCGAAGCCCGCAGGCGGTCGCGGCCGACCTCGCCGCCGCGTTCGATCGCTACTTCGGCGCCGCGGTCTGAGCGGGGCCACGTGACCGGACACGTCTTTCATCCCGGACACCAGGAGCTGCACGGCGTTACGGTTGTGGTCGAGACCCGGGGGCCGCGCACCTTCGTCGGCCGATTCGATCACCAGGACGCGCGCGGTGTGCACCTGCACGACGTGGGCGTGCACGATGCGGAGGCCGGTGGAGTCTCGCGCGAGGAGTTCCTCGGCCGTTGCGACAAGTTCGGGATTCGGACCGAAATGCGCGACCTCCTGGTACCCGCCGGCGAGGTGGTACGGATCAGAAGGTTGGTGGACGCGGTGGGCTAGTCCGCGGTCGCCGCTTCGTGGTGTCCTCCAGTGTTAGCCTTTGGCCGTCTGCCGCCGGATCATTACTGCCGCGTAGATTCTCTTCATGACTGAACGCCACGACGTCATCGTGATCGGCGGAGGGCATGCGGGGGCGGAGGCTGCCGCGCTTTCCTCGCGTTCCGGTGCCCGCACGCTGTTGCTCACGCAGAGTCTGGAAACGATTGGGCAGATGTCGTGCAACCCCGCCATCGGCGGTATCGCCAAGGGTACTGTCGTGCGCGAGGTGGATGCGCTCGGCGGCGTCATGGGCCGCGCAACGGACCGTTCCCGGATTCAGTTCCGGATGCTGAACCGCTCGAAGGGACCTGCCGTCTGGGCGCCGCGGGCCCAGTGCGATAGGGCGCTCTACCGCTCTGCGGTACGTTCCTTATTGGAACAAATGGATTTGCTCGCTTTCGCTCAAGGCACGGCGGCGGCCCTGTTGCTCGAGGGTGAGCGGGTGGCGGGTGTGACTACTACCGATGGCCGCGACTACAGGGCCGGCGCGGTCGTTCTGACGGCGGGGACCTTCCTCCGAGGTCAGATTCACGTCGGAACCTCCTCCCAGATCCCTGCGGGCCGCGCCGGCGAGCCCCCCGCGCTAGAAATTGCTCAAGCGATTGCTGCTCTTGGACTTATGGTAAGCCGCTTCAAGACCGGAACTCCACCACGGGTGGACGGAAGGTCGGTGGACCTGCGGCGGCTGGAGCGCCAGGACGGAGATCCTGGTCCCTACTGGTTCTCCTTTCACGAGCGGTCGAGCCATCCCGAGCAGCTCCCCTGTTACTTCACCCGGACGGGTGAGCCCCTCCGCGATCTGGTGCTGCAGCACCTTCGCGAGTCGGCCCTCTACGGTGGTGCGATCAGCGGTCGCGGGCCGAGATACTGTCCCTCCATCGAGGACAAGATCATCAAGTTTCCCGACGCCCCGGGGCACCAGGTCGTGCTGGAGCCCGAGGGGCTGAGTACTACGGAGATGTACGTCAACGGTCTATCTACCTCGCTGCCGCCGGGTATCCAGGTCGAGCTCCTTCGTTCGGTTCCGGGGCTGGAGCGCGTCCGAATGACCCGTCCCGGCTACGCCATCGAGTACGACTACTTCCCGCCCACTCAGCTCCTTCCAACGTTGGAGTCGCGAGACGTGAGCGGGCTGTTTTTCGCCGGCCAGCTCAACGGCACTACTGGATACGAAGAAGCAGCCGGGCAAGGCGCGGTTGCCGGGCTGAACGCAGCGGCGAAAGCATTGGGCCGGGAGCCGATCGTGCTGACGCGCGAGACGGCGATGATCGGGGTGCTGGTGGACGATCTGGTGAGCCGAGGCGTGGATGAGCCGTACCGACTGTTCACCTCGCGTGCAGAATTCCGGCTCCTGCTTCGGCAGGACAATGCGCTCCGGCGTCTGTTCCCCTTGGCGGAAAGGCTTGGGCTTTTTGACAAGGACGAATTGGGCCTGACGGAGCGACGGCTTCGGTGCGAGGAAGCGGTTCTACGCTTGGCGCAGGAGACCTGGCTCGACCGCTCACAGGCCGAGCCGTTTGCGTGCGGAGCCGGCGATCCTCTGAGCCCTCGCTCGCGAGCGTCGGACCTTGCCCGCCGGCCAGGCGTGCCTCTCGAGCAGGTGATGGCCGCTGCCGGCCAGAATGTAGCCGCCGACGAAGCGGCATGGGCAGACATTGAGTTGAAGTACGCCGGCTATCTTGCCCGGGAGCGCTCCGCCGCCCAGCGGCTCGCTCGGATGGACAACTTCCTGCTGCCTGACGCTCTAGACTACCGGGGGTTGACGACCCTCTCCTTCGAAGCCCGCGAAAAGCTCCACGCTATCCGCCCCTCGTCCCTGGGCCAGGCGGGCCGAGTCCCCGGAGTCTCCCCCAGCGACCTCCAGAATCTGGTGGTGGAGGTGACGAGGTTGCGGGGAGGGCGGGGGCGGTAAGCGGTAAAGCGGTGAGCAGTAAGCAGGGAGCGGTAAACGGGGTCGCTTCGACGGCGGAATCGGCCTTGTGTTTCACGTGAAACAACTCGCTCAGGCGCTCCCGCTCGACCGCTCACCGCTCACGCTCTCTGCTCCCCGCTCACCGCCCGCTTTCCCCCACCACTCCCACCCCCTATATTGCCCCAACAGCCCGCAGCAGCGGCCCCCTAGCAAACCATTTCTGTTTCATCGTAAGTCGTTTATATTAAGTGACTTACGAGACAGGCGCGCTCATGGCCCACATCGTCGCGATCGCCAATCAGAAGGGTGGCGTCGGCAAGACCACCACTGCGGTGAACCTGGCCGCTTCACTCGCCATCGCGGAGCGAAGGACGCTCCTCGTGGACGCGGACCCGCAGGGGAACGCCACCAGCGGCGTCGGCATTGCCAAGCTCGAGCTCGAGGCCTCGCTCTACGACGCGGTCGTCGAAGGGCGGCCCGCGCGAGAGGTGCTGCTGCCCGTACCCGGTCTCCCCCACCTCGGCGTGCTGCCCGCGACGCAGGATCTGGTCGGTGCCGAGCTGCAGCTGGTCGGGCGCACGAACCGTGAGGCGGCGCTGCGTCGCGTGCTCGAACCGCTGCAGGAACACTATGACTACATCGTAGTGGACTGTCCGCCGTCACTCGGCCTGCTGACACTCAACGTGCTCGCGGCCGCGCACAGCGTGCTCATCCCGATCCAATGCGAGTACTACGGCCTCGAGGGCATTTCGCAGCTCCTCAATACCGTTCGCCTGGTACAGCAGAATTTCAATCCCGGGCTCGCCATCAGTGGCGTGCTCCTTACCATGTACGATGCCCGGCTGAACCTCTGCCGCCAGGTTGCTGAGGATGCGCGGGAATACTTCGGCGGGAAAGTGTTCAGCACGCCGATCCCCCGGAACGTGCGACTCGCGGAGGCGCCGAGCTTCGGGAAGCCCATTCTGCTCTACGACGTCCAGTCGGTGGGTGCCAAGAGTTACCTCGCCGTGGCGCAGGAGCTGATGCGGCGCCTGGAAGGCGGCGCGGCGCCGGCCGACCAGGCGCTGCCGGCCAGGTCGGAGCAGCGCGAAAGCGCGCCGGATGGCGAACAGGATGAGGACGCCGGAAGATCGGACAGCGGCGCGGAGACGCCGTCTCCATCGGGGGTGAGCGAAAGCGGAGCGAGCGAGGCAACATCCGACGGGTCGGCGGAAACCGCGCCGATGGCAGCCGAGTCGGCACCGAACGAGTCGTCCCCGCTGGAAACAGCCGCAGCCGCGGCGACGTCTTCCGAGCCCGCACCGCGCGAGAGCAACGCCGACGAGACGGTGCTCTCCGGTCCGCCGTCCTCCGAGTCGACACCCTCTGCTGCGGTGGCCGGTGAGGCGGGCTCCTCCGAAGCGGGATCCACCGAGCCGGAACCGGAGGTGAGCCGGTGAGCGAGACCAAGCGGCTCGGGCGCGGCCTCGAGGCGCTCCTCGGCCCGGTGAGCCGCGAGCAGGCGGAAGCGTCGGGGGCGCTTCGAGAGCTCGCGATGGCGAGCATTCGCCCCAATCCCTATCAGCCCCGAACGCAGATCGACGAGGGCCAGCTCGACGAGCTGGTCGCCTCGATGCAGGCATCGGGACTGCTGCAGCCGGTCGTCGTGCGTCCGCGGAACGGCGGCTATGAGCTCATTGCCGGCGAACGCCGCTGGCGCGCTGCGACCAGGCTGGGGTGGGCGAATATCCCGGCCGTGGTGAAGGACGTCGATGATCAGACGCTCCTCACCCTCGCGCTGATCGAGAATCTTCAGCGCGACAATCTGTCGCCGATCGACGAGGCGGCGGGTTACCGGCGCTTGGGCGACGAGTTCCGGATGGCGCAGGCGGAGATCGCGAGGCTGGTGGGGCGGAATCGCGCCACCGTCGCCAACCTGCTCCGGCTGCTCCAGCTTCCCGAGGAAGTCCAGCGGTTGGTGCACGAGCGCAAGCTCACCGAGGGTCACGCTCGCGCGCTGCTCGCGGTGGGCGAGCCCGAGCGGTTGTTGGCGCTCGCGCGCGACGCGGTCGAGCAGGGCTGGTCGGTGCGCGAGGTCGAGGCGCGGGTGCGCGGCGAAGTCCTCGAGAGCCAGGCGACCGGCGCCGCGCCGGCCGCCACCAGGCGGGCTCGACCGTCGCCGCGTGCTGTCACCGCCGATGTGCGCCGAGTCGAGGACGCCCTGCGCAAGCATCTCGGCACCGACGTCCGGCTCACGACCCGACGGCGCGGGCGGGGCTTCCTCACACTGAGCTACTACTCGAATGACGATCTCGCCCGGCTTCTCGAACTGATTCTCGGACGTCCGTTCGAAGGATGAGGCGTCCGGCTCGCGCGGTCACCCTCATCGTCCAGCCTGACGGTGCGGCGCGATCGCAGACGTACCGCCTCCCGCTCTGGGCGCTCAGAGCCGGCGTCGGCTTCGTGGCGACGGCGATCCTCGGCTCCGTCGTGGTCGCCGCGTTGTACGTCCCCCTGCTCCGTTCCGCCGCCCGCGTGCCGCTGCTCGAGCGTAAGGTCGCGCACCTCCAG
>DASUXW010000265.1:0-7301 GCA_036377715.1 Gemmatimonadales bacterium
TGCGGCGCGCAGATCTTCGAGGTGCTGGGGCTGGGCCACGAGGTGATCGACACCTGCTTCGAGGGGACGGCCTCACCGATCGGCGGGATCGGCTTCGAGGAGATCGCTGAGGACGTGCTCGAGCGCCACCGCGCGGCGTACGGCCCCCCGGACTCCGCCGCCGCGCTGCCCGACCACGGTCGCGTGCGGTTCCGCAAGGACGGCGAAGACCACGGGTGGGCGCCGCCGATCGTGGTCGCGCTGCAGCAGGCGGTGAAAGCCAACGCCCCGGAAGCCTATGGCGGCTTTCTCGCCAAGAACGGCGTGCGCCGGCCCGCCGGCCCGCGCGATCTGCTCGAGGTACGCCCCGGGACCCCGGTGCCGCTCGAGGAGGTCGAGCCCGCCGAGACGATCCGGCGCCGGTTCGTCTCGTCGGCGATGTCGCTCGGCGCGCTCTCGCCCGAGGCGCACGCGACCCTCTCGATCGCGATGAACCGGATGGGCGCCCGCTCCAACTCGGGCGAGGGCGGCGAGGACCCGCACAACTACCACGGGTTCGAGAACGGCGACCGGGCCGACAACCGGGTCAAGCAGGTGGCGAGTGCCAGATTCGGTGTCACGACCGAGTATCTCACGCGCGCCGAGGAGCTCGAGATCAAGATCGTCCAGGGCGCCAAGCCCGGCGAAGGCGGGCAGCTACCGGCCCACAAGGTGACCGAGCTGATCGCCCGGCTGCGCCACGCGGTGCCCGGGATCTCGCTCATCTCGCCGCCGCCGCATCACGACATCTACTCGATCGAGGACCTGGCGCAGCTCATCCACGACCTGAAGACGGTGAACCCGCGCGCCCGGGTGGGCGTGAAGCTGGTGTCCGAGTCGGGCGTGGGTACCGTGGCCGCCGGTGTGGCCAAGGCATACGCCGACTACGTGCTGATCGCGGGGCACAACGGCGGGACGGGCGCATCGCCGCTCTCGTCCATCAAGCACGCGGGATCGCCGTGGGAGCTGGGGCTCGCCGAGGCGCAGCAGACGCTGGTCCGGAACGGGCTGCGCCACCGGATCGAGGTCCGCACCGACGGGGGGCTCAAAACCGGGCGCGACGTGGTGATCGCGGCGCTGCTCGGCGCCGAGAGCTACGGGTTCGGCACCGCGCCGCTGGTGGCGATGGGGTGCGCGATGGCGCGGCAGTGCCATCTCAACACCTGCCCCACCGGAATCGCCACGCAGCGCGAGGACCTCCGCGCCAAATTCAAGGGGACGCCGGAGCAGGTCATCACCTACTTCACGCTGCTCGCGGAAGAGGTGCGGCGCATCCTGGCCGACATCGGCGCGCGGAGCCTGGACGAGATCATCGGCCGAAGCGACCTGCTCCAGCGGATCGAACGCCCCGACGTTCCACGGGCGCAGATGCTCGACCTCTCGCTGCTGCTTTCGCCGCCGCCCGCAGCGGCGGCGGCGCCCGGCCTCCCGCCGCGCTCGCTCCGGCGCACAGAGGCGCGGAACGACCGACCGGGTGTAATCTCGCTCGATGCCGAGATCCTCGCCGACCTCGAGCCGTATCTCGAGAGCGGCCTCCCGTTCTCGGGCAGCTACGCGATCCACAATCACCACCTGGCGGTGGGCGCACGCGTGGCGGGCGTGATCGCCGAGCGACACGGCGACGCGGGGCTCGCGCCGGGCTCGGTACGGCTCCGGTTCAGCGGCAGCGCGGGCCAGAGCTTCGGCGCATTCACCTGCCGGGGGATGCATCTCGAGCTCGAGGGCGAGGCGAACGACTATGTCGGCAAGGGCCTGAGCGGCGGCGAGCTGGTCATCCGGCCGTTCCGGCGGGCGGCGTACGCCGACGCCTCGCATCAGCACCTCATCATCGGCAACACGATCCTGTACGGGGCGACCGCGGGCCGGCTGTTTGCGGCGGGCCAGGCGGGTGACCGGTTCGCCGTGCGCAATTCGGGCGCGATTGCCGTGATCGAGGGCGCAGGGAACCACTGCTGCGAGTACATGACGGGCGGCATCGTGGTGGTGCTTGGCCGCGCGGGCCGGAACTTCGGCGCGGGCATGTCAAACGGCGTCGCCTACGTGATCGACGAGTCCGGGACGCTCGAGACCCGAATCAACCGCGACATGGTCGAGCTCGGCGGGCTGGAGGAGGCCGACATCGCGGTGCTCCGGCGGTTGGTGCGGGAGCATGAGGAGAAGACCGCGAGCGCGCGGGCGCGGAAGATCCTGGTGCATTGGGACGAGTTCCTGCCGCGCTTCCGCAAGGTGACGCCCAGCGGCGCCCAGACGCTCGTCAGCGCCGCGCGCGAGGCATTCCTGCGCTCGACGCCGCCGGAGGCCGAGCCGGAGCTGGCGCGGCGGAGCGCCTGAAGAGGTAGCCCGCGTAGTCGAGGCTGCCCCTTCTGTGCGGCGCGGCGGGCCAGGCTCCGCCGAGTGCCCGACCGCGCCAGGCTTGTGGCCGACGGGTCCACGAGGTAACTTGCTGGACATCAAGCAAGCACCACGGAGCGCCTCATGCCTCATCGCGCCGACCGCGAGCGCAACGCCCCCCGCTCTCGCGCCGCCATCCTCGACGCCGCCGAACGGCTCTTCGCCGAGCGCGGGTACGACGCCACGAGCCTGAGCGACGTCGGCGCGGCCGCGGGCGTGAGCCGAGGCACCCCCGGCTACTTCTTCGGCAGTAAAGCCGACCTCTACCATGCGGTGCTCGAGCGGGCGTTCTCCGAAGTGCGCGAAGCGGTGCGCACCGGCCGCGAGCGTGCGCTCGCCAGCAGCCAGGCGCCCGAGGCGGTGCTGGCGGGCGCCGTCTCCGACTACTTCGACTTCCTCGCGGCCCGGCCCAACTTCATCCGGCTCATCGAGCGCGAGGCGCTGAACGGCGGCGCAGGGCTGGCCGAAGCGGCCGGCCATCTCTCCGCCGGACAGGAGGCCCTCGCCGCGATCAGCGCCGAGCTCGGTCTCGACGACAGCCACAGCGGCGACGCGGCCCAGCTCCTGCTGAGCATCATCGCGCTCTGCTGGTTCCCGCTGATCCACACCCGCACGGTGGCGCCTGCCGTCGGCATCGGGCTGCACACGCCGGACGGGCTCGAGCAGCGCAAACGCCACGTGACGGCACTCGTGCTACATGGACTCCGCGGCCTGACCACGCCCGAGACCGCCACCCTCTCCGGGACCACGACCCATGACTGACGTCCTCAAGCCACCCGTCAAGCCATCGCACACCGGCCTCGCGACCGAGCAGGAGGCGCGCGAAGTCGCCGAGGCGGCCCGGGAGCAGGAGTGGCGGTCGCCCAGCTTCGTCCGCGAGCTGTTCGAGGGCTCCTTCCGCCTCGACCTGGTGCATCCCTTTCCGGAGATGGATCCGGCCGAGGCGGAGCGGGCTCGCCCCTTCATGGAGCGGCTGGAGCGCTTCCTCGCCGAACAGGTGGACAGCGACCGGATCGACCGCGAGGGACAGATCCCGCCCGAGGTGATCCAGGGTCTCCGCGACCTCGGCGCCTTCGGGATCAAGATCCCGGAGGAGTACGGCGGACTTGGCCTGAGCCAGACCGCGTACACCCACGCGATCGGCCTGGTGACGAGCGTGGACGGGAACCTGACGGCGCTGCTCTCCGCGGCGCAGTCGATCGGGGTGCCGCAGCCGCTCAAGCTCTTCGGTACCGCGGAGCAGAAGCGGAAGTACCTCCCCCGCCTGGCCAGGGGCGCGGTGAGTGCCTTCGCCCTCACCGAAGCGAATGTCGGCAGCGACCCCGCCGCGATGAGCACCACGGCCGAGCTCTCCGAGGACGGGCGCCACTACGTGCTCAACGGCGAGAAGCTCTGGTGCACCAACGGTACGATCGCCGAGCTCATGGTGGTCATGGCGCGGACGGGTCCGAAGAAGATCACCGCGTTCATCGTCGAGACCGACTGGCCGGGCGTGGAGGTGGTCCAGCGGCTGCACTTCATGGGGCTCCGGGCCATCGAGAACGGCGTCATCCGCTTCACCGATGTGAAGGTGCCGGTCGAGAACGTGCTCTGGGGCGAGGGCAAGGGGCTCAAGCTCGCGCTGATCACGCTCAACACCGGCCGGCTCACCCTCCCGGCTTCGGCGGTGGCGGGATCCAAGCGGGCGCTGGAGATCGCACGGCGGTGGGCCAAGGAGCGGGTCCAGTGGGGCCAGCCGATCGGGAAGCACGATGCCGTCGCGCAGAAGCTCGGCCGCATGGCGGCCGAGGTGTTCGCGATGGAGGCCGTGGCCGACCTGGCCTCGCTCATGGCCGACCGCGGCACCACGGACATCCGGCTCGAAGCCGCGATGGCGAAGATGTGGAACACCGAGGTCGGCTGGCGCATCGTGGACGACACGCTCCAGATCAAGGGCGGCCGTGGCTACGAGACCGCCGACAGCCTCAGGAGCCGCGGTGAGCGCCCGGACCCGGTCGAGCGCATGATGCGGGACTACCGGATCAACCTGATCTTCGAGGGGTCGAGCGAGATCATGCGTTTGTTCATCGCCCGCGAGGCGGTGGATACCCATCTCAAGGTGGCCGGCGCGCTCATCGATCCGAAGGCGCCGGCCGCCCGGAAGCTGGCGGCGCTGGGCCGCTCGATCCTGTTCTACGCCGGCTGGTACCCGCGACTCTGGCTCGGCGTCCGGGGCCGCCTGGGCTACGGCGAGCTCGGCTCCCTCGCGACGCACGTACGGTTCGTGGATCGCGCCAGCCGCAAGCTCGCGCGGACGCTGTTCCACGCCATGGTCCGCTTCGGCCCGAAGCTCGAGAAGCGGCAGGCGGTGCTTGGCCGGCTGGTCGAGATCGGCGCCGAGCTCCTGGCCATCACGGCGGCGTGCAGCCGCGCCCACGCGATGGTTCGGCGCGACCCGGCCAACCGCGGCCCCGTCGAGCTGGCCGACCTCTTCAGCCGCCAGGCGCGCCGGCGGATCGAGGAAAGATTCGCCGCGGTGTTCGACAACGACGACACTCGAACCTACGCGGTGGCGCAGGAGGTGCTGCGGGGGGAGCATGCGTGGGTGGAGCAAGGGATGGTGGAGGAACAGTCGTCAGTCGTCGGTCATCAGTCCTCAGCGGACGGGGTGGGGTCTGACGACTGACGACTATCTTTCCCCAACCTCAAGCCGCGAGCCGACCATGCCCACCGCCGAAGGCCGTACGCTTCCGTTTACCGGGCCCGACGCGATCGACGTCGGGGTGCTCGAGACGTTTCCCTACGCCGGACCCGAGCAGGAAATCGTCACCGAGACGCGGGAGTTCAGCCCCGTGTGCCCGTACAGCGGGCTGCCGGACTTCGCGACGTTGCGAATCCGCTATGTCCCGGAGGATCGGTGCGTGGAGCTCAAGAGCCTCAAGTACTACGTGACGAGCTACCGGAACGTGGGCATCTTCCAGGAGCACGCCACCGCGAAGATCGCGGAGGACCTCTTCGGGGTGCTGCAGCCCCGGCGCCTCACCGTCAGCACGATCTACAACACGCGCGGCGGGTTCGACACGACCTGCACGGTCACCCTGCCCGCGCGCTAACTCCCCTCGGTCCTCCGCGCCTTCCGTCCTTCCGCCGTCACCGTCGGCTTGGTCGGGATCGTCTCCGGCTGGAACCGCGGTCCGCGCGGCAGCAGCTCGGGCAGGTTGGCCAGCTCGAACGCGGTCACGGCCATGACGGCGGCCGCCTGCTTCAGGTCCCCCTCGATCGCCTTGTCGTAGGTGTCGCTCTGCGAGTGATGGGTGTGGTTATAGCCGCGGCGGAGCTGGTCGAAGTTGAATCCCGGAATACCATACGGCAGGAAGCTCAGGTGGTCGGTCCCGCTCTTCCGCGCGTCGCGTACGCTGTCGGCGCCGAGCTTGGCCACGGGGGCGAGCAGCGCGCGCCATAGACCCTCGAGGTCGGTGCGGCCTTGCAGCGCCTGCCCCTGGATCGCGCCCGTCCCATTGTCGAGCACGAGCACGGCCTGGATGCTGTCGGCCTCCTGCTGGTGCGTTTCTGCGTAGGCCCGCGAGCCGAGCAGCCCCTGCTCCTCCCCACTGAATAGAAGAAACCGCACAGTGCGCTTGGGCTGGAGTCCCGAGCGCGCCAGGACGCGCGCTGCCTCGAGCACGACCATGGACCCGGTGCCGTTGTCGGTGACACCGGTCGCGAGATCCCAACTGTCCAGGTGCGCCCCGAGTATCACCACCTGGCCGGGAAGCTCGCTGCCTCGGATCTCGGCCACGGTGTTCCACTGCGTCACCGGCGTGCGGCCGAGGGTGTTCTCCACCCGTCCCTCGACGCGCGGCGCCAGGCCGGCGCGGACCTGCCGCTCGAGCATGGCGTAGTCCTCGTGGGCGATGACCAGGCTCGGGAGCGGCGCGACCCGGTTGGGCGATCCGCTCATGGTCATGAGCGCGTGCTCCTTCGCCCCATCCACCAGGGTGCCGAGCGCGCCGGCATGGCGGAGCTCATAGGGCAGATCCAGCGCGAACTGGCGCCGAGCCAGCACCGCCGCCGAGGAGGTGTCCTCGAACGGCAGGTTGCGAAGCCGGAGCACCTCGGCCCGGCGGATCGAGTCGCTCGGCGTCATGTCGGGACCGTCCGGGTTCCACACCGGATAGGGCGCTCGCGGAAGCACCCAGGCCCCCCGGACCCGGTCGCGGTACCGGGCGAGGCTGTCGGGGGTGGAGAGGTCCACGACCACCACGGGGCCGCGCAGGATCTTGCCGCCGGTTCCGGCGGTCCAGGCCCAGCTGTGGGCGGTGATCGCCCGGGGAAACGGCTGCACCAGCCGGAGCGAGGCCGGCCCGCGAGTCCAGGTGACGCCGAAGGTATACGGCTCGAGCCAGGCCCGGAGCCCGTACGCGCGGAAGCGCTCGGCCGTCCAGTCGTTGGCCCGCCGCATGGCCGGGGAGCCGGACAGCCGGGGCCCGATGGCGTCGCTCAAGTGCTGGAGATTGGGCATGAGCTCCGAGTGGTCCATGGCCTGGGCCACGAGCGCGCCCGTTCCCGCCGTGTCCACCGGGGTCTGCGCGGCGGCGGCGGGGGCGGTGAGCAGGAGTGCGATGAGGAGCACGGTGTGTCGCATCATGGCCGAAACGTGTCTTCATTCATTACGCGGGTCCAGCCCTCCAGTTCGGGTGGCGGAGCGTGGCCGGCTCGCGTTATGTTCGAATTTCGAGGCACGCCCACCCAGTCGCGGTCGCACGGAGGAGCAGTCGCGTGGCCAAGGATTCCCTGAGCATCACCGACAATCGCACCGGCCGGAGCTACGAGCTGCCGATCCAGAACGGCACCGTCAAGGCGCTCGACCTGCGCCAGATCAAGATCTCGGACGACGACTTCGGGCTCATGGC
>DASUXW010000266.1:0-8146 GCA_036377715.1 Gemmatimonadales bacterium
CGCCGCATCTTGGGGTTCCACCGGCGCGTCTGGTGGCCGAAATGGACGCCCGCCTCGAGCAGGTCCTGCAGTTGGGGATTTGCCATGCCGTTCTGGATGTCTTTCCGTGCTTGGGGTTGTTCGTCCACCGCCTTCATCTCCCCGCGACTACCCCGAAGGGCACCCACGCGGGGATCCGGCGGTGTGAGTGATGGCGGACGGGCGGTCGGCCGGACGGTGGCTCCGTGGTCAAACGCGTGCCCATCTTCCGTCCGTCCGTCCGGCTGTCTGTCCGCCCGTCCTACCGCTTGCTGAACTGGAACCGCTTCCGCGCCCCGGGTCGGCCGGGCTTCTTGCGCTCCACCGCGCGGGGGTCGCGGGTCATCAGGCCCGCCGCGCGCAGCTTGGTGCGGTGCTGCCCGTCGGCCTCCACCAGCGCCCGCGCGATGGCCAGCCGGAGCGCGCCCGCCTGCCCCGCCTGCCCCCCACCGTCCACGTGCGCCTTCACGTCGAACGCGCCCAGGGTGTCAGTGGCGGTGAAGCTCTGCTGGATGTGCTGCACCAGCGAGGGCCGGGGAAAGTAGTCGCCGAGCGTGCGGCCGTTGATGTCCCACTTGCCGGTGCCCGGGGTCAGGTACACTCGGGCCACGCTCGTCTTGCGGCGGCCGACGGCCTGCCAGCGGAATTCAGGAGCCGCGGTCATGCGCTCACCTTCGGGGGAGTGACGGAAAACGACTGGGGCTGCTGGGCCGCGTGCGGGTGCTCGGGCCCGGCGTACACCTTGAGCTTGCCCCGGAGCTTCTGCCGGGCCAGCGAATTCTTCGGCAGCATCCCGAACACCGCCTTTTCGATGACCCGCTCGGGATGCTTGGCCAGCACTTCGCGGGCGGGCACCATACGGTCGTGCCCCATGTACCCCGTGTGGCGGAAGTACTTCTTGTTGTCGAGCTTCCGGCCGGTGAGCCGCACCTTCTCGGCGTTCACCACCACGACGAAGTCGCCCCCGTCCATGTGCGGCGTGAAGCTGGGCTTGTGCTTGCCCCGGATGAGCTGAGCCACGGCGCTGGCGAGCCGCCCGAGCGGCACGCCTTCGGCATCGACGACGTGCCACTCATGGCGAATGTCGTCGGGCGTGGCGGTGAAGGTCTTCATGCAGTCCCCAGGTAAAATCCGAAACAGACTCACAAAATACCGGCAGCGCTGGACTTGGGTCAAGTGCCGGCCTCGAGCTCCACCAGGACCTGACCCTTCTCGACCGGCTCTCCCGGCTTCACTCGCACGCTTCGGACGACCCCGGCCGCCACCGACCGGAGCTCGTTTTCCATCTTCATGGCCTCGAGCACCACCAGGCCGGCTCCGGCGCCGACAGCCTGCCCCGGCTCCACCTGGACCCGAACCACCAGACCCGGCATCGGGGCTCGGAGCGCCGCCGGGCCGCGCGCCGCGGGCGATGCCGCCGCGATCCCGCGGATGCGGCGGGCCCGTTCGTCGAGCACGTCCACCTCGGCTCGGTCACCCCGGTGGGTCAGGAGCCACTGCGCCTCGCCCCCGGCCTCGACGCCCAGCGAGGTGGCGGCGTCATCGATCACGAGCTGGTGCATCGGCGTGCCGGCCAGGGCGTGCAGCTCGGCCCGGTGGATTTGTCCGCCGACGGTCGCGGTCGTGCCGTCGATCTCGACTTCGATCTCGCGGCCATACACCACGACGAGGTATTTCACGAGGCCCGCCGGAGCACCGCGACCGTCTCCACGTGCGCGGTCTGAGGAAAGAGATCGAATGCCCGGACGTCGGTGAGCTCGTAATTCGGCAGCCGGGTGAGGTCGCGAGCGAGCGTCGCGGGGTCGCACGAGACGTACACCAGACGCTCCGGGCGCCGCCGCTCGAGCTCGGCCGGCACTCGCCGATCCATGCCGGTGCGCGGAGGGTTGGTGATGACCAGGTCCGGCGGTGTGAGTTCGCCAAGCAGGTGCTCGACCCGGCCGGCGTGCCGGCGTGCTCGCGGTCCGCGCCGCTCGGCCTGGAGGACGGCGCGCGGGTCGGCTTCCACGCTCTCCACCTCCGCGCCCGCGTCCGTCAGCAGGACCGTGGTCTCGCCGATCCCGGCGTAGAGGTCCCACACGCGGCGACCCGCGACGTCGCCAAGCGCCGCCACGGCATGGGCGCGCACCCGGTCGCCCATCTCGGGGTGGACCTGCTCGAACACGGCTACCGGGTAGGCTTCAGCCGCGCCGGCCATCGCACGGGCCGCGCCCTCGGCCGGCTGCCACCAGATCACCGCGGCAGCGCCGCTGGCCCGGAGCTCTTTCCCCAGCCGATCCGCGCCTCCCCAGGCCTCGGCCGAGCCGGTACGGAAGATGACGTGGCGCCCCCCCGCCCGGTCCTGGCGCAGCACCACGCCCTCGAGTCGCGGCGGGAACAACGGGCGGAGACGCCGGAGCCGCTGCCAGAGCTCCATGAGTGGCGGGACCGTGATGTGACACCACTCGAGCTCGAACACCTCGCCCGCCCGGTCATAGCGATGCAGCCCGACCCGCCTCCCGTCGGCGCTGAGCGCGAGCGTGAGCCGGGTGCGGTAGTCGTACTCGCGCTCGGCGGCGACCAGCGGCGGATCGGGCACTTCGCGCCGGGCGAGCCGCCGGAGCGCGTCGCCCACGATGCCGCGCCGCGCGTCGCGCTGGGCCGGGGGGTCGAGGTGCTGGAGCTGGCAGCCGCCGCACTCGTCGTGGACGTAATGCGGACAGCGGGGCCTCGTGCGCGCCGGACCCGGCTCGAGCACCCGCGCCACGCGGGCGCGCGCGAAGCGCTTCCGGGTTTGGACGCCGGTCAGCTCGACCAGATCGCCGGGCGCGGTGCGCGGCACGAACACCGTGCGGCCGTCCTCCATTCGCCCCACGCCATCGCCCCCGGCCGCGATGCGGAGCACGCGAACCGCGATCATCGGAGCGCGTCGAGCCGGGCCTGGAGCGCCCAGGCATCCCGCCCGCGTCCGTCCTCCGCGCCGACGGGCCGGCGCGTGCGGCGCCGCTCATCTTCCGCCAGTGCCGCGGCCACAGCGAGCCGGACGAGCTCATCGTCGTCGGGCGCCGGCTCGACGAGGTCCGCCCGGCGGTCGAGGAACTGGATGTCGATCTCGCCGGCCCGGAACTCGGCATCGTCGAGCAGCCGGCGATGGAAGCCCTGATTCGTCGCCACGCCGACGATCGCGAGCTCGTCGAGCGCACGGCGCATCCGCGTGATCGCCTGGCGCCGGTCGGGCGCCCACACGATCAGCTTGCCGAGCAGCGAGTCGTAGTGAAGCGTGACCTCGTTCCCGACGTCGATACCGCCGTCCCAGCGCACTCCCGGGCCGCCGGGTACGCGCAGGTACGCGAGCCGGCCGGTGCTCGGCAGAAAGGCGTTGGCGGGGTCCTCGCTGGTGATGCGGCACTCCATCGCCCAGCCGCGCGGGTGCATCCAGCCGCCGTGGGTTCGCATCGGCTCGCCCGCGGCAATGCGAAGCTGCTCCCGGACCAGGTCCACCCCGTAGACCAGCTCGGTCACCGGGTGCTCCACCTGGATGCGCGTATTCATTTCGAGGAAGTAGAACGAGCGGTCGGGGGCCAGCAGAAACTCGCAGGTGCCGGCGCCCAGATAGCCGACGGCCTCCGCGGCCGAGACCGCCGCGGCGCCCATCCACTCGCGCAGCTCGTCATCCACCGCGACCGAGGGCGCTTCCTCGACGAGCTTCTGGTGCCGCCGCTGGATCGAGCACTCCCGCTCCCCGAGATGGATGGTGCGGGTCTGGTCGGCGAGAATCTGGATCTCCACGTGCCGGGGCTGCTCGACAAACTTCTCGAGATACACGCTCGCGTCGCCGAACGCCTTGAGCGCTTCGCTCGCCGCCGTCTCGAGGGCGCCGGGGAGCTCCTCGGGAGTGCGCACCACGCGCATCCCCTTCCCGCCGCCGCCCGCCGCGGCCTTGACCATCACGGGATAGCCCACCTCACGCGCCAGCCCGAGCGCGGGGCCGAGATCGTCCACGGGCGCATCGGCGCCCGGCACCACCGGCACGCCTGCGGCGCGCATGCGGCGGCGCGCCTCGGTCTTGTCGCCCATCGCGCGAATCGCGTGGGGCGGCGGCCCGATCCACACGAGCCCCGCGCGCTGCACCGCCTCGGCGAAGGCGGCACGCTCGGCAAGGAAGCCGTACCCCGGATGCACCGCGTCCGCGCCGGCTTCCCCGGCGGCCGCGACCAGGCGGTCGATGTCGAGATAGCTTCGAGACGGCGCCGCGGGCCCGATGGGCACCGCCCGGTCGGCGGCGCGCACATGGGGACTCGATTCATCGGCCGCCGAGTAGACGGCCACCGCTTCGAGCCCCTCCTCGTGGCAGGCGCGCACGATGCGGAGGGCGATCTCGCCGCGGTTGGCGATGAGGACGCGGTTCACGGATTGACGGAGGGACGGAAAGACGGAGCGACGGAGGGGTACAGGCCCTTCCAGGCGGCTGTTCCTCTCCGTCGCGCCGACTCTCCGTCCCTCCGTCCTCCTACCGGCATGCCGGCGGCGGCGTGTCCCCGAAGTACGGCAGCAGGCTGCTGCAGAGGAGGACGTTGTGGCGGGCGGCGCTGTCGTAGACGCCCCGGACGTCCCGCACCCAGGGCGAGCGGTCCTGCCGGCTGGCCTTGAGGAGCTCGGCCACGCTGAGCGCCTCGGCGGCGGCCGGCGCCGGACGGCTCACGCGTACCAGCTTCAGCGGCACCCAGGCGAGCCCCGGCGCAGCCGCCATGTCCGCGTTCGGGCTCAGACAGACCGGACGCTGCGCCGCCACCGCGGCGAGCGCCTGCTGCACCGACAGCGCGGGGTTCACACCCATCGCCTCGGCCATGCGGCGACGGTACAGCGAGTCCGTGGCGTACAGGTCGGGGCGCATGGGGACGACGTCCAGCCGCGCCCGGGCGAACCCGCCGTACCACACCGAGACCGTCTCGAGCTCGCTGCCCGTGAGGAGCACGCCGCCCGCGGGGCAGGAGGTGAGCAGGTTGGCGCCCAGCTCGACGATGTACGCGGGCATCGGCGGGAGATCGGGCCGCGGGCCAAAGGTCTGCACCGCCGCCCAGCCCGAGTCCTCGAGCCTGATGAGCACCCGGTCCACCTCGGTGACACCGCGGAAGACCACGCCGGAGTCCACCGAGAGCCGCACCGCCTGATCGAGCGCCGTGGCCGCGAAGTCGAGGTAGAGCAGACCGTCGGGATCGCCGCGGTGGCCGTGCAGGTGCCAGTCGCGCGCGTCGAGGAGATAGAACCGGCCGAGTTGCAGCCAGGCCCGGCCGTCGTCGGGTGCCGTGGCGAGATAGCGGCCCAGCAGATCGATCGCGCTCTCGCGCTCGCCCCCGCGCTCGAGCGCGGCGGCGCGCGGCGCCACGTTGGGGTCGATGGCCCCCTGCGCCAACACGGCCGCCGGAGCGGCGGTGCCGGCAAGCACGAGCGCGGTCAAGCCACGGCGGAGGAGACTGCGGACGCGGCGCGAATCGAGAGCTTGTAGGGGAGGAGCGGCCAAATGCATCGGTGTCAATAATGTAGGCAGGCGTCGGATCTGGCTAGGGGCCTAGAGAGGAATGTTCCCATGCTTCCTGGGCGGATTCCGGTCCCGCTTGGCGCGCAGCGTGCCGAGCGCCTCGATGAGCGTCGGCCTGGTCTCGCGCGGGTCGATGATGTCGTCGATGTATCCGCGTGCCGCCGCGGCGTACGGGTGCGCGAACTTGGCGGTGTACTCCTCGATCAGCCGCGCCGTGGCGGCCGCGGGGTCGTCCGCCCGCGCGATCTCGTCCTTGAACAGGATCTCGACCGCGCCCTTGGGGCCCATCACCGCGATCTCGGCCGTGGGCCAGGCGAGGTTCACGTCGCCCCGGATGTGCTTGGAGCTCATGACGTCGTACGCGCCGCCGTAGGCCTTGCGGGTGATGACCGTGAGCTTGGGGACCGTGGCCTCGCAGTAGGCGAAGAGCAGTTTGGCCCCGTGGCGGATGATCCCGCCGTGCTCCTGCGCCACGCCGGGCAGGAAGCCCGGCACGTCCACGAAGGTGACGACCGGCAGATTGAAACAGTCACAGAACCGGATGAAGCGCGCCGCCTTGTCCGAGGCGTTGATGTCGAGCACCCCGGCGAGCACGGCCGGCTGGTTGGCCACGATGCCCACCGGCCGTCCACCGAGCCGCGCGAAGCCCGTGACGATGTTGTCCGCGTAGCCACGCTGCACCTCGAGGAACGCCCCTTCATCCACCACGCGGCCGATGACCCCGTGCATGTCGTACGGCGTGGCCGGGTTCTCGGGCACGAGGTCGAGCAGCGCCTCGTCCCGCCGGTCGGCGGGGTCGTCGGTGGCCCGGATGGGCGGCTCGTCGAGGTTGTTGAGCGGCAGGAAGCCGACCAGCGCGCGGATGGCCTGGAGGCACTCCGGCTCCGAGTCGTGCACGAAGTGGGCGACGCCCGATGTACCGAGGTGCGTGTCGGCGCCGCCGAGCTCATCGAAGCTCACCTCCTCGTGCGTCACCGTCTTCACTACGTTGGGCCCGGTGACGAACATGTAGCTCACGTTCCGGACCATGAAGATGAAGTCGGTGATGGCGGGACTGTACACCGCGCCGCCGGCACAGGGGCCGAGGATCGCCGAAATCTGCGGGACCACGCCCGAGGCCAGCGTATTGCGGAGGAAGATGTCCGCGTACCCGCCGAGCGAGACGACGCCCTCCTGGATGCGCGCACCGCCCGAGTCGTTGAGCCCGATGACCGGCGCGCCGTTCCGCACCGCGAGGTCCATCACCTTGCAGATCTTTTCGGCGTGCGCCTCCGAGAGCGATCCGCCGAATACGGTGAAGTCCTGCGAGAAGACATAGACCAGCCGGCCGTCGATCCGGCCGGAGCCGGTCACGACGCCATCGCCGGGGAACACCTGCCGGTCGAGGCCGAAGTCGGTGGCACGGTGGGTGACGAAGCGGTCGAGCTCGACGAAGCTGCCGGCGTCGAGCAGGAGGTCGAGCCGCTCGCGCGCGGTGAGCTTGCCCTTCTTGTACTGCTGCGCGATGCGCGCCTCGCCCCCACCCTGCTCGGCGAGGGACCGGCGGTGATGGAGCTGCTCGAGAAGTTGTCGCGGATCGGGCATGGACGAGAAGATAGCCCGCCCCGGCGCGGGGGCGAAGGCGCGCTACGTGACGGGGCATCCGTCCGGTCGAGTCTCTCGGCCAGCGGATCGCCGCCCGCGGGGCAGGCCATGAATGTGCGAACGGGCCCCCGTGGGGCCCGTTCGTGGCTGCGGGGTCAGGCCGGCGCTACTCCGCCCTGCTCTCCTCGTACTCCGGCTTCACCGGCGGGATGATGGGCTCGTCCGGGTAGCCCACGACGGCAAGCACGATCCGGTGGTGGATGGGATCCACCTCGAGCACCTTGAGATCGAGCGCCTGGCCTTCCTTCACCGCGTCGCCCGGGTTCTCGATGTTGGGGACGCCGAGCTGCGAGATGGGAACGAAGCCTTCGATGTCGTTGCCGAGGTCCACCACCACGCCCTTGTCCATGAGGCGGACGGAGCGGCCGCGGAGCTCCATCCCGATGGGATAGATCTCCCCGATCCGGAGCCAGGGATCTTCCTCGGCCTGCTTGAGGCCGAGCGAGATGCGCTTGTTCTCGGCGTCGATGTTGAGGATGATCACGTCCACCGAGTCGCCCTTCTTGACCACCTCGGACGGGTGCTGGACCCGCTTGGTCCACGACATGTCGGAGATGTGGATCAGCCCGTCGATGCCGGGCTCGATCTCGACGAAGGCGCCGAAGCTGGTGAGGTTCCGCACCTTGCCCTGAATGCGGGTGCCCACCGGGTACTTGAGCGGGAGCACCATCCACGGGTCCTGCTCGGTCTGCTTCATGCCGAGCGAGATTTTCTCCTCGGCCTCGTCCACCTTGAGCACCACGGCTTCGATCGTTTCGCCGATGCTCACGATCTTGGACGGGTGGCGCACATTGCGGGTCCAGCTCATCTCGGAGATGTGGACCAGCCCCTCGATGCCCGGCTCGATCTCGACGAAGGCGCCGTAGTTGGTGATCGAGACCACCTTGCCCTGGACCCGGGTGCCCACCGGGTAGCGCGCGGCCACGTTCTGCCAGGGGTAGCTCTGCAGCTGCTTCATGCCCAGGC
>DASUXW010000267.1:0-35381 GCA_036377715.1 Gemmatimonadales bacterium
GGACCCCCGACTCGAGCCGGAGCACGGCCTTGAGCAGCTCGCCGGCGCCGAGACCGAAGAGGATGCCCACCAGGCCGCCGACGAAGGTCAGCGTGGCCGCCTCGACCAGGAACTGCCACAGGATCTCCCGGCGGCTCGCGCCCAGCGCCTTGCGGAGGCCGATCTCGCGGGTGCGGTCGGTCACCGAGACCATCATGATGGCCATCACGCCGATCCCGCCGACCAGCAACGCCACGCTCGACAGCGAGACCATCGCCAGGAAGAAGTAGGTGGTGAACTTGCCGACCACGTCCAGGATCTGATCCTGGGTGACGAGGTCGAAGGTATTGGGCGCGCCCGGGCGGAGCCCGCGCTCGCGCCGGAGGGCGACGGTGGCCAGGTCGCGCACCAGGGCAGGGTCGGTACCGGCCCGCGGGCGCACCGCGATGACCAGGCTGTTGGTCTCGTCGTAGTGGTAGTTGCGGTGCGCCGCCTCGAACGGCATCACGCCACCGATCTCCTGACCGGGCGGCTCGAAGATGTTGCCCGGCTTCTGATAGATCCCGATCACCCGCAGCGTGGTGCCGCCGATCCGCACGTACCGGCCCAGCGGCTCGAGCCGGCCGAACAGCCGGTCGGCGACGTCCGACTCGAGCACCACGACCGGCTCCCCGCTCAGCTCGCCGGGGGTAAAGAAGCGACCGCGGAGCAGGGTGCCGCCCTGAATGTCCATGAAGTGGTCGTCGGCGCCGAACACCGTGAGGGTCTGCGTGCGCACCCCCTGATACTCGATCCGCTGGAACAGCTGGACCCAGAGCCCCGCGTAGGCGATCTCCGGGACCCGGGCCAGCGCGGCCGCGTCGCTCTTTGCCAGCACCGGCCGGATGCGCACTTCGTACGGGAGGCGGTCGGGATTGACCGGCGTCTGCGAGAAGTAGCGGACGACGTAGAAGACCGACGGCCCCGCGGTCTCGATGGCGTTGAAGATCTGGGTGCGGATCCCCTGGACCATCGAGGCGACCGCCATGACGGTGGTGACGCCGATGACCACGCCCAGAATGGTGAGTCCCGAGCGGAGCTTGTTGGCCCGGAGCGCGTCGAAGGCGACGGCGACGCCCTCGCCCGCGTTCCGGATGCCGGGTGCCCAGGCCACCGTGCGCTACTCCGCCCGGAGCGCCGTGATCGGGTCCAGCCGCGCCGCCCGCGCGGCAGGGAAGACGCCGAACACGACCCCGGCGCCGGCGCCGAGCGCGAGCGCCAGGGCCACCGACCAGAGCGTGATCCGCGCGGGCAGCGGGGTGAACGCCGCCACCGCGGTGGCAAGCCCCCAGCCCGCCAGGATGCCCTGGAGCCCGCCCAGGGTCGAGAGCACGATCGCCTCGATGAGAAACTGCCGGCGGATGTCGGCCCGCCGGGCGCCCAGCGACTTGCGGATGCCGATCTCCCGGGTGCGCTCGGTGACGCTCATCAGCATGATGTTCATGATCACGATCCCGCCGACCACGATCCCGATGCACACCACCGCCGGGATGGCGGTGAACAGCACGCGGGTGAGCTGGCGCCAGAAGGCCACCAGCGCGTCGGCCTTGTCCACCGTGAAGTCGTTCGACTCGCCCGGCCGGAGGCGATGTGCCACCCGCATCGCCTCCTCCGCCTTCGCCATGGCGGGATCGATCGCCTCGGCCGTACGCATCTTCACCGAGACCACGGTGGATTTGCGCCGGCCGTAGAACGATTCGAAGGTGGTGAAAGGAAGCAGCACGAACGCGTCGAACGACTGGCCCAGCACCCGGCCCTTGGGCTGGATCACCCCGGTGACCTGCACCTCGCGGCCGCCCACCCGGATCCGGTGCCCGACCGCCGAGGCGGGCTGGTCGAACAGCTTCTCCGCGATCTCGTGGCCGATCACCGTCACCAGCCGACGTTCGCGCACGTCGGGCTCGGTGAGCGGCACTCCGGCCAGCATCTGGTAGTCCTGGACGATCTGGTAGGGCGGCGTGACACCGAAGATGACGACGTTCCCCACGGTGCGGTTGCGGTAGGAGACGTCGCTGGTTGGCGGCGGCCACCCCGACTGGAGCGCCACCGCCTCCGCATTGGGCAGCGCCTCGCGGACCGCCTCCGCGTCCTCCGGCGTGATGAGCGGCCGCCGGGCAATGGCCTTCACTTCCTCGTCGCTCAGCAGTCCGACCGAGATCGGCGAGCGCCGCACCTGAAAGGCGTTGGTCCCGATCATGGCGCCCGTCAGGTTCTCGGTGACATACGCGTTCATCCCCTGGATGACCGCCACCACGACCACCAGAAAGCCGACCGAGACGATGATGCCGAGGAGGGTAAAAAACGAGCGGAGCTTGGCGCCCCAGATGGCCTGGAGCGCGAGCCGGAGGGCCTCGGCGAAGGGCATCGGCGGAATGTAACGGTGAGAGGTGAGCAGTGAGAGGTAAACGGTAAACGGTGAACGGTGAACAGTAACGGCACACCGAGAGTCGTCCTGGTGTGCCGTTACTGTTCACCGTTCACCGTTCACCGTTCACTCGTACCTCAGCGCCTCCACCGGATCCATCCGCGCCGCCCGGCTCGCGGGGTAGAGTCCAAAGAGCACGCCGGTCAGGATGGAGGCGACCAGCGCCGCGATCACGGAGCCGAGGGGCACCGCGGCGGGGATGGGGGAGAAGGTGCGGACGGCCCAGGCCACCCCGGCGCCGAGGGCCATCCCGATCACGCAGCCCACCAGGGTGAGGGTGGCGGCCTCCACCAGGAACTGGAACATGATCTCGCCCCGGGTGGCGCCCAGCGCCTTGCGCACACCGATCTCGCGGGTGCGCTCGGTGACCGAGATCATCATGATCGCCACCACCCCCACGCCGCCCACCAGCAGCGCCACGCTCGAGAGCGCGATCATCACCACGAAGAAGGCGGCCGTGATCTTGTTGAAGGCGTCGAGCACCCGGTCCTGCGTCACGATCGCGAAGTTGCTCTCGTCGCCCGGGCGGAGCCCGCGCCTGCTCCGGAGCGCGGCGGTGACCTCGTCCTGCGCCTGCAGCGTCGTGGCCGAGTCGGTGGGCACCACGGCGATCTCCATCCAGCCGCGGTTGAAGTCCGTCACCTTGGTGAAGATGGTGTGGGGCATGGCGAGGCGGGGCTCGTCCGCATCGCTGAAGAGTGAGGCCGCCTCGGCGTGGAGTCCGATGACCTCGAAGGGCACCCCGAAGATCCGGATCTGTTTGCCGACCGGGTCGCGGCCGGGAAACAGCGACTCGGCCAGTTTGTCGTTGATGATCGCCACCCGGGCGCCCGCCGCGTACTCGACGGGAGTGAAGTTCCGCCCCGCGAGAATGTCGCCCCCGTTCACCTGGGGCCACGCGGGGCTGAAGCCGGCCATGCGCACGCCGCTCAGCGTGGTGCCCTCGAAGGCGACCGGGCCTTCGGTGTACTCGCCGATGTTGACCTCGCGCACGGTGGGAAGGCGGCGGATCATGTCCGCCTCCTGGACGGTGATCCACGGCATCCGGCGCCACGGCGAGAGCTCGTCGGAACCGTCGTCGATCTCGATCCCGTCGCTGAAGTAGCGCTGCACGTAGAAAGTCTTGGGGCCCGCCGCCTCGAGGATGCCGGTGATGCTCCGGTTGATCCCGGTGATCGCGGAGCCGATCGCGATCACGACCGTCACCCCGATCGCGACGCCCAGGATGGTGAGCGCCGCGCGCACCTTGTTGGCCCGGAGCGCGTCGAGGGCGATGCCCACCCCCTCGGCCATCCGGCTCACCAGCCCCGCCGGGCGTGCGGGGCTCACTCGGCCCTCAGCGCCGCGATCGGGTCGAGCCGTGCCGCGCGGCTCGCCGGATAGACGCCCGCCGCCACGCCCACGCCGACGCCCAGCATCAGCCCGACCAGCACCGACCACGGCGCGACCGCGGCCGGCAGCGGCGTCGCCGCCTTGACCACGAACGCCAGCGCCAGCCCGAGTCCGATCCCGAGCATCCCGCCCGCCGCCGAGAGCGTCGCCGACTCGACCACGAACTGGGCCAGGATGTCGCGACGGCGGGCGCCGAGCGCCTTGCGCACGCCGATCTCGCGGGTGCGCTCGCTGACCGCCATCAGCATGATGTTCATGATGACGATCCCGCCCACCACCAGCGAGATCGCGACCAGGCCCGGGAGGGCCAGGAACAGGATGGCGGAGATCTTTCGCCACATCCCCAGGGCGCCCTCCGCCGTCTGGAACGCGAAATTGTTCTCCTGCCATGGCTTGAGCTCGCGGCGGCTGCGCATGATCGCCTCGGCCTCGGCCATGGCCTGCTGCATCGAGGGCGGATCGGCCGTCTTCACGATGAGCGCATCGAGGATGTTGATCGGGCAGATGAGCCGCCGCCCCGGCGCGCTGAACGGCATCACGGCGAACTTGTCGAGCGAGAGACCGAATAGCGTGCCCTGCTTCTCCACCACGCCGATGATGCGGTAGGGGAGGCCGCCGATCCGCACCGTCTTGCCCACGGGGTCCATGTTGGGCAGGAGCCGCTCGGCCAGCTCGTGTCCCGCCACGAGCACCGGCGCGGCGGTGGCGACCTCGGCCGGAGTGAACGCCCGACCCGCCGTGATCCGGTAGTTCCGGATGTCGAAGTAGCTCGCCTCGGTGCCGACCAGGTGGATGTCCTTCGCGGTCTTGCCGTCGTACTGCACCGAGACCCGGTCCTCGCAGAATTTGGCGAAGCTCGCCGGGGTGCGGACCTGCGCACGCACCTCGTCGGCGTCCGCGTAGCTGATGCGCGGGCGCCGGCGCCAGGCGAGCCAGGTCTCGTCGCTCACGTTGCCGCTCGTGATATTGGGCCGCTGCCGGAGCTCGAAGGTGTTGGCGCCCACCAGCGTGTTGGCGAACCGGTCCACCATGTAGCGGTTCATCCCCTGCACGATGGACACCACCGCGATCAGGAAGGTGACCCCGATCAGCACCCCGATCAGCGAAAAGAAGCTCTTGAGCTTCTGCGCGCGGATGGTGCGGAGCGCGAGCCGGACCGCCTCGAACAGCGGCATCTAGGCGGCCGCGCCCCGGGTCAGCCGGTCGCTCTCCACTCGGCCGTCGCGCAGGGTGACGATCCGCTCCGCGTGCGCCGCGATGTCGGGCTCGTGGGTCACCATGATTACCGTCTGCCCGGCCGCGTGGAGGTCGCCGAACACCCGCATGATCTCCTCGCTGGTGGTGCTGTCGAGGTTGCCGGTGGGCTCGTCGGCCAGCAGGATGGAGGGCTCGTTCACCAGCGCGCGCGCGATCGCCACCCGCTGGCGCTGCCCGCCCGACAGCTCGTTGGGCCGATGCCCCACCCGGTGCCCCAGCCCGACGCGCTCGAGCGCGGCCATCGCCCGCTCCCGGCGCTCGCGCGCCCGCGCGCCGGCGTAGACCAGCGGGAGCTCGACGTTGTGCAGCGCCGTCGCGCGGGGGAGCAGGTTGAAGGTCTGGAAGACGAAGCCGATCTCCCGGTTGCGCACCCGCGCCAGCGCGTCGTCGGCCAGGCCCGAGACCTCCTCGCCGTTGAGCCGGTACTCCCCCGCGGTCGGGGTATCGAGGCAGCCGAGCAGGTTCATCATCGTGGACTTGCCGGAGCCCGAGGGGCCCATGATGGCGACGTATTCGTTGCGGCGGACGTCGAGCGTGACGCCGCGCAGCGCCTGGATCCGCTCGTGGCCCATCAGGTACTCCCGGGTCAGGTCCCGGATGCGAATGACGTCGGTCATGTCTGGGCCGCCTTCTGCTTCGTGGTGTCCGCGGCGCGCACCCGGTCGCCGTCCTTGAGGTCGCGGATCGCCTGGTAGGTGCCGGCCACGATCGTCTCGCCCTCGCGCAGCCCGTCGAGCACCTCGAAGTATTCGTCGCCCGCGATCCCGACCTTGACCGGCCGGAAGGTGGCGTGGCCCTCGCGGACGATGAAGACGCCTTCGGTCTCGTCCTCGGGGCGGCGCCGCTGCGTCGTATCCATCGGCTGCGCGGATTCGTTCGGCACCCGCTCGTGGCTCCGCACCGTGAGCGAGATGATCGGAATGCTCAGGGCGTCGGCGCGCGTGTCGGTCACGATGCGCGCGGTGCAGCTCAGGTCGGGGCGCACGTCCCGCGGCGGGTTGTCGAGGGTCACCTCCACGTCGAAGTCCACCGCGCGGTCGTTCGAGCCCGAGGCCGTCTGGGTGGGGGTGAGCTTCGCGCTGTGGCTGATCTTGGTGACCCGGCCCACGAAGGTGGTGTCGGGATACGCGTCGATGGTGACCTGCACCGAATCGTCGCGGGACAGGCGGACCACGTCGGTCTCGTCCACCTGGACCTTGGCCAGGATCACCGAGAGATCGGCGACGGTCATGAGCAGGCCCGTCTCGCGGGAGAACGTGCTCGGCACCGCCATCTCGCCCTCCTCGACCGCGAGCCGCACGACCCGGCCGTCCATGGGCGAGACCAGCCGCGTCTTGGCCAGGTTGTCGCGCGCCTCCTGCAGGCCGGCGCGCGACTGCTCGAGCTGCGCCTTCGTCGCCTGGTAGTTCGCCTGGGCCACGTCGTAGGACGTCTGCGCCTGTTCCGCCGCCTCGGGGGCGATCAGGTTGGGCCCGAGCTGGGTGAGCTGCCGCGCCCGCTGCCAGGCCCGCTCGGCCTGCTGCAGGGTGGCCTTCGTCTGCGCCAGCGTGGCCTCGGTGGATGCGACCACGCCCTGGGCACGGGAGACCGCGGCCTGGTACTGTGCCGGGTCGATCTGGAGCAGGAACTGTCCGCGGGAGACCAGGTCGCCCTCACGCACGCCGATCCGGACGATGCGGCCGGTGATGTCGGGGCTGATGTCCACCGAGGTCTTGGGCTCGATCGTCCCGCTCGCCGTCACCGCGCTCACCAGGTCGCGCCGGGCCACCTGCGCCATGCGCACCTCGGTGCCGGCGCGCTGCTTCTGCTTGATCCGGTACACGATGCCGCCGGCCGCCGCGAGCACGACCACCGTGACGATGAGACCCGCCTTCATCCCGCGCGACATGTGGGCTCCTGGCTAACGAAGGGAACGGCCGACCGCGGCTTCGAGGGCGGCGATCGCCTTGTGGTAGTCGTAGACCGCGGTCACGTAGTCGCCCTCGGCCTGCTGGACGGCGTTCTGGGCGTCGGACAGCTCGAGTGCGGTCCCGGCGCCGAGCCGGTAGCGCTCCTGCGCCAGGCGAAGCTGGTCGCGCGCCGCCTCGCGGCTGGCGGCCTGCACGCCGATGGCCTGGTAGGCGGTGTGGAGCGCGAGGTAGCGGGCCTGGACGTCGCTGCGGACCTGGAGCCGAAGGGCGCGCGCGTTCTCGTCGGCGTCCTGCTCCTGCTCCCGCGCCTGCGACACGCGGAGCGAGCGGCCGAACCCGGTGAAGATCGGGAGCGAGATCCGGAGGCTCGCCTGAAACGGCTGCCCGGTGTAGTCGAACGGGAAGACGTTGTTGGCGTCCCGGATCTGGCGGCTGACCGGATCGAGCAGCGCCGTGCCCGTCGCGTCGAGTCCCGCGGCCGCGAAGCAGTCGGGCACCACGCCGCCGAGACTCAGCGCGCTGCGGACCTGGTTGTCGTACTGGCACTGCGCGGCCTGCGACTGCGCGCCGCCCAGCTGCTGATCCAGCAGGAAGCGGTCGTTGGTGAACTGCTGGGTAAACCCGCTCCACCCGGCCTGCACCGAGAGCGTGGGGAAGAACTCGCTCTTGGCCGAGCGGACCGCGTACGACGCCGCGGTGCGGCGCGCCCGCTGCGAGCGAAGCGTCGGATTCTGCGCGTCCGCCAGGGCGAGGAGCGTATCGAGCTCGAACGACGGGGGCGTCACCGGAAACGAGTCGCTGAGCGCGATCCGGTCCACCGCCACCGGCGGCTCGACGCCCATGCGGCGCAGCAGGTCGAGCTTGGCCTCGTTCTCCGCCTGGACGGCCCGAAGCAGCGCCACGTCGCTCTGGCCCTTCAACACCTCCGCCTGGCGCACGTCGAGCAGCGTCGCCTGGCCCACCTTGTAGCGTGCCTGCGCCAGCCGCAGGAACTCGGCGTTGCGCTCCACCTGCTGGCGCGCGACGGCTACCTGGGCCGTCGCCTGCAGCGTGGTCAGATACTGGGTCTCGATTTCCGCCCGGAGGTTCACGCCGGCCCCGCTGATGTCCTCGTCGGTGGCGCGCTGCAGCGCCTTCTGCTCCGCGGGTGCGGTGATCGCGCGTCCGTTGAGCTGCCACTGCAGCCCGAGGCTGTAGCCGGATGTCAGGAAGGGCGAGGTGGGCCGGGTAAAGCCGCCGCCGAAGTTCGACTGTCCCGAGCCGGTGTAGCCCAGGTCGCTGGAGGCGTTGACGGCGGGGAGCAGGCTGCCGTAGGCGTTGCGCACCGCCCACTTGGCGGGCCCGGCATTGTTCGCGGTCTGCCGGTAGGTGGGACTGTTGGCCCGGGCCTGTTGCAGTGCCTCCGCCAGCGAGAGAGTCACGGCCGGCGGCGCCGTGGTGTCGCGGACGGCCGTCGTGTCCTGGGCCGCCGCGGTCCGAACCCCGAGGGCGAGCAGCGCGAGGAAGCCGTACCATCGATTCATCAGTGATGTCCTTTCGCTGGAGGACGTGACCGGACCCTAGTACGGAGCGGCCATCGCCGCGGTTTCAGATTGCGACGTGGCCGTGGGACATCATGTCGGCGACGCGGGGAGGAGGAAGGGAGCTACTCGGTGCCGGCGCGGGTGACGACGGTGCCGCGAGCCGGCAGCTCGAGCCGCTCCAGACGCCCACGCGCGTCGGTCACGAGCGTGCCGGTGATGTCGCCGGTGAACGTCACGCGTGCGGCGCCCCCGGCGGTCCCGGACTCGAGCCGCGCGGTGAAGGTGGCGCGGCGGCCCGAGCGGGGGAAGATGCCGGTGAGTCGCCGGCCGGCCGCCGTCGCCAGCTCGGCGACGGGCATGTAGAGCGAGAAGACCTGATCATCGAGCAGCACCACGTCGGTGCCGCCGGGGAGCTCGCGGCCCGATTCCGACCCCTTGGCCACCGTCCTGACGATCAGCCGGGCGCCGGAGCCGGCCGCGAGAATGACCGTGACGGCGCCTTCGCTCTCCACGTCGAGCTGGAATTTGGCGAGCGAGGTGTCGGGGGCGCGCTCGAGCGTGGCGGCCAGACGGGTGGTCGGTGCCGTGGCGGGGTAGCGCGCGGCGGCGATGAGCGTGGAGCCGGGCAGCCCGCGGGCGCGGGTGGCGCGGAGCGTGAACTCCTCGCGTCCGATCTCCTTGCCGTCCTGGGTGACGACGAGCCGGGTTTCCAGCGGCTCCTGCGCGCGCGCGCCCACGAGGGGCAGCACCATTGAGAGAAGCAGTGCGCTCCGCATTCGTCTCCATTCGCCTCAGGGTACCGTGAGGCAGCTGCCGATCCGGTCGAGAATGAATCTATACAGCAGCTCGCCCTTTTGGGCGGAGGCCAGGCTCGGAAAGCCGATCGAGCCGGGGGAGCCCGCCGGGAGGCGGCGGCTGTGCCCCGGTCGGTAGCGGGCCAGCATGTCGGGGGTGATGGCGAAGTCCTGGGCCAGGTCCATCCGCACCACGTCGGGCGCGAGGTAGAGGAGCAGCGAGGTGTCCAGCTCGCCGCCCTGAATCGGGGCGCCGGGACGTTCCAGCAACGGACCGAAGTCGAGGCTGAAGACGTCCATGACCTGGACGGTCGCCTCGTCGGTCCGGATCGTGCTGAGCGCTTCGAGGTGGGCCTCGCTGGCCTGCGCCGTGAGGATCACGAACTCTCGCACGCCTGCCCCGTGCTCCCAGGACTCGATAAGTTCGTTCATGACCCGGTGCAGCGTGCGGCGCCGCAGGGTGGCGCCGCCCGGGAACGCGTGCGTCGGCGCGTGGACCCCGTACTCCACGGTGGGCGCCCGCAGGATCCCGAACTCGGCCGATAAATCATCGGCGAGATGCTCCACGATGATCGTGTCGCAGCCGAGGGGCAGGTGCGGGCCGTGCTGCTCGGTCGTGCCCACGGGCACGACGAGACCCGGGCGCTCGAGTAGCTGCGCGCGCACCGCGCCCGGAGTCATCTCCTTCATCCGCCAGGGGCGTCCCGGTTGAGTCATCGCGCGTGGGGGTCGGTGGTGGCGGTCGTCGCCGCGACGGCGGCCGCGGCGGAGTGGCTGCGCCACCCGGCCTGGGGCTGGGTGGCGGCCGCCGTCGCGGCGGCCGGCGGCGCCGTGGTGCTGCTTCGGCCTTTCCCGGGTTGGCGGCGTCGGGCGCTGGCCGGCGCGCTCGTCGTCCTCGGCGCGGCGCTGGCCATCTCGCAGGCGGGGCTGGCCGCCATCGAGCACCACTGGCCCGATCAGCGGAAGCGGCGCATCGACGCGGCGTCGCACCGCCTGGCGGGCGATCTCCACGCCGCGTTCCACCGGGCCGAGCGGCTGGCCGGTGCGGCGGCCGCGACCGACGGCGACGACCGGGAAGCCGCATTCGCCGAGCTCGAGCGGCTCATCCCGGGCGGCGGTCCCGAGATGAGCGTGGTCATCCTCGACGCCCGCGGGCTGCCGTGGGCGTGGGCCGGCCGGCACCGGCTCGCGCCGACCGCGCTCAGCGACTCGATCGGCTTGCGGGCGACTGGATATTACGTCGAGCTCGAGTCCCGGCGCCACACCGGCGACGGCCGGCTCGCGGTGGCCGGCGTCCTCATCTGGGCCCACCCCGCGGTCCCCGACGGCGGACGCAGCCTCACCGAGCTGTTCCGGAAGCGCACCGAAGTGGGGCTCACCGTCTATCCGGCGGGGACGGCGCCCGACAGCGGCGACGTCTTCGACTATCCGGAGCCCACCATTGCCGGCCCGCGGCTCCTCTTCAGCGTGCGCCCGGTTCCGCCGGAGCAGGGCGCGGCCAAGGAGCTGGCCTTCGAGCGCGGGAGCCGCGTCGCCACCTGGCTGCTGCTGGTGGTGCTCGCGCTGGCATTCGCGGCCGCCCCGGGCCCTCGCGGCCGGCTGGCGGTGCTCGCGAGCCTGGTCTGGCTCGCGGTCCGCGCACCGGTGGGCGCGGCGCTGGGTCTGCAGCCCCTGTTCTCGCCCGGTACGTTCTTCCGCCCGCTGCTGGGACCGTTGTCCGGGTCGGTGGGCGTGCTCGCGCTCACCGGGACGCTGCTCGCCATCGCCGGCGTGTGGCTCTGGCGGCTGCGTCGCCCCCGACGGTGGTCCGGGCTCGTGCTGGGTGGGCTGCTGCTGCTCGCGTCGCCCTACCTGATCAGCAGTCTCGGCCGGGGAATCACCCCGCCAGCCGACGGGGTGTCCATCGGCCTCTGGCTGAGCTGGCAGCTCGCGCTCATGGTCTCTGCCGCGGCGCTCATCGTGCCCGCCGCGGCGCTCTTCCGTGGCGACGAGGCCGCCGCGCGGCGTTGGGGCCACATCGCGGTCGGTGCGGCGATCGCGCTCGCGGCGGCGGTCATCGGGGTGGCGGTGTGGAGCCCGCGAGGCGGGTGGCCGGACTGGTACACGTTCCTCTGGACGCCGGCGCTGCTGCTGGTGACGCTGCCCGCGCCCCGCTGGGCGACGATCACCGGCATCGCGCTCGTGGCGGGAAGCTCGTCGGCGCTGGTCACCTGGGGGGCGGAGCTGTCGGGGCGGGTGCAAGTGGCGCAGCGGGACATCGCCCGCCTGGGCGACGAGCCGGACCCGCTCGCCCTTCCCCTGCTGGAGCGTTTCGGCGACGCGGTCCGCCATGCGCCGCCGCCCTCCACCGCCTCCGAGATGTACGCGCTGTGGCGCGGCTCGGTGCTGGGGTCGCAGCGGTATCCGACGTCGCTGGCACTCTGGTCGCCTGCGGGCGCGCTGCTCGACCAGCTCGAGCTCGACTCGCTCGACCTGCCGCCGTCGCTGCTCTCGACGATGGTCCGCCAGCTCGAGCCGGCGGACACCCTCCGCGTGGTGCAGACGCTCCGGGTGCCGGGGATGCACTACGTGCTGCTGGTGCGGGTCTCGGCCGACGAGATCATGAGCGTGGCCGTCGGGCCGCGCTCCGCGCTCGTGATGCCCGGCCGCGTGGGACGGCTGCTGCACCCCGGGAGCCCGCAGCCGCCGCTCTATCGCCTGACGCTGGGCCCGCCGGCCGACCCGTCCGCGCCGGTGCCCGTCCCGCGCTGGCGGCGTGAAAGCTGGACCCTCCGCAACGAGTACCCACTCGATCTGCCCGATGGACGCCGGACGGTGCACGCCGTGGTCGATCTGCGCGGACCGCTGCCGCTGTTCGTGCGCGGCATGCTCGTGATCCTGCTCGACGCCGCGGTGCTGGGCGTACTCTGGCTCCTAGCCGAGCTGGTGGCCGGGGCCCGGGTGCGCCGGCCGCGCTGGCACAGCCTGGCGCGATCGTTCCGCATCCGGCTCGCGGTGACGCTGGGCGGCTTCTTCGTCCTGCCGGCGATCGGCTTCGCGGCCTGGAGCTTCGCCCGGCTGGCCGAGGAGGCGCAGCGGAGCCGCGACCTCCTCATCACCCAGACGCTGCGCGACGCCGTGCTGACCGCCGGCGGGCTGGTGCGAGGCGGCAGCCCCGCGCCGGACGAGCGGCTCCGCGAGCTCAGCCGGCGCATCGACGCCGATCTGGCGCTCTATCAGGGCGGCCGGCTGGCCGGGACCAGCACGCAGGTGCTCGAGGACCTGGGCGTCATGCCACAGCTCATGGACCCCGATGCGTACGCCGCGCTCGCGCTCGAGGGCGACCTCGAAGTTACCCGCGACGGCTCGATCCCCGCGCTGGCGGAGCGCATCGGGTATCGAGTGCTCCAGCCCGGAAGTCCCACCGACATCACGGTCCTCGCCACCCCGCAGCTGGCCGACGACTCCTCGCTCGCCGTGCGGCAGCTCGATCTCGCGCTCGCGCTGCTGCTCACCACGATCCTGGGCGTCGCGGCGGCGCTGGTGGGCGCCCAGCGCGCCTCCCGCGCACTCTCGCGTCCGGTGGCGGAGCTGCGGCGCTCCGCCCTCGCGCTGGGCCGCGGGCAGCCGATGCCCCCGCACGCCGAGCGGCCACCGCTCGAGTTCGAGCCGGTGTTCGGCGCGTTCGAGCGCATGGCGGCCGACATCAGCTCCAGTCGCCATGCACTGGAAGAGGCACGGCGGCGTACGGCGGCGGTGCTCGCGACTGTGGCTACGGGCGTGGTGGGGATCGATCCGGCGGGGCGGGTGCTGATCGCCAATCGGCAGGCGGTGGATCTGCTCGGCGCCGAGCTCGAGGAGGGCGCGCCGTTCTTCGAGCGGCTCACCGCCGAGTGGGCGCCGTTTGCCGTCGCGGTGCGCCGGTTCCTCGACGGGAAACCGGGCGACGATTCCGCCGAGCTCGAGGTCGAGGGCCGGCGGATCTCGTTCCAGCTCGCCTCGCTCGGCCCCGAGCTCCAGGGTGTCGTGATCGCGCTCAACGACGTGACCGACGTCTCCCGGGCCGAGCGTATCCTTGCCTGGGGCGAGATGGCGCGGCAGGTCGCCCATGAGATCAAGAACCCACTCACGCCGATGCGGCTCGGCATGCAGCATCTCACCCGCGTCTATCGCGACCACCGGGCCGATTTCGACCGCACGCTGGAGGACACCGCCGAACGGGTGCTGGCGGAAATCGACCGGCTCGACACCATTGCGCGCGCCTTCAGCCGGTTCGCCGCTCCCGCCGGCGACATCCAGCCGCTCGAGCGGATCGACCTCGCCGCGGTGGTGAGCGAGGTGGTCCAGCTCTATCGGCTCGCCGAGAGCGGATGCGACGTCCGGCTCACCAGCCGGCCGCCGGCGTACGGCGCGGCGCGCACGGACGAGGTGAAGGAGGTGGTCGTCAACCTGCTGGAAAACGCGCGCAATGCGCGCGCCCGGCGGGTGGACGTTGCGGTCGGGCCCGGGTGCATCGAGGTCGCCGACGACGGCGCCGGGATTCCGATGGAGCTGCTCCCCCGCATCTTCGAGCCGCGATTCTCCACCACGACCAGCGGATCGGGGCTGGGGCTCGCGATCGTGCGCCGATTGGTGGAAGGCTGGGGGGGGAGCGTGGAGGTGGAGAGTGCCGTGGGGCAGGGCACCACGGTGGTCGTGCGCCTGCCGGTGTAGCGGGCCCTACCGGATCCGGCCGGAGAGCTGGATCTTCATCGCCGCCGTGAGGGCGTCGTCCTGCGTGTGGGCGCCGCGGATCACCTGCACGGCCGCCTGGAGCTGCCGGTCGGTTCGGGCCCTGCGCCGCAGGAGCGAGTCGCTCCCGAAGAACGCGCGGGTGAGCTCGTTGCCGAGCTGATCGGCGATGAAGTCGTCTGCCTGATCGTAGGTGCTCCGGTCGATGTGCACGTCCGCCGCCTGCAGCCGGGCGAACAGGGCCTCGCGCCGCTCGGGCGTGAGCATGGGCCCTTCGGGGTGCGCCTCCTGGGTGGCGCGCAGCTCGGCGGCGTAGCCGGCCAGCACGTCGCGGAACCGGTTCATCTCCGGGCCCAGCTGCGCGGCCAGCGTCCGCTCGCCATCGGTCCGATGGCTGGCGCGCACCAGCAGATCGGGGAGGATCCCGCTGGCATCAGGGACCACTCGGCCGCGTGAGCTGTAGAACACCCGGGGCCGGGCCGAGGGCACCTTGTTTCCCGCGCCGGCCGTGCTGTCGGGCTGCGGCCGCTGAACCGAACGGCCGCTGGGCGTGAACCAGCGTGCGGTGGTGAGCTTGATCGCGACTTCGTCGCCGATGGGGTAGGTCGTCTGGAGGACGCCCTTGCCATAGGAGGGCGTCCCCACGATGACGGCCCGGTCGTGGTCCTGCAGCGCGCCGGCGATCAGCTCGGCCGAGCTCGCCGTGCCCCGGTTGACCAGCACGGCCAGCCGCAGATCGTCCCATCCGCCGGGCGTCGATGCGAGGTAGGTCTTGTGATGGCCCTCGGAGCGGCCGAGGGACGTGGCGACCGTGTCCCCCGGCTGGAGGAACAGTCCCGCGACCGAGACTCCTTCGCGGATCAGCCCGCCGGGGTTGGAGCGCAGGTCGAGGATGAGGGACGTCATTCCCTCGCTCACGAGGGTGTCCACCGCCGCCCGCAGCTCATCGGCCGCGCCCTGGCTCATCCGACGGAGCACGACGTATCCCACCTTGTCGGTGAGCATCACGCCGCGCGACGCGGCCGAGACGTGGACCTCGGTGCGGGTGAAGCGGCGGACCACCGGCCGCTCTTCGCCCCTGGGACGGACCACCAGGGTGACGGTGGGGCTGGTCCCCCGACGAAGGGCGTCGTCCACCTGCTCCGACGACCAGCCGCGCGCATCCTGACCGTCCACGCTCAGCACCTCGTCGCCGGGCGCCACGACGCTCCCGCCGGCGTCGCCGTCCCACCCCGATTCGGAAGGGCCGCGCTCGAGGTCGATCTCCATGCCCGCCATCTGCCGCTGGTACTCGCGGTAGGAGTCCCGGATCAGCAGTTCGGCGTAGGGGTCGTGCAGCGAGCCCACCAGTGCGCTCGCGGCCTGGAGGTAGAGCTCCCCCTCGCCCAGGGAATCGATGTAGTGGTTGCTGATGGCGCCGAGCACCCCCTCGAACAGCCGGGCCTGCTCGTAGATCCCGCCCTCGGCCGCCGGCTTGGCCCGCAGCAGCCAGCCGCCGCTCAGGAAGGTGACGACCAATACCGAGGCCAGGGCGGCCCAGCGCGCGCGGGGGAACGAACGCATCAGCATCGCGCCGCCCGCCTCAGTGCCCCTGCGGGTTGGAGGGGTCCACCCGGAGGGTAGAGTCGCGCCAGACGTCGGGCGAGGCGAGATGACAGGCGTCCACGAACTGTCCGGCGGGATGGGAGCCGCGCTGCAGCAGCGCGTGCAGCATCTCGTGCCGCACCAGCCACTCCTCGCCGAGGGCGTTGGCCGGGAGGTAGATCCGGTTGCCCTGGCGCACCCACCAGCCGTGGGCCACCGTCCCGTTCAGGCCAATCGCGCCGGTCGGCGCGTCCACGGCGTAGAAGGTGACCTCGCTCATGTCGCCTTTGCGGCCGGAGCACTGCTCGGTCTTGCGCCACCAGTCGCTGTAGAGCTCGAGCGTCGGCACTTCCCAGGCACGCTCGACGGGCGCCAAGGGCGCGCCTGCCGCCCGGGGGACGGCACATGCGGCCACAGACGACAACATCAGGATTCCGGGAATGAAGCGACGCATTCAGCGACTCCTGGTGAACGCGTTTCAGGGGACCGGTCGGCGCGGTCCGGGTCCGCTCGCCGTCGGGGTCCATCGGTAATGTCTCCACATGCTGGCCCGCATCCGATCGGCCGCCGTTCTCGGCATCGACGCCTATCCGGTAGACGTCGAGGTCGACATCACCAACGGTCTGCCCACCTTCGCCACCGTCGGCCTGCCGCACGGCGCGGTCCGCGAGGGCCGCGAGCGCATCGGTGCGGCGCTCGCCAACGCGGGGTACCAGTTTCCGCTGAAGCGGATCACCGTCAATCTGGCGCCCGCCGACATCCGCAAGGATGGTTCCGGGCTCGACCTGCCGATCGCCCTCGGCGTCCTCGTTGCCAGCGGGCAGCTCCCCGACGAGGGGCTCCGCGGCCTCATGCTGGCCGGCGAGGTCGGCCTCGAGGGCGATCTCCGCCCGGTCCGCGGCGCGCTCTCCATGGCGCTCGCCGCGCGGGCTGCCGGCTGCCGCGGGCTCCTGCTCCCGCACCACAACGTCTCGGAGGCGGCAGTGGTCGGCGGGCTCGCGGTCTTTGGCGCGCGCACCCTGGTCGAGGTCTGCGCCCACCTGGCCGGCGATCTGGCTCTCCGGCCCGCCCTGATCGATCTCCCGGCGCTCATGGCCGAGCGGCACCGCGACGAGTGCGACTTCTCCGACGTCCGGGGCCAGCCGGCCGCCAAGCGGGCCCTGGAGGTGGCCGCCGCCGGGGGCCACAATCTCCTGCTCATCGGCCCGCCGGGAGCGGGGAAGACCATGCTGGCCCGCCGGCTCCCCACCGTCCTGCCGTCCATGACGCTGGATGAGGCGCTCGAGACCACCAAGATCCACAGTGTGGCCGGGCTCCTGGGGGTCGGCCGGTCTCTTTGCGTCCTGCGGCCCTTCCGGGCACCTCACCACACCATCAGCGACGCGGGGCTGATCGGCGGCGGGTCGGTACCGCGCCCTGGGGAGGTCAGTCTGGCCCACGGTGGGGTGCTGTTCCTCGACGAGCTGCCCGAGTTCCGCCGAAACGTGCTCGAGGTCCTGCGTCAGCCGCTGGAAGACGGCGTCGTGACGCTGAGCCGCGCCGCCGTGAGCCTCACATTCCCTGCACGTTTCATGCTCGCAGCGGCCATGAACCCCTGCCCCTGCGGCTACTTCGGCGATGCCACCCACACCTGCCGCTGCGCCGAGGTGGACATCGAGCGCTACCGGGCCCGCGTCTCGGGGCCGCTCCTCGATCGGATCGACATCCACCTCGAGGTCCCCAGTGTGCCCTACCGCGATCTCGTGGCCGCGGCGGCCGAGGAGTCCAGCGAGGCGGTTCGCGCGCGGGTCGAGCGGGCCCGCCTCAGGCAGCGCGAGCGCTTCCGCGACCGTCCCGGCCTCCACGCCAATGCCCACATGACCGCGCGCGATCTGCGGCGCTACTGCTCTCTCTCCGAGCCCGTCGAGCGCCTGCTGCGTGACGCGGTCGCGCGGCTGGGGCTCTCCGCGCGCGCGTACCATCGCGTCGTCAAGATCGCGCGGACCATCGCCGATCTGGCGGGCGCCGAGGATCTCTCCACCGACCATGTTGGCGAGGCCATCCAGTATCGGAGTCTGGACCGGCGGAAGGCGGCGGCATGAGGCCCGGGCCGTTGAATCGCGGGGGACCACTGTAATGTGACGACATGGCCGGCCGGTGACAACGGCCGCCGCTGCCTATTCTTCGGCGCGCGGCGGCCGGCGCTCACGCTTGGTCGCCCCGCGCCGCCGCTTGGCTTCGAGCCGCGCGGCCTTCGCCGCGCGCGTGGGCCGGGTCGGTCGCCGCACCTTGGGCACCGTCAGCGCCCCGGCCACGAGCTCACGTAGCCGCTCGGTGGCGGCCTCTCGGTTTCGGAGCTGGCTCCGCGACGCACTCGCCACCACCCGCAGGCGCCCGGTCCCGTCGAGCCGCGTGGCCAGCCGCTCGAGCAACCGCGCGCGCTGCTCCTCGGTAAGCGCCGGCGAGCGGGCGATATCCCACCAGAGCTCCACCCGCGTGGCGGACGTATTCACGTGCTGCCCGCCAGGCCCGCCCGCTCGCGAGGCACGAAACTCCAGCTCCGCCAGCGGCACGCGCAGATCACGCGAGACTTCAAGACACTCGTCCGCAGCCATACTCGAAGATACCCTTCGTTCACCGCTCCCCGCTCGCCGCTCCCCGCAGTTCCCGCCCGCCGCCTGACCGCGTTACGTTACTGCCCATGATCGAACTCGACCTTCTGCGCAGGCACCTGCTCGGGTACGGGCGGGTGGTCCTGGGCTATTCCGGCGGTGTCGATTCGGCGCTGCTGGGCGTGGCCGGCCGGCAGGCGCTCGGCCCTGACCGGTTTCTCGCCGTCATCGGCCGGAGTGCCTCCTATCCGGCGGTGCAGTGGCAAACCGCCATCGAGGTCGCGCGGCGCTTCGACGTGCCCCTGCTCGAAGTGGACACCGGTGAGCTGGCCGATCCGCGCTATCTCGCGAACACGCCCGACCGCTGCTACTTCTGCAAGTCCGAGCTGTGGGACCGCCTGCTCGAGGTCGCGCGAGCTCGCGGCTTCGATACCATCATCGACGGCACCAACGCCGACGATCTCGGCGAGCACCGCCCCGGGCTCCGGGCGGCCGGCGAGCGGCAGGTCCGCTCGCCCCTGGCCGAGCTGGGCTGGGGCAAGGCGCGCGTGCGCGAGGCCTCCCACGCGCTCGGGCTGCCGACGTGGGACGCACCGGCGGCACCGTGCCTGTCGAGCCGGGTGATGTACGGGCTCGAGATCACCCCCGAGCGTCTGCGCCAGGTCGAGCAGGGGGAGGCGTACCTGCGGCGGATCGGCGTCACCGGCGACCTGCGCGTGCGGCACCATGGCGAGCGGGCCCGGATCGAGGTAGCGACCGAGGAGCTGGCGCGAGTGCGCGCGGGGTGGGACGGCGTCGAGGCATTCTTCACCGGACTGGGGTTCGCGTCGGTCGAGCTCGACCCGGCGGGCTACCGGCGGGGCGGGCTGCTGAAGCTGACGGCGCGCTCGCCGGACTGATGCGCCTGTTCGCGGGCGTTCCGGTCATCGGGCCGGCGCAGCAGGAGGTCGCCGGCCTGCTCGGGATGCTCAAGGACCGTGACTGGCCGGTGCGCTGGGTGCGCGAGGAGGGCCTCCACCTCACGCTCAAGTTCTACGGCGAGGTTGCGCCGGAGCGGCTCGACGTGATCGCCGAATCCGTGCGCTTCGCCGCGCAGGGCGGCGCGCCCCTGGCGCTCCGGCTGGGTGAGCTCGGCGCCTTCCCCAGCGTGGTGCGGCCCCGGGTCATCTGGGTGGGCATCGACGGGCCGGCGGGACTCGAGCTGCTGCAGGATCGGCTCGAGCGCGGCGGCGAGCAGATCGGCTTCCCGCCCGAGGGCGGGCCCTTCCGGCCGCATGTCACGCTCGGCCGGGTGCGCGAGGGCCACCGCCTGCCGGCGCACGGCATCAAGGGGATGGCCGACGCGTACGATCGCGTCGCGTTCGTGGGCGACCAGCTGGTGCTGTATGAGAGCGTGCTCACCACCGGCGGCCCCCGCTACGAGCCGCGGCTCGCGCTCGAGCTCGCCGGATGATCGGCTGCCTGGCGGCCCCGTTCAGGGCGCTGGGGTGCCTGGCGCTCATCGTGGCGCTCGCGCTCGGGTGGCTCTACCGCGACCGGCTGGTCGACCAGGGGCACCGGCTGCTCGACCGGATCTCGGCACCTTCGACCCCGAGCGTGCCTGCCTCGGAAGCCGCGCGGCCCGGAACGAGGGCGCTGGCGTCGGCCCGGGCCAAGATCGACTCGCTCAACGGGTGGCGCGCCGACTCCGTGGTGCTGACCCCGACCGAAGTCGCCTCGCTGATCGGCAACGGCCTCTCGCCGGAGCTGCGCCGGCAGCTGGACTCGCTGCGCGTCGAGCTGCTCGAGGGACAGATCCGGGTGCGCGCTCGGCTCCGCACCGAGCACCTGCCCAAGGACGCGCTGGGACCGCTCTCCCGGGCGCTCGGGCCCAGCGAGCCGATCGAAGCGGCGGGCCCCCTCCGGGTGACGGGCCCGCGTCAGGGGGAATGGGCGGTGCGCTCGCTCCGCATCGGGGACGTCCCCATCCCGCGACCGGCGGTGCCGCATGTGATGGAACGGATGCTGGGCGACTCGCGCGAGGCGGTGCCGTGGACGGTGCCCGCCGGCGTGCGCGCCATCCGCGTGCGGCCCGGCGGTGCGATCCTGTACGGAGCCCCACCCACATGAGCCATCGAGTTCTCATCGTGGACGATGAGGCCGGCATTCGCCAGGCCCTGAAGCAGGTGCTCGAGTACGAGGACCTCGACGTGCGCGTGGCGGCGTCGGGCGGCGAGGCGATCACCGTCTACACCGAGTTCCGGCCCCACCTCATCTTTCTCGACGTGAAGATGGCAGGTCTCGACGGCCTCGAGACCCTCTCCCGGCTTCGTGCGCTCGACCAGCGGCCGCAGATCGTCATGATCTCCGGCCACGGGACCATCGCCACGGCCGTCGAGGCCACCCAGCGCGGCGCCTTCGACTTCCTGGAAAAGCCGCTCGACACCGACCGGCTCCTGCTCACGGTGCGCAACGCGCTGGCCCACGCCGAGCTGGTGGGCGAGAACGCTCGCCTCCGCGAGGCCGCCGAGAGCCGCTACCGCATGGTGGGCTCGAGCCCCGCGCTGCAGGCCGTGCGCGAGCTGATCGACAAGGTCGGGCCCACGACGGCGCGGGTCCTGATCACGGGCGAGAACGGCACCGGCAAGGAGCTCGTCGCCCGCGCGCTGCACGAGGTGTCGCCCCGGCACGACCGCGCCTTCGTCGAGGTCAACTGCGCCGCCATCCCGTCCGAGCTGATCGAAAGCGAGCTGTTCGGGCACGTGAAGGGATCCTTCACGGGCGCCTTCGCCGACCGGGCGGGCAAGTTCGAGCAGGCCGACGGCGGCACCCTCTTCCTGGACGAGATCGGCGACATGTCGCTCTCCGCCCAGGCCAAGCTCCTGCGGGTGCTGCAAGAGGGCGTGGTGACGCGGATCGGCGGCGCGAAGCAGATTCAGGTGGACGTGCGGGTGCTCGCCGCCACGAACAAGGACCTGGAGATCGAGATCGGGGAGGGGCGCTTCCGCGAGGACCTGCTTTACCGGCTCAATGTGGTGCCGATTGAGGTGCCGGCACTGCGCGAGCGGGTGGAGGATATTCCGGCGCTGGTCGCCCACTTCGCGGAGACGCTGGCGGCCGGCGCCGGGGTGCCAGGCAAGGCATTCTCGGACGAGGCGGTCGCCAAGCTGCAGGCACGGCCGTGGCCCGGCAACGTGCGGGAGCTCCGGAACGCGGTGGAACGCGCGCTGATTCTGGCGCCGGGCAAGGTGGTCACCGCCGCCGACGTCACCCGGCTGCTGCCGCCGCCCGATCCGGGGGGGCCCACCTATGATGCCTTTCGGGACGAAGCCGAGAAGAGCTTCCTGCTCCAGCAGCTTCGCGAGCACGACTGGAACATCACCGAGACCGCGCGCGCGCTCCGGATGCCGCGCTCCAACCTCTACAAGAAGATCGAGCGCTACCGCCTGTCGCGGGAGGGGACATGACCGGGCCGCGTGACTGGGATCGCGAGCTGGCCGACATCGATCGCGTCATGGATAAGCAGGGGAGCGGCGCACCCGCGCTCCCGCCGACCGGTCCCGGCGCCCCCGTCCGGACCACCGGGCCGGCGGCCCGGCCGCCGGTGCGCCGCCGCTCCGTCGCGCTCACCTGGTTCTGGGTTGCGCTGGCCGTCGCGCTCGGCGTCGCGCTGGCGGTGTGGCCCTATCGGAGCGCATGTGGGCTCGATCTCGCGTTCTACCTCGGCGCGGCCGCGGTCACGCTGGTTTTCGCGCTGCTCGGCGCGCTCGCGAGCTGGTCGCACCGGCGCGGCTTCGCGCACGTCGCCTCGCTGCTGGTCATCGTGTGGGCCGGTTTCGTGGTGCTGCGCGAGGTGCTTCCCCGCGTGGGCTACGCCAGGACGAGTCTGAACTGGACGTGTGCGCCGGCGCCCGCGCCGGCTCCGGCTCCCGCACCCGCACCTGCTCCTTCACCGACTTCCCCATCCTGAGTCTCATGGCCAAGACCTTCCGCAATTTCATCGGCGGCGACTGGGTGGCTCCGGCCACCGGCGCCCATCTCGAGAACCGCAACCCGGCCGACACCAGTGACCTGATCGGCCGGTTTCCCGACTCGGACGCGCGCGACGTGGCGGCGGCCGTCCGCGCGGCCAGACGGGGCTTCGCTATCTGGTCGCGCACGCCCGCGCCCCAGCGCGGGGACGTGCTCCGGCGCGTGGGCGATCTCATGGTCGAGCGCAAGGAGGAGATCGCCGACGCGATGACCCGCGAGATGGGGAAGGTGCTGGACGAGACCCGGGGCGACGTGCAGGAGGGGATCGACACCGCCTATTACGCCGCGAGCGAGGGCCGCCGCCTCTTCGGCCGGACCGCGCCCTCCGAGCTCCGCTCCAAATGGGCGATGAGCTGGCGCCGGCCGATCGGCATCGTCGGACTCATCACCCCGTTCAACTTCCCGCTGGCGATCCCGACCTGGAAGATGTTCCCGGCGCTGGTGTGCGGGAACGCGGTGATCATCAAGCCCTCGGAAGACGTGCCCCACACCGTGCACCTCCTGGTCGAGATCCTGCTCGAGGCGGGGCTCCCGCCCGAGGTCGTGCAGCTCGTGCACGGCCGCGGCGAAACGGTGGGGCAGGCGCTGGTCGAGCACCCGGAGATTCCGGTGATCTCGTTTACCGGCTCGACCGCCACCGGCGCGCTCATCGGCGAGATCTGCGGCCGGATGCACAAGCGGCTCTCGCTGGAGATGGGCGGGAAGAACGCCATGATCGTCATGGACGACGCGGACCTCGATCTGGCGCTGGAGGGCGTGCTGTGGGGCGCGTTCGGCACCACGGGGCAGCGCTGCACGGCCACCAGCCGGCTCATCGTCCATCGGAAGGTCCACGACCGCTTTCTGCGCCGGCTGGTCGAGGCCGCCGAGGGGCTCCGCCTGGGTGACGGGCGCGGCGAGAAGACCCAGGTCGGGCCGCTCATTCACGAGGCCTCGCGCGAGAACGTGGAGCATTACGTCACGGTGGGGCAGGAGGAGGGGGCCGAGCTCGTGACCGGGGGCAAGGCGCCCGGCGGGCGGCTCTCGGGCGGCTGGTTCTACCGGCCGACGGTCTTCGCGGGCGTGCGCGCGGGCAGCCGCATCGAGCAGGAGGAGATCTTCGGCCCGGTGCTGAGCGTGGTGCAGGTGAGCTCCTTCGACGAGGCGGTGCGGGTCAACAACGGGGTGCGCTACGGGCTCTCGAGCAGCATCTATACCCGCGACGTGAACCTCGCCTTCCGCGCGCTCGAGCTGCTCGACAACGGCATCACCTACGTCAACGCACCCACCATCGGCGCCGAAGCGCATCTGCCATTCGGCGGCGTGAAGGCCACCGGCAACGGCCACCGCGAGGGCGGGTGGGAGGTGTACGATTTCTACTCCGAGACCAAGGTGGGGTACGTGGACTACTCGGGACGGCTGCAGCGCGCGCAGATCGACACCTATGACGTGTGACGAATGACCGGAGCCGTTGCGCCGCGTCAGAACGGAGAGTAAGGTTCGATCAGGTTTCAATCCGGTCACGTCCGAGGTCGAGTCGCATGCGTCCAATGCAGGTGGGTGCCGGCAGGCGGGGTCCTTCGTTCGACGAGGGATCGCTGGATCAATACCTCCGCGAGATCAGCAAGTATCCGCTGATCCCGCAGGAAGAGGAGGTGAGCCTCGCGCAGCGCATCCGGACCGGCGACGGCGAGGCGCTCGACAAGCTGGTGCGCAGCAATCTCCGGTTCGTCGTCTCGGTGGCGAAGAAGTATCAGAACCAGGGCGTCTCGCTCGCCGACCTGATCAACGAGGGCAACCTCGGCCTCATCCGCGCGGCGCACAAGTTCGACGAGACCAAGGGCATCAAGTTCATTTCCTACGCCGTGTGGTGGATCCGCCAGGCGATCCTGCAGGCGCTGGCGGAGCAGAGCCGCATCGTGCGGGTGCCGCTCAACCGGGCCGGCACCCTCCACCGGATCGGCAAGCGCTCCTCGGCGCTGCTCCAGGAGCTGGGGCGCGAGCCGACCCCGTCCGAGATCGCCGAGGGGATGGACATCTCGATGGAGGAGGTGCAGAAGACCCTCTCCATCTCCCAGAACCACCTCTCGCTCGACGCGCCGCTCACCCCCGGCGAAGACAACAAGCTCCTCGACTATCTCCCCGACACGCAGAACCCCGGTCCCGACTCCGAGACCTTCGAGCACGCCCTCACCGAGTCCATCGAGGAGGTGCTCTCCACGCTCAAGGAGCGCGAGGCGAAGATTCTCCGCCTCTACTTCGGGCTGGACGGCCCCGAGCCGATGACGCTCGAAGAGATCGGGAGCCTGCTGGGCATCACCCGCGAGCGCGTCCGCCAGATCAAGGAAAAGGCGCTGAGCCGACTCCGTCACGTGAGCCGGGCCCGCGCCCTGGAAAGCTTCCTCGCCTAAGCTCGACGCTTAACGCCCGTCTCCTGCCGGCGTCTCCTCCGTTCCTGTACTCACGACCAGCGCGGCGCGAGCTGCGGGAGGAGACCATGACCGGCATGCGACGGGTACTCGTGCTGTCCGCCGTATCGCTCTTGAGTGCCGCCCCCGCCGCGGCGCAGTCGGGCGATCCCAATCCCTTCAGTCAGCCCCGCCCGGAGCTCCACCCGGAGCGCGGCCCCGCGCGTGACGAGGCCCACGCCGCTCGCACCCGTCTCCACCGCGAGCGGGTGGCTCGACGGAGGCACCAGTCCCGGATGCACCAGGATCGGACCCACCACGAACGAAGCCGTGAGCACCGGATGCACCACCACCGGCCTCACCGGGAGCGCCTCCGACAGCACCACCTGCGCGGCCGCATGCTCGAGCCCCGCGGCGAACGATCGGAGCGCCGCGGCGAGCGCGGAGGCGGTGAACGGTAAACAGTGAACGGTGAACGGTGAACGGGACCAGCACACCGGGAGTGGTCTGGTGTGCTCTTCCCGTTCACCGTTCACTGTTCACTGTTTACCGTTCACCGTTCACGCCGGGGCGCGCAGCGCCCGGCCGACCTGCTCCCACTCGATCAGAAACGCATCGTGCCCCGCGATCGAGGCGATCTCGCGATACTCGGCGTTCGCGCCCGCGGCGCGATAGGCGTCAATCCACTGGTACACCTCGCGCGCGGGGTAGAGGATGTCGGTGTCCACTCCCACGCCCACCACGCGGCCCACCCGCTCGGCCGTGGCACGGGCGGCGGCGCCGAGGTCGCCGACGTCGTGAAGGTCCATGGCGCGCATGAGCGCGATGTAGCTCGCCGCGTCGAAGCGGGCCACCAGCTTGTCGCCCTGGCGGCGGAGGTAATGGTCCACGTCGAAGCGCCCCGGCGTGCGGGAGGAGCTCCGGCCGAACCGGGCGTTGAACTCGAGTCCGCTGCGATAGGTGATCATCGCCAGGGCGCGGGCCGCAGCCAGGCCGGCTGCGGGGCCGGCCTCCGGGGCGTACCGGCCGCCCTGCCACGCGGGATCGGCCTCGATCGCCATCCGCTGCACCGCATTCCAGGCGATCGCCTGCGCCGACGTCGCCGCGGGGGCGGCGAAGACCACCAGCCGGTCGATCGGCACCGGCGAACGGCGGCCCCACTCGAGCGCCACCATCCCGCCGAGTGAGCCGCCGGTGACCAGGGCCAGACGCTCGATGCCGAGGTGCTCGAGCAGCGGAACGTGCGCCGCCGCGAGATCGGCGGGGCTGAGGTCGGGAAACGCACTCCCGTGCTCCCGCGCCCACTCCCGCGGGCCGGTGGATCCGTAACAGCTGCCGAGCAGGTTGGCCGAGAGCACGGCGTGCCGCGACGTGTCGATCGGACGGCCGGGGCCCACCATCGGCCCCCACCACTGCTCCACGTCGGCGCTTCCCGTCAGGGCGTGAAACACCAGGATCCAGCCGTTCTCCCGCGCAACCTCGGTGTCCCCCAGCACCTGATAGCGCAGCCGGAGCCCGCTCAAGGCGCGGCCGTCATGGGTGATGAACGCGCCGAGCGCCAGGTCGCGCGCGGCAGCCCCGCCGGAGACCAGCGTGGTCACGCGGGGGCCGGTGCCTCGAGTGGGACCTCCCTCAGCCGGCCGCTCCGCACGTCGTACACCAGCCCGCGGATGACCGTCTCGGGATCCAGCAACTGGGTGGCGAGCAGGAACTCCACATCCTCGCGCACGCTGGCGTCCACGTCGTCGAAGGGGAGAAAGTCGAACTCACCGGTGTCCTGCCCCAGATCGTCGCGTACCCTGGCGCGGAGCTGCTGGTTGGTGAACGTCAGCATCCCGCAGTCGGTGTGATGGACGACCGCGACCTCCCGGGTCCCCAGCAGTCGCTGGGAGATGATCAGCGAGCGGAGCGCATCGCGCGCGCGGCCGCCCGCGTTCCGGATCACGTGCGCCTCGCCCTCGGCGATCCCGAACGCGCGCGCGGGCACGATGCGGGCGTCCATGCAGGTCAGGATCGCGAGCTTCCGGCTCGGCGGCATGGGGAGAGCGCCGAGGGTAAAACTGCCGGCATACGAGTGATTCGCAGTAAGGATCTCGTCAATGGCAGGCATACATCCTCTCCGAAGGGTCGAGCACGGCGGGCCCGACCCGGATCGTCTCGTGCAGCGCCCGAAGCAGCCGACCGCCGTCGGCCGCCGGGACGATGAAGCTGACTGCGCAGGGGCGATGGATGATCTCGCGCACCGCCACCTCGCTCGCGACGAACGCCGCGAGCGCGTGGTCGGTTCCATCACCCGCCTCCTTCACGAGCGTGACCATGGCGAGTCCGTGCTCGCGGTCGGGCCGCAGCACGACGGCCCGGGCACCGAACGGGGCGCCCTCCACCTCGGTTGCCGGCTGGCCGCCGTCCTGCAGGCTGGCGAACCGGAGCCGGACCCCGTCCTGCTCCGCCTGCGCGGCGGCAAGGTGGTGAATCACCGTCGCCCCGGCGAGCGCGAGCTCGGTCACGAACCGATGCGAGGCCCGGGCGAGCGGGCGTGCCTCCGCGATCTGCCGTGGATCGGCGGTGTGAAGCGCACCGGGCTCCTTGACCAGCTCGCACGCATGCGCGTCGAGCGCGGCAGCGAGGGCCACTGCGGTGACATCCGAACCGCCCCGGCCGAGCGTCGTGAGCCGGCCGCGGTGCCAGCCCTGGAATCCGGTGACCACCGGGGTGATCCCGCGGGCGAGGAGTCGCCGGATCCGGGTCGGACGGATGCCGGTCAGCACGGCCGCTCCTGCCTGCCCGTCGCTCCGGAGTCCGGCCTCACGGGCATCGAGCACCCGGGCCGCGATGCCGAGTTCACCGAGGGCGACGGCCAGCAGCGACGCGGCGACCACCTCACCGCTTGCCGCGGCGCGATCGGACGCCGCCGACACCAGCGGGTTCGACGAGTCCGCGGCGCCCGCCGCGGCGCGCACCTGCTCGACCAGGCCGAGCAGGTGGTCGGTCACCCCGCGGCGCGCGCTGGCGACCGCCACTACCGGGGCGGCGTGGCGGCGCGCCGCGATCCTGCGCGCCGCCCGGGCGATGCGCTCCGGGGTTGCGAGCGCATCGCCACCGAACTTGACGACGAGCGGCTGGGTCACCGCGCCGCCCCGGCCGCGACGGGCCGCGCGCTGGCCTCGGCCGCGGCCGCGCCCAGCGCCTGGTCCAGGTCGGCGATCAGGTCACGCACGTCCTCCACGCCGAGCGAGAGCCGCACCAACTCAGGCGTCACGCCGCTCGCCCGCTGCTGCTCGGCGGTGAGCTGCTCGTGCGTCGTCGAAGCGGGATGGATGATGAGCGACTTGGTGTCGCCCACGTTGGCCAGGAACGAGAACAGCTTGACCCGCTCGATCAGCGCCTTGGCCGCCGCGTAGCCGCCCTTCACGCCGAGCGTGAGGACGCCGCCGAAGCCGCCCGAAAGGTATTTCGCCGCGTTCCGGTGCTCGGGATGCGACTCGAGACCGGGATACGAGACCCACTCGACCCGCGGGTCGTCGGCCAGCCACCGCGCGACGGTGAGCGCGTTCTCCGAGATCCGCGCGATGCGAAGCGGCAGCGTCTCGAGCCCCTGCAGGAACAGGAACGAATTGAACGGCGAGAGGGCGGGTCCGATGTCGCGCAGGAGCTGCACCCGCAGCTTGATGATGAACGCCGCCGGACCGAACGCCTCGGTGTATACCACCCCGTGATAGCTCGGATCGGGCGCCGTGAAGTCGGGAAACCGCCTGCGGGCCTCGGCCGACGTCCAGTCGAACCGGCCCGCATCGACCACCACGCCGCCGATCGCGGTGCCGTGCCCGCCGATCCACTTGGTGGCCGAGTGCACCACGATGTCGGCCCCGTGCCGGATGGGGCGGGCGAGCGTCGCCGCGCCGAAGGTGTTGTCTACCACGAGCGGGATGCCGGCCGCGTGGGCGATCTCCGCCAGCGCCTCGAAGTCTGGCACGTCGAGCCGCGGGTTGCCGATGGTCTCGACGAAGAGGAGCCGCGTGCCCTGGTCGATCGCGGCACGCACCTGGTCGAGGTTGTGGATGTCCACGAACCGGCCGGTGATCCCGAAGCGGGGCAGGGTGTACGTGAACAGGTTGTACGTCCCGCCGTAGAGCGTCTGCGACGTGACGAAGTTGTCGCCCGCGCGAGCCAGATTGAGGATGCTGAGCGTCGTCGCCGACTGTCCGCTGGCCACGGCGAGCGCCCCGACGCCGCCCTCGAGCTCGGCGACGCGCTTCTCGAACACATCGCTCGTGGGATTCATAATCCGGGTGTAGATGTTGCCGAACACCCGCAGTCCGAACAGGTCGGCGGCGTGCTGGGCGTCGTTGAACACGTAGCTGGTCGTGGCGTAGATCGGGACGGCCCGCGAGTTCGTGGCGGGGTCGGGGACCTGGCCGGCGTGGACCGCCAGGGTGTCGGGATGGTAGGTCATGGTGCGCTGCTCCTCGCTGGTGGAAATGAAAAGGCCCGGACCGCTCGGGAGAGTGGTCCGGGCCTCGGTGCCGGATGCGGAGGGCTTACGAGCCGCTGCCGCGCGGGCGCGCCGACGACGCCGTCCACCCCCGTGGCGGGGGACAGGCAATCATTCGACAGCACATGACGTGGCGACGGGACATCCGTGGCTCTCCATGCCTATGACGATCGGCGAGGGCCCAAACGCAACGCCCTCCGGCCTGGCGCGCGGAGGGCGTACATCCGGCGCTTTAGCTCTTTGGTTTGCCTCCGGACGTGAACGACCGGGAGGCCGGCGGGAGCAAGTGGCCTTAAATCCACCGCCGGGATGGGAGACTACCGCTCCGGTCGAGGGTTGTCAAGCACCGGGCCGGAGGGTAATCCTTCCCGGCATCCATGGCCAGCAATCCCTCGTTCGACATTTCGACCGGCGCCGACCTCCAGGAGGTCGACAATGCCGTCAATCAGGCGCTGAAAGAGATCGGCCAGCGCTACGACTTCAAGGGCACGCACTGCACCATCGCGTTCGACCGGCCTCAAGCGGAGATCCGTCTCGCGGCGGACGACGAATTCCGGATGGAGGCGCTGCTCGACGTGCTGCGCGGCCGGCTGATCAAGCGTGGCGTTCCGGTCCGGAACCTCGACGTCGGCGAGCTGGCGCCTTCCACCGGCCAGTCGGTTCGCCGCACCGTCAAGCTGACGCAGGGGATCCCGCCCGACACCGCCCGCAGGATCGTCAAAGCCGTCAAGGATGGGGGCTTCAAGAAGGCGCAGGCTTCGATCCAGGGCGACGAAGTGCGGGTGACCGGTCCGTCCCGTGACGAGCTGCAGGCGATCATCGCCCATCTCAGGGCCCAGGACTTCGGGATCGAGCTCAAGTTTGGGAACTACCGCGGCTGACGTCCGCCGGCGGCTGATCGCGCGCTGGAGCGGGCCGGCGCTCGGCGCGGCCGCGGCGATTGCGGTGGCGATGGCGAGCTGCGCGCCGCCGCCCAAGCCCGCCCCCACGCCGGAGCCCGAGCCTGCGCCGGCGGCGCCTCCGCCTGCGGCGCCGACACCGGTGCCCGTACCGAGTCCGGCCCCCGCGGAGCGCGAAGCCCCGGCCGAGCCGCTCGTTCGGGTTGGCCTCGTGACCGGCGCGGTGTCGGCGACGATCGCGAGCCAGAGCGGGCTCAGCCTGAGCGATCCCTCGGGCGCCCGCCTCGCCGAGATACCGGCGGGGCAGGCCTGGCGGCTCGCGGTCCGAGGCAGCGGCGTCGTGGCCATGGCCCCTGGCGGTGCCACCACCGCGCCGTCGGAGATGTTCGAGATCGTCTCGCCGGATCCCGATGCGCTGGTCGAGGTGAACGGCCGCCCCTATCGCGGCGTCTTCGCCGCCGTGCGCGACTCGGTCGGCCTCACGCTCGTGGACCGGCTGCCGATGGAGGCGTACCTCGCCGGCGTCGTCTCCGCCGAGATGGGCCGCCGCAGCCCCGAGGACCAGCAGGCGCTGGAGGCGCAGGCGGTCGTCTCGCGCACCTTCGCGCTCAGGCATCTCGGCCGGCGCGACCGGCAGGGCTTCGACCTCTATGCCACGGTCGCTGATCAGGTGTACGGCGGCGCCGCGGCGGAGACGCCCGAGGGCCGCGAAGCAGTAGACGCCACGCGCGGCCAGGTCCTCACCTGGGACGGCGCCCCGATCGACGCTTTCTTCTATTCGACCTGTGGCGGCCACACCGCGAGCGGAACCGAGGTGTTCCGCGCCGCCGACCGGCCCTACCTCCGCTCGGTATCCGACCTGGCCGACGACGGCATTGCCTACTGCAGCATCTCCCCGCGCTACCGCTGGCACGAGGAGTGGAGCGGCGACGCGCTGCGCACCGTGCTCCGGCGCACCCTGCCGGAGGTCGCGGGGGTCCCGGGACGCGACGTTGCGGACGTCCGCGACGTACGGGTGGCGCGGCGCACGCCGTCGGGCCGGGTGGGCGAGCTGAGCATCGGCCTGCCGCGCGAGGAGGTGCGGGTCGACGGCGCCAACGTACGGCGCGTGCTTCGCCCGGTCTCGGGTGAGATCCTGAGGAGCGCCGCCTTCACCCTCACCGTGAGTGGCGCCGGGCGCCGAGTCACCCGGCTCGCCGCCGACGGGCAGGGCGCGGGACACGGCGTGGGGTTCTGCCAGTGGGGTGCGGTCGGCCGCTCGCGCGCGGGGCAGGAGTACCCGCGTATCCTGGCCGCGTACTTTCCGGGCACGCAGCTCGAGCGACTCTACTGACGAGGGAGACAGCCCAATGACCGCCAGCCGGTCCACGAGCGAGCGCCTGCGGGTCGGCCTGATCGGCGGCGGCGCCATCGCCCAGGTGGCGCACCTGCCCGTGCTCAAGAAGCTCAAGACGGTCGAGGTGCAGGCGATCTGCGACACCGACCTCCCCAAGGCTCGCGCGCTCGCGAACAGGTTCGGGGTACCCGACGCGCTCGACGACATCGAGGACCTGCTCCGCGACGAGACGCTCGACGCGGTGGTCGTGTGCTCGCCCAATCATCTGCACGAAGCGCACGCGCTCGCCGCCCTCTCGGCCGGCCTTCACGTGCTGGTGGAGAAGCCGCTCACCATCTCGGCGGCGAGCGTACAGCGGATCATCCGGGCTGCGGAGAAGAGCGACCGGATCGTGATGGTCGGGATGAACCACCGCTACCGGCCGGACGTGCAGATCGTGCGGAGCTTCGTTCAGAGCGGCGAGCTGGGGCGCATCGAAAGCGTGAGGGGGAGCTGGCACATCTTCCGTCCCGGCCGGAACCAGCTCGGCTGGCGCCAGCGTCGCGACCTCGCCGGCGGCGGCGCCATGCTCGACCTCGGCCTCTCCATCCTCGACCTCGGCCTCTGGCTCGGCGGGATGCCGGCGCCGGCCCGGGTGAGTGCCTCGCTCGACAGCGGCGGCCACGAGCGCACGGTGGAACAGAGCGGGAGCGCCTTCGTGGTGTGCGAGAACGGCATGTCGCTGTTCGTGGACGTCACCTGGCATCATCTCGGCGGCGCCGAGCGCTTCGGCGTGGGGCTGCGCGGCAGCAAGGGAACGGCCGCCATCAACCCGCTCACCGTCTGGAAGGACCTGCACGGCATGCCGGTGGACGTGTCGCCCACCGCGTCGGGCAGCCGCGAGAACGCCTTTACCGCCTCCTACCGCGCCGAGTGGGCCCACTTCGAGGCCGCGCTCAAGGGCGACGCCAAGGTGGCCTCGCTGCAGGATCATCTGGTGCTGCACCGGATCCTGGACGCGGTGTACAAGTCGGCGGAGGATGGGCGGGACGCGACGCTGTGAGGGCCGATGGGCGGACGGGCGGACGGGCGGACTGGTTGGTGGTGAGGTGGCTCCTCATGCCCATACTCATCGCCTGTGTCCTTCCTCTGGCAAGTCTGCACGCTCAGACGCCCCGTCCGTCCGTCCGCCCGTCCGCCCGTTCGTCCTCCGAGTTGAAGGTATACCTCATGACCTTCGGCCCCGGCCGCCAGGTCTGGGAGCGCTTCGGACACAACGCCCTCTGGATCCACGATCCGGTCCAGGGCACCGACGAGGCCTACAACTTCGGCCTCTTCGATTTTCACCAGCAGAATTTTCTGCTCCGTTTCGTGCGCGGGCAGATGTGGTACTGGATGGCGGGGTTTCCGGCGCAGAGCTACGTGGCGGAGTACGAGCGGAACAACCGCTCGGTCTGGATCCAGGAGCTCGACTTGCCGATGGCGGCACGGCTCGAGCTGCAGCAGTTCCTGCGGTGGAACGCGGAGCCGGAGCACAAGTTCTACCACTACGACTACTATCGCGACAACTGCTCCACCCGGGTGCGCGATGCGCTCGACCGGGTGCTGCACGGCGCGCTGCGCCAGCAGACCGCCTCGCGTCCCGCGGGCACCACGTATCGCTTCCACACCCAGCGGCTCACGGCCAACGACCCTCTCATCTTCACCGGGCTGCTGGTCGCGCTGGGTCAGGGGGTCGATCAGCCGCTCTCGGAATGGGAGGAGATGTTCCTCCCTCTGTCGATGCGGGAGCACATGCGGCACGTGACGCTGCCCGGGCCTGACGGCGAGCGGCGTCCGCTCGTACGCGGCGAGTGGACGGTGTTCGAGTCGTCCGCCCCGGTGCCGCCTGCTCGGCCGCCGAGGTGGCTGGCATGGTATCTCCTGGTCGGTGCCGTCATCGGCGGGAGCGCGGTACTGCTGGCCCGGCCGGCGCGGCGGAGCGCGCCGGCGCGGTTTGCGTTCCTCGCCATCGTGGGTGGGTGGGCGGTCGTGGCGGGGCTGGCGGGACTGGTGCTGGCGGGGCTCTGGGGACTGACCGATCACGTCGCCGCGTCGCACAACGAGAACCTGCTGCAGCTGAGCCCGCTGGCGCTGTTGATCCTTCCCGCCCTCCCGGCCGCGCTCCGAGGAAAGGCGATGGCCCGTTACGGCCTCATCGCGGCCGCATTGGTCGCGGGGCTGTCGGCGCTGGGCCTACTGCTCAAGCTGCTGCCCGGATTCGATCAGGTGAATGGGCCGGTGATCGCGCTCGCGCTCCCGGCGCAGGTGGGGCTCACCGCGGCGCTCGCGCGGCTGCCGCGCTGACTCGCGCCGCCCCTCTCAGAGCGAAAAGCCCGTCCCTTCCGCCGCCGCCTCCACGACCAGCTTCGGCGCGACCTCACGCGCACAGGCGCGCGCGTCGGCGAGGAGCCGGTCGATCGTGTCGTCGTCGTGCTCCGGCTCGTGGTGGAACAGGAACAGCCGCGCACACCCCGCCTCGGCTGCGAGCTGCACGGCCTGCCGGGGCGTGGAGTGGCCCCAGCCTGCGCGCATCCTGATGAACCGGTCCGAGTACATGGCATCGTGCACCAGGATATCGGTTCCGGCGAGGAACTCGACCAGGCGCGCGCGCCAGTCGGCGGATACGGGGTAGCTGCCCCCCGGACCCAGCTCGTTGTCGGTCACGTACGCGAGCTCGCGGCCGCCGTCACTGGGAGCCAGGCGGTAGCCCAGCGTGGTGCCGGGGTGCCGCAGGCGGAAGGCGCGGACCCGGAAGTCGCGCAGCGGCACCTCGCCCTCCTGGATGTCGTGTACCTCGATCCGGGCGGCGAGGGCCTCGAGCGGGACGGGAAACACCATCGGATCCATCTGCCGCCGGAGGATCTCCTTGAGCGGGACCCCTTCCTGCGCGGCGCCATATACGCAGAACCGGTTCCCGCTCGCGCTGAGCGGCTTGAAGAAGGGCAGCCCCTGGATGTGGTCCCAGTGCGTGTGCGAGAGCAGGACGTCGGCCGCGACCCCGCGCTTTCCGTTCTGCATCAGCTCGTGCCCCAGCGGGCGAAGCCCGCTGCCCGCGTCGAGGATGACGAGGCGGTGGTCCGGGCCCCTGAGGCTGATGCACGCGGTGTTCCCGCCGTAGCGTGCGGTCTGGGGACCTGGAGTGGGGATCGAGCCGCGGGTTCCCCAGAAGGTCAGGCGGTACATGCCGTCCGGCCGGAGGAAGGGCGCATCCTCAAAGCTCGCCCGACTGCCGCACGCGGAGCCGGGTCCGGCATCACGGCAGCGGGGTGACTGCGTTCACGCCCGCCGGGCGGCCAGCATGAGCGAGCGGCGGTCGCGCAGGGTGATCTCCTTCCGGGTAACCTGGATGATCCCGCGCTCGACCAGGTTCCGCATCGTCCGCGAGACCGTCTCGCGGCTCGAGCCGATCATCTGGGCGATCGTGTGGTGGGTGAGCTTCCGGGTGATGCGGTCACCCCCCTCGTCGTCAGCCATGCGGAGCAGCAGGTGCGCCACCCGCCCGTTGACGTCGAGGAGGACCAGGCTGCCGATCTTCTCGTCGGCCCGCCGGAGCCGCCGGGAGATCTCCCGGAGCAGCGAGATCGCCACCTCGGGCGAGCTCCGGAGCCGGGCGTAGAAGTCCTCGCGCCGGAGCACCAGCAGGCTCGAGTCCTCCATGGCGATGACGTGGGCCGAGCGGGGCTCGTCGTCGATCACCGCCATCTCGCCGAAAAAACTCCCTTCGCCCAGGACGCTCAGGATCACCTCCCGGCCGTCCTCGGCGATGATGACGACCTTCACCTGCCCGGCGGCGACGAGGTACAGGGCGTCGCCGGGGTCGTCCTCGAACACGATCACGCTGCCCTTCGGATAGCTGCGCTCGCGGGTCAGCTCGGCGAACGCCGCCAGATCGCTCTCGCCCAGCCCGGAGAAGAGCGGGACCTTGCGCAGGACTTCGATGGGGGACAGGGGCACGCCGGCCTCGCTGTGGCGGAAGTGGTTGGGGGTAGGTTACTTGCGAATGGTGGGGCTGTCAATGAAGACGGGCGGAC
>DASUXW010000268.1:0-7417 GCA_036377715.1 Gemmatimonadales bacterium
AGCCCGCGGAGCCGATTGAGGTCGCGGTCTACCTTCTCGGGCGGGAAGAAGCCGAACTGGAGATCCGTCTGCTCATCGCGGAGCAGCAGCCGAGGATAGGCCGACAGCCGCGTCCGCCACTGCTCCGGCGGCTCCAGGATCTCTTCGCGGGTGGGCACCTCCTCGCCCAGGCGGCGCGCGACGCTCAGGTGGTGCTGGGTCTCCTGCCACGCGCGCTGGACCTCGTCGCGGTCGGGGCCGGCAGCCTCTTCGATGAGGAGGGTGTCGGAGGGAAGAAGCTCGAGCAGCGTCCGACGGGCGGCTGACGAGTCCACCGCGGCCCCGTCGCCCTCCCACACCCCCTGCGTCGTGATCGGCAGGACGGTGATCTCGCTCAGCTCGTGCAGCGAGCGCTGGGTGGTGAGATCGAACCCCCGAATGGACGAGACATCGTCGCCCCACCACTCGAGTCGCGCGGGCGACGCCATCCCGAATCCGTACACGTCGAGGATCCCGCCCCGCACGCTGAACTCGGCGACCTCGGTGACCGTCGGCACGCGGCGGTAACCCATGCGCTCGAGCGTGCGGGCGACGTCGGCCGGCGGGCGCCGGTCGCCCACGGCGAGCCGAAGCCGCAGTCGCTCGAGCGCCGCGGGCATCAGCGTCCGCTCGGCGGTCGCGCGCGCCGTGGTCACCAGCACGCGCAGTCGTCCCTCGAGCAGCGCCTCGATGGTCTCGGCTCGCTCGCCGGCGATCTCGTAGTGCGGCTCGTCCTCGCCCAGTGCCTCGCGCTGCGGATACAGCGCGACGCCCTCATCGGTCAGATGGGCGAGGTCGGTGAGCCAGCGCTCCGCCTCGCCCGGCGTGGGCGCCACGACCGTGAGCAGGCGCTGCGGGAACCGCGCGGCGAGCCAGGCCACCAGCACCGCGCCGCTCGAGCCATGGAGCCCGCCCAGCCCGAGCGCCTCGCCGCGGACGGGGAGCCGTTCGGCCAGATCGAAGGCCGCGGGCGTGCGGCCGAACGCGTCGAGCACGGGCCGGAGCTTCATCGGGCCTGCCGGCGCCAGGGACTCGCGAGCACCACTTCGGCGAGACCCAGGAGCAGGGCCGCCCAGAGCAGCGGACCGCGCAGGTCGCCTCGCGCGGCCGCGCCGAACGCGAGGCCGGCCGCGTCGTCGAGCGACACGACGCGCGCATTGTTCCACAGCCGGCGTACCTGGGCGTCGGGGGCGGGTGCCAGCCGCGATTCGCGCGGGTCCACGTTCGCGGCGATGGCCCCGACCGTGTCGCCGTCGGCCACCAGGTAGTAGGCACCGGGCTCGGTGGGCCGGAACACGCCCCCGCCTTCCACCCGCCAGTCGCGCTCGCCCTGGCGCACCTCGGTGACGAGGTCAGGCAGCACGACCGCGTCACCCGGCGCGCCTTCGGCCAGCGACACCTCGCCCCGCGCCAGCCGGTTCACCAGCGCGTCCATGAACGGCATGAACCCGGCGGAAACGGGGAGGTCGGTCCACGCCGGGTCGAGCCGGCTGGCCAGCAGGACCACGTTGCCGCTCCGCACCAGCCACGGCGCGCCGCCGGCCACGGTCGCGAGCACGCCGGTTCGGCCGCTCCCGGCCGGCTGGAGCGCATGCCGCCGAAGCACCCGCACCCGGCCCACCAGGGAACCGCTGTCGGTCACCGAAGCGCCCTCGACCGGTGGTCCGAAGCGCCACGCCACCCCGCGCGCGGCGAGCGCCCGATTGAGTGCGCCGAGCGCCGCCGGATCCTCCGGCGGCTGCACGATCGCGCTCCCGCGCGCAAGCCGGCCGAGCGTTACCTCGCCGCCCCGGGCGATGCGGCGGTTGGCTTCGAGCACATCGCACGCGGCCGCGGCGTACCGTCCGGCCGAGTCCCAGTTGACCTGCGCCACCGGGGCCACGCGGACCACGCCCACGCGGCTGTCGTCCAGCCGGAGCTCATCGGGGTCGAGCTCCGCATTCGCCTGCCACCATCCGCTGGCCGCGCCGGGCAGCGCGAGCACCGCCGGCGCGCCCACCCGCGCGAGCGCCTGCCGCGCGGGCCGGTCGCCCAGCCTCGCGCTCACCGGCGTTGCGCGCGAGGTATCGCCCGCGAGCGAGACTGTGAGGCGGCCGCCGTCGGCGCCCCAGGGCTGCGGGCCGGTCTCCAACCGCGCGATGCCCACGTTGGCGGGCGGCGGCTGATCGGGGCGCCCCACGACCAGCGGAGCCCGCAGCTCGGCGGGCGACACGGCGCTCGCCTGCAGATCCGTGAGCAGGCTGATCTCTCCGGGGCGCGGCTCGGCCGCCAGGATCGCGTTGGCGGTGCCGAGCGCCTCGCCGAGATCCATGCGCCGGGAGGACACCGTGAGCGCGTCCACCTGGTCGCGCAGCGCCGGCGGATCGCCCCGGCGCGGCACGCCGTCGGCGGCGAGCAGCCAGAGCGCATCGTCGGGCGTCGCGCGCGCGAGCACCCGCCGCGCGGCCGCCTTGAGCTGCGCGAGGCGAGCGGTCCCGGCCACGACCACGCCGCTGCTTGGCGAGTTGTCCACCACCAGCACCAGCGCGCTCGGCGCGTGCCCGGTCACCCCGCTCCGGGGCAGCGTCGGCCCGGCGGCGGCGAGCACCAGGACGATGATCAGGAGCGTGCGCAGGACCAGCAGGAGAATGTTCTGGAGCTTGAGCCGGCGCTGGTGCTCGCGAGTGGTGGTGACGAGGTAGCGGACGGCGGGAAATGTCACCGTCGGCGGCTCGCGGCGGGCGAGGAGGTGCAGCAGGACGGGGATCGCCGCGGCCGCGAGGCCGACGAGCGCCCACGGATGGAGAAAGCCGATCATGCCGAGCGGGACGACGGAGCGAGCGCCTCGCGGAGCACCACGCCGAACGGAGTGTCGGTGGTCACCCGATGGTAGCCGATCCCGTGCCGCCGGCAGGCGAGGCGCCACTCGTGGACCACCGTCCGCACCGTCTCACGATAGGCGCCCGCCCAGTCACGAGGCCGGATGACGACCGCGGCCCGGGTCTCCGGATCTTCGAACCGCGCCTCCGCCGGCCCGCCGAGCGCCACCTCGGCCGGGTCCATCAGGTGCAACACGAGCACCTGGTGCCCGCGGTGGCGCAGGAAGCGCAGCGCCTTGAGCGCGATCTCGCGCTCGAGCAGCAGGTCGGAGACGAACACCACGAGCCCGCGCCGCCGGAGCTGGTCCACCACCCGCCGGAGCGCGGGCTCCGCCGCGGTGCCCTGCCCCGCCTCGAGCGCGGCCAGCGTGGCCACGAGCTGCCGCCAGTGGCTTAGGCGCGAGCGGGGCGGGAGCACGGTGCGCACGTCGTCGTCGAAGGTGATGAGGCCGGCGGCGTCCCGCTGCCGGAGCAGAACCAGGGTGAGCGCGGCGATGAGCCGTTGGGCATAGGCCAGCTTGGGCAGGACGCTGTCGGGGCTGCCGGTCCACGCCATGGAGCGGCTCGCGTCGCACACGATCATGGCGCGGAGGTTGGTCTCCTCCTCGTACTGCTTGACGTACAACCGGTCGTGGCGGCCGAGGATCTTCCAGTCCACATACCGCAGCTCGTCCCCGGGCTGATACATCCGGTGCTCGGCGAACTCGACGGAAAAGCCGCGGCGCGGGGAGCGATGGATGCCGGCCAGGAACCCTTCGACGACCCCTTCGGTGATCACCTCGAGTCCGCCGAGCTTCGCGACCTCGAACGGGTCGAGCAGGTCGAGCCGGGGCCGGACGGGAATGGTGGTGCTGGGCATGCAGATCGGAATCGTATTCGGATCGAGGGCCGATCGGAAGGACTGACGGGCGGACGGGCGGACGGGCGGACGGGCGGACAGTCGGACGGACGGACGGATCGGCTGACGGATTACCTGCGCGCGACCGGGCACACGACCGTCCGGCTGTCCGCCCGTCCACGCGTCCGCCCGTCCGCCCGACCGGCGAGCCCGAGCTTCGGCGCCGCCGCCCTTGAGCGCGCGGACCCCGCTATAATCCCCGCACGATTAGCCGATCGACCTTGAACCAGGACTGTTCCGACATGCACCGTGTCGTGCTTCTCGGCTTCGGGCTCGCCCTCGCGGCGGGTCCGCTGCCGGCCCAGACCGCTCCGGCCGCCCACAGCGCGGCCGCCACCATCACCGCGAGCGACGTCGCCCATCACATCGGCGTCATCGCCGACGACTCGATGATGGGTCGGGATACGCCGAGCCGCGGGCTCGAGCTGACGGCCCGATACGTGGCCGACCAGTTTCGCCGCTTCGGCCTCAAGCCCGCGGGCGATAGCGGCACCTGGTTGCAGCACTACCCGATCGAGCGCCGCCGCCTCGACGCAGCCGGCTCGCGGGTGACGCTGCGCGCGCACGGCACCGAGTCGGTGGCGCGTTTCGACCGCACGGCGCTGTTCGTGACGGGCACCATCTCCGGCAAGCCGCTCACCGGGCCCACCGTGGTCCTCGGCGGGCGGCTCACGGCCAACGACGTGGACAGCCTCGCGCTCCGGGATCGAATGGTGCTCTACACCGCCGACCTGTCGCGGCCCTCGGCGGAAGCGCTCCAGGTGGCGCGGGCGATCCGGGCGGCCCAGCCGAAGGCCGTCATCCTGGTGTCGGATCTCCCGCCGTCCCGCTTCGCGGCGCGCATCCCGGCCTCGCTCTCGCCGCGCACCACCGTCAACCTTGGCCTCGAGCGCCCACCGTTCGTGGAGGTGAGCGGGACCGCCGTCGCGCCGGTACTCGGGGCCGCGAAGCTGAATCTGGCCGCCATCCGGGCCGACACCGCGCCGGTGATCCGGGAGCTTCCCGGGCTCAAGATCACGGTCGAGCTCAAGGACTCGGTGCTTCAGTCGCTCACCGCGCCCAACACGGTGGGGATTCTCGAGGGAAGCGATCCGGTGCTCAGGAAGGAGTACCTGGTCTACTCGGCGCACATGGACCACATCGGGATCACCCCGGGCCAGGCCGACAGCATCAACAACGGGGCCGACGACGACGGCTCGGGCACGACCGGCGTGATCGAGCTGGCCGAAGCGTTCAGCCGTCCCGGTGGTCGGCCCAGGCGCTCCATCATCTTCCTGACCGTGAGCGGAGAAGAGAAGGGCCTCTGGGGCAGCCGCTACTTCACCGAGCACACGCCGGTGCCGGTCGGGCAGATCGTCGCCGACATCAACATGGACATGATCGGCCGGAACTGGCCCGACACGATCGTGGCCATCGGACGGGAGCACTCGGACCTGGGCGCCACACTCGACCGGGTGAACCGCGCCCACCCCGAGCTCGGCATGACCGCGATCGACGACCGGTGGCCCGAGGAGCGGTTCTACTTCCGGTCCGACCACTACAACTTCGCCCGGAAGGGCATCCCGATCCTGTTCTTCTTCAATGGGGTCCACCCGGACTACCACCAGGTGACCGACTCGCCCGACAAGATCAACAGCGAGAAGGAGTCGCGCATTCTCAAGCTGCTCTACTATCTGGGGCGTGAGATCGGCGACGCACCGGCCCGTCCCAAGTGGAACCCGGAGAGCTACAAGGACATCGTGGACGAGCCGGAGGGCCGTTGAGTGGGCGAGTCCATCGCCGAGTTCGAGGAGTTCCGCGCCCGGATGAACGAGGTGATCCTGGGCGCCGGCAACCTCACCCTCAACCGCTTCTTCGCCCTCGACAGCCGCGCCTACGAGCCCGGCGCGCTCGGCGCCAAGACGAAAGAGATGCTGGGCCTGGTCTCCTCCCTCGTCCTCCGCTGCGACGACTGCATCACCTACCACATCCTCCGCTGCCACGAGGAGGGCGTCACCCGCGAAGAATTCCTGGAGATCTTCGCGGTGGGTCTCGTGGTGGGCGGGAGCATCGTGATCCCGCACCTGCGGCGGGCGGTGGAGCGCTTAGAAGCGGTGAACAGTGAACGGTGAACGGTAACGGCACACCGAGAGGGGCTGCGGTGTGCCGTTACCGTTCACCGTTCATCGTTCACCGCTCACCTCTAGAGCCTCGTCAGCAACACCCCCCCGATGATCATCGCCGCCCCCACTCCCTGCAGCGGCCGGAGGTGCTCGCCGAGAATGAGCCAGGCGGCGCCGAGTGCCACGAGCGGGGTGACGCACATGTAGATGGCGGTACGGGTGCCGCCGACGGCCTGCACGCTCCGGTTCCAGAGAATGTAGGCCACGACCAGCGAGAGCAGGGTCGCGTAGGCCAGGGCACCCCAGGCGCTGCCGGGGATCGTCGTCCACTCCATGACGAGAAGTCCCGGGAGGCCGGCCAGGAGGAGGCCCGGCATCCCGGCGATGGTGGTGATCGAGGTGACCCGGAGCGGGCTCAGCCCCTTGGGCAGGCCTCTGAGTCCGATGGTGTAGCCGGCCCAGCACAGTACCGCGACAACGGTGAGCGCGTCGCCGCGCAGCGTGCGGGCCGTGAACTCCACCCCGCCGGCCGCGATCACGAGCACCACGCCCGCCGTGCCGATGACGATCCCCGCCCACATGCGCGGCGTCACCCGCTCGAGTCCCAGCATCCAGGCGAACACCGCCACCACGGTCGGCACTGTGGCCAGGATGAGCGAGCTGTTGCCGGCCGTCGTGTGCGCGAGCCCCAGGATGAACGCGAGCTGGTACAGCGTGTTCCCCACTACGCCGAGGATGACCAGCCGCCGGAGCTCACCCGGCGCCAGTGTCGTCGGCGGCTCGATCAGCCGCACCACCAGCCAGAGCAGCAGGCTCGCCACCGCGAACCGAATCGCCGTGAACGGCAGCGCCGGCATCTGCTCGATCGCGAGCTTCGTGACCGCGAAGTTGACGCCCCAGATGAGGCAGACGAGGAGCATCCCGGCGTCGGCGGACGGGCGGACAGCGGGACGGCCGGACGGGCGGACGGACGAGGATTCGGGCACGCACAATTCTAACCGTCCGCGCCCCTTCCGCCCGTCCGCCCGTCCGCCCGTCCGCCTTATATTCCCCGCATGTCCCAGTCCCGCATCCGCAACTTCTGCATCGTGGCCCACATCGACCACGGCAAGTCCACCCTGGCCGACCGGCTGATCGAGACCACCGGGGCAGTCGAGAAGCGGCAGATGCGCGAGCAGCTGACCGACACGATGGACCTCGAGCGCGAGCGCGGGATCACCATCAAGCTCAATGCCGTCCGCATGGCCTACACCGCGCGCGACGGCGAGGCCTATGAGCTCAACCTGATCGACACCCCGGGCCACGTGGACTTCACCTACGAGGTCTCGCGCTCGCTCGCCGCGTGCGAGGGTGCCATCCTCGTGGTGGACGCCTCGCAGGGCGTGCAGGCGCAGACGCTGAGCAATCTCTTCCTCGCGCTCGACGCCGGGCTCGAGATCATCCCCGTCCTCAACAAGATCGACCTCCCCGGCGCCGAGCCGGAGCGCCGGGCGCAGGAGATCATGGACCTGATCGGGGCGAAGCGCGAGGAAATTCTCGCG
>DASUXW010000269.1:0-5771 GCA_036377715.1 Gemmatimonadales bacterium
GGCATCGCGGAGGCGCTCCGGATGGCAGTCTACCCCCGCTTCCCGCGCGCCGCGCTCTCCCGCGGTACCGCCGGCGTCCGCGCGCGCGCCCTCATCGTCAACCTCCCCGGCAGCCCCGGCGGCGTCCGCGACGGTCTGGCCGTGCTGGACGGTATCGTCGAGCACGCGGTGGAGCTGGTGCGGGGGGAGAGGACCGGGCATGGCTAGTCATGAGTCGTGAGTCGCGGGTCGTGAGCCCCCGCCGCCCTCGCGACGCACGACCCACGACTCACGACTCATTACCTTTCCCCCATGCCAGCCCGCATCCTCATCACCATGGATGACCTCTCCACCGCCGTGCCGCTCAACGCGGCCTTCGAGGGGGCGGGGTTCTCCACGGCGATGTTCTCCTCCCTCGACGACCCTCGCGGCACCGTCCGGCGCGAGAGCCCCGAGCTGGTGATCCTGACCGGCGCGGTGCACGAGCCTCACGCACTCCAGCTCGCCGGGCTGGCGCGCGAACACGAGATTTCCACGCTCGCCCTGCTGGAACCCACCGACTCCGAGCGGGCCGAACGGGTGGGCCGGCTCGGCGTTACCGAGACCATGATGAAGCCGGTGACGCCCGACGACGCGGTGGCGACCGCGCGCCGGCTCATCGAGCGGCGGGGGCTCCAGCAGCGCACGGGTATCATCGGTGAGAGCGCGGCGATTCAGGAGGTGCTGGTCAAGATCGAGCAGATGGCGCCGGTCTCGAGCACGGTGCTCATCCAGGGCGAGAGTGGGACCGGGAAGGAGCTGGTGGCGAAAGGGATCCACGATCTCTCGCCGCGTCGGGGCAAGCCGTTCATCGCGGTCAACTGCGCGGCGCTGCCCGAGACGCTGCTCGAGAGCGAGCTGTTCGGCCACGAGAAGGGCTCGTTCACCGGAGCGGCCGAGCGGCGGCTGGGGAGGTTCGAGCTGGCCGACGAGGGGACGATTTTCCTCGACGAGATTGGAGAGATCCCGGCCTCCACGCAGGTGAAGCTGCTCCGGGTGCTCGAGAGCCGGACCTTCTTCCGGGTGGGCGGCACGCAGCCGATCAAGGTGGACGTGCGCGTGCTGGCGGCCACCAATCGCTCGCTGCGCGATGCGGTCGCGCTGGGCGAGTTCCGTGACGATCTCTACTACCGGCTCAATGTCCTCAACATCTACCTGCCGCCCCTGCGCGAGCGGCGCGAGGACATCCCGCTTCTGGTGCGCCGGTTCATCCGCGAGCTCGCGCGCGCGCACGACCGCACCTTCCGCGGCATTACTCCCGAGGCGATGCAGCGGCTGGTGTCGGCACCGTGGCCGGGCAACGTGCGCCAGCTTCGGAACCTGATCGAGTCCATGGTGGTGCTCGCGCCCGGCGCCGAGATTCGCGCGGCCGACATCCCGCAGGACATCCTGGACGGCCCCGGCACCCTCCTGCCTGTCCGCGTTCCGGGGCAGATCCGGGAGACCGTCGGCGGCCACGAGCTGGAGTTCATCCTGCGGAGCCTGCTCGAGCTCAAGCTGCAGGTAGAGGAGCTGCGCCGCCGGCTCGACGAGCACCCCCAGCGGGTCCAAGTCATCGAGCTCGCGGAGCCGTCATCGGTGGCCGACGTGCTGCCCGACGGCGACGACGGGGATGGCCTCCAGCCGGTGCTCTACCGGCCGGGGATGACCATGGCCGAGGTCGAGCGGGCTGCCATCCAGGCGGCCCTTCAGGAGCACCGGGGGAACCGCCGGCGGGCGGCCGAAGAGCTCGGGATCGGCGAGCGGACCCTGTACCGGAAAATCAAAGCCTATCATCTGGAATGATTTAGCCCACCAGCGCCAACTTTGTCACAGCGGCTAAGTTCTGCTGACTCATTGTTTTGCAGCTATACACCTATTGACAGGTCTTAAGCCGACCGTCAAATTGCCAAGGTCCCCCCAGACCTGACCGGTCAGGCCCTTGAACTTCGTCATCGACGCCGAGCAGTGTGTCGCGTGCCTGGCATGTGTGCGCGTGTGCCCGACCGATGCTATCGCGGTTGCGGGCGACGAGCCGCTGCTGCTGCAGGTGGTCGACGAGGCGTGCATCCGGTGCGGTCAGTGCCTGCCGGCCTGTCCCCACGGCGCGGTCAAGGTAAACGGCGAAATTGGGCGTGCCCTTGCCATTGCCGCCCAGGGCGACGGGGTACTCATTCTGAGTCCGGAGTCCGTCACCCATTTTTATCCGGCCACGCCGGAGCAGTTGATCAACGCCTGCTACGAAGCCGGCTTCCGGGCGGTTACCCGGGGCGTAATCGGCGACGAACTCGTTGCCGCCGAATACCTTAAGCTCTGGGAAGAGGAGCCTTGGGGCACCTTGATCCGCTCCACCGATCCAGTGGTCGTGGAGACGGTCCGGGCGCAGTATCCTGAGTTGCTGCCGTACCTTGCACCGGTCACGCTGCCGGCGGTCGCGGAGGCCCGATACCTGCGGGCTCAGCACAGCTCGGGGCTCAGGATCGCGTACGCGGGCATCTGCCCGCCGATCAACAGCCCCGATCTTGACGCAGCCATAACCTACGGCGACCTGGACCAGCTCTTCCGGATCCGCGGGGTGGACGTGCTCTCGCAGCCCACCTTCTTCCAGCGGGTCCCGGAGGAGCGCCGGCGCCACCTGAGCGCGGCGGGCGGGCTGCCGCTGGCCCTGCTGGAGGAGGCCCGGCACTCGAGCCGCCGGTTCCGCAAGATCCGCGGGCTGGAGGCGCTCCCGGCGGTAGCGCGCGCGGTGTCGGTGGACCGGCTGGACCTGGGTTTCGTGGACATCCTGAGCACCGAGGGGCCGTTGGACCATCCGCTCTCGGGGCCGCAGGAGGAGTTGTTCTGGCGGCGGGAGCTGCTGGCGGCCACCGAGCCGCCGCGGAGCCGGCAGCCGGTGGTGGATGGGACGGTGGTGGCGAGCGTGGGTGCCACGTTCGAGATCAAGCCGCGCCGGGTGCTGCCGGATGCCGAGGCGGTCGCCCAGATCTTGGAGCAGATCGGCCGCGGGCCCAACGGACGAGCCTGGGACTGCCGCGCCTGCGGGTTCGCCACCTGTCAGGCGTTCGCCGAGGCGGCGGCGCTGGGCCGCGCGTCGATGCGGCAGTGCACGCCGTATCAGGAGCGCCGGGCCGACGAGGCGCAGCGCGCGGCGGCCGTGGATACGATGACCGGTCTTTCGACCTACCGGATCCTCCGCGACCGGCTGGCCTTCGAGGTGGAGCGGGGCAAGCGAAGCAACGAGGGGTTCGCGGTCCTGTTCCTCGACCTCGACCGCTTCAAGGAAGTGAACGACCAGTACGGCCACGAGGCGGGGAACGACATTCTCCGCGCGGTGGCGGGCGAGATCCGGAACGCGGTCCGCGCCTCCGACGTGGCGGCGCGCTACGGCGGCGACGAGTTCGTGGTGATCCTCACCCGCACCGATCTGCAGGGTGGCGCGCGGGTGGCGGAGGCGCTGCGGACGGGCATCGAAGGGGTGGGCCGGCGGCTCGGGTATCCGCCGGGGCTCATCACGGTGAGTGTCGGGCTGGCGGAGTTCGATCCGCGCCAGCCGTCGGAGAGCGATCTTCTGGTCACCGCCGACCGCGCGCTGTACCGCGCCAAGGCCGCGGGCCGGAACGCGGTCGCATGAAGGGGTTCGAAGCGGGTTCAACGCAGGCCGTGCAAGGAATACGTCCCGTGAACGGATTCAGTCCCAAGCCGTCGTCGAGTGCGCCCGCGTCGGGCCGCCCTTCCGGACCTCAGGAGGGCGTGCCCGATCCATGGGGGGTGCGCCGGGCGGAGAACCTGTTGACCAGTCTGGAAGGCATCCTGAGCGCGCGGGTGGTGACGACGCCGCTGGGCGAGGTGAGCGAGGTCCACATCCTGGCCCAGGCGGGGCTGCAGCCCAAGCAGTTGGTGCGCAACATCGAGAGCGCGCTGCTGGCGCAGCTCGGCCTCAAGGTGGACCACCGGAAGATCAGCATCGCGCAGACGGCGGAGGTGAAGCCGATCGAGGCGCTGGAGCGCGAGTCGGTCCGTGACAAGGTGCTGCAGCGGACGGTGCTGTTCGAGAACCTGGTGGTGGCGCCGGGGCGGCGGCCGCACCGGATCTCGATCACGGTCACGTTGTCGTACCGGGGGCAAACCGAGTCGGCCGACGAGGAGTCGAGCGACACGCCGCGAAGCCGCGTCGAGGCGGCGGCCAAGGCGGCGGTGTCGGTGCTCGACCGGCTGCTGACCGAGTCGTCGATCGCGCTCGAGGGGGCCAAGATCGTGGAGGGCTTCGACCGCGAGTTCGCGTTCGTGGCGGTGCAGGGGCTGGGCGGGCGCGAGACGACGCTGATGACCGGGACGTCGGAGATCAAGGAGAGCGCGGAGCGCGCCGCGGTGTTCGCGGTGTTGGACGCGACCAACCGCTGGACGGAGGCACGCCGGCCGACCTAGGGTCAGGCCCGGCCGCGGCCGGGCGACAAGAGTGTCGAGGGGCCGGGCTCGGGGTCCGGCACCAAAACGATCAGAGACGCGAATGTCGTGGGCGCACCTGGGGTGCGCCCGTTGCATCAGGAGGGTAGTCGGGGCGGGGGCGGCACGGAGGGGACGCCAACCCACTCAGGAAAGGATACAAGGGTAAAGGGGATCCCGGTCTTCGTCAGGTCAGTACAGCGGAGACTAGCGGACAATTGATCGAGCGGAGCGTCTGGCGGGCCATAGCGAGGCCGGCCACTTCCCTAGGTAGTCTGACTTGAAGGGGGGTGACGCTCAATGCTGAAAGTGAACCTGCTCGCATCGGTTGCCTACTTCCTGGCCGGGTTGTTTGGCAGGAGTGAGGGTTCGACCTGGCAGTAACCCCGAAGTCTGGGGTCCCCAACCTACGACTATGACACGCGAAATTCGCGTTTACCTGTTCGTCTTTGCCACAACTGTCGCTGCGATCTTCGCAGCAGCTTCTGCGTGGCCTTATCGGCTACCATTCCCGGGCTGGTGGCCGCTGGCGACTTTCGTCTTTGTGGCCGGTCTGCTTGAGAGCCTGAACACAAGGCTCAGAATCTCTGCTCGTGGATCCACTTCCTTCATCATGCACATGGCTGCCGCGCTCCTGTTCGGAGGATTCTGGGCCGCAGCAGTGGCGGGAGTATCCACACTAGCCGGCGAGTTTGTTCGCAACAATACGCCACTCAAGACTGTCTTCAACGTCGCCCAGCGAGTGCTCTCGGTCTGCGCAGCGGCCGCGGTCTACAATGCGTTCGGGGGAAACCTGCCGCCGACATACCTGGCGAGTTCTCCCCTGCTTTCATCTCAGCCTGTCCAGCGGGACCTCGGCCTGTTCTTTGTCTTTGCGGTTGTTTACTTCTTGATCAATGCAGCCTCTGTCAATTCAGCAATCGTACTGAGCTCTGGGCGAGCATTCCGCGAAGTCTGGAATCTGAACACTCGAGGTTTGCTCGGGTATGACTTGGGGGCAAGTGCAATCGCAGTACTTGTTGCGTGGCTCTACGTCAGGTTCGATACATGGTTGGGATTTGGATCCATCGGCCTGTTGGGAGTGATTGTTCCAATAGTGGCGGTTCGCCACGTGTATGGTCTCTACCACCAACTCGAAGACAGCGGCCAAGAACTGCTTCAGGTGATGGTCAAGGCGATCGAAGCACGTGATCCGTACACATCAGGTCACTCAGTCAGGGTTAGCGAGCTATCAAGGGCTATAGCTGTCGAGCTCGGACTCTCGGCCAAGGAGATCGAACAAGTTGAGACTGCTGCCCTGCTCCACGATGTTGGCAAGATTCATGAAGAAT